>JAQCBB010000033.1 GCA_027621535.1 Pseudomonadota bacterium | reverse complement strand
TCACGTCATAAAAATGCTTTTTAGAAAATTCAACAGATGCTTTTGCAATGGCCAGTGGTTTATCCTTAGGCGAGGAATCAAAACAATCAACATCAATACTTTTAGCCAAAGTTTTTAATTGCTCTATCGCTGCTGGACGATAGACATCGGCACTCACTAATAAAACTTTTTTCTTTTGCTCTTTTAATAATCTCGCTAACTTTGCCGATGTAGTTGTTTTACCAGAGCCCTGAAGACCAGCCATGAGCACTATAGAGGGTGGTTTTTTTGCGATATTCAATGGGGCATTTTCTGGACCCATTAAATTTGTTAATTCGTCTTGAACAATTTTAACTATGGCATCACCTGGTGATACAGACTTTAAAACATCCGTTCCAATTGCTTTTGCTTTTACTTCATTAATAAAAAATTTAACAACGGGGATTGCTACATCAGCCTCGATGAGGGCAATACGAACTTCTCGCATCGCATCACTAATATTGTCCTCTGTAAACCTCGCTTGACCTGAGATTTTTCGAACAACTGATTGAAGTTTATCGGCTAAATTTTCTAACATACTTAGTTATATCACCTATAATATAATTAGTTATTGTAAATCATTAAACATACATATGTTGTATTTAGGTTCTTACATATTTGCACTTTTATTATATTGGCTTAGCCTTTTTAATTTCAATGATAAATATATCAGCATTAAAAGATTATCTCTCTCATTGGCATTAATTTGCCATGCATCTTTAATTTACTATGACGTCTTACTCCGCTCACTAAATTTTGATTTTTCAAATGCTCTTTTAGTGGTCAGTATTGTTACTGTATTTTTCTTTTTAATATTTAATATAAAAATGCATCATAAGGGACTAGAAAAAATCATTGTTATTCCCACAATTGGAATATTGATTTTTCACAGTATATTTTCACATGAGCACATCATTCGAAATGATGACTCCATTTATTACCTATTACATATTAGTATTGCAATTTTAGGATATGGCTTGTTAACGTATTCAGCATTTTTTTCAATTTTTATAATGTTTTTAGAGAAAAATCTTCATAAAAAAAAGTTATCTTCTTTTTTTTCATCCGAAAATTCATTACTGGGAATGGAAAAATTCTTATTTTTTATATTAGGTTTTGGATTTGTCTTACTCACCATCACCATATTTACTGGAGTTTTTTTCTCAAATGAAATATTTGGCCAGCCATTTATTTTTAATCATAAAACTTTTTTTGGGATAACATCCTGGTTATTTTATGCGTATGTTTTATACCAGAGGTTTTTTAATGGCATAAGAGGGAAAAAAGCTTTACATTACTCATTCACAGCTTTTATACTTCTTCTGCTCTCTTACTTTGGTAGTAAGTTTGTGATCGAGTACTTGCTCGGCTAATCCTCAAGAGAAATAATTGGCCAGTTATTAGCTTGCGCTTCTTTTATGAGAGTTTTATCCGGATTTACGCATACAGGGTCTGACACTACTTTTAACAAGGGTAGGTCATTTAAAGAATCTGAATAAAAAAAACTTTTTTTAAATTGATGAAAATCGTAATTATTTTCTTTCAACCAATGGTTGAGTCTTATAATTTTTCCCTCTTTGAATGAGGGCAATCCCTTAACTTTCCCAGTAAATTCTCCGTCTATTTCTTCAGGATCCGTACCAATCAAATGATTTATATCAAAAAGCTTGGCAATGGGCCTTGTGATGTATGAATTGGTGGCAGTAATAATGATACAAAGATCACCTTGTATTTGATGCTTCCTGACTAAGTCAAGTGATTTGTTGCTAACAATGGGTTTTATAACAGTTTCAATGTAGTCATGCCTTAAGCTGTCTAATTTATCTCGCTTATTTTCTTTAAGTGGTCGAAATTGAAATTCGCAAAATGCATATATATCTAATGTTCCGTTTTGATAATCTTGATAAAAAATTTCATTTTTTTCCTGATGTAACTTGGGATCCAGTAAATGATGTTTAATGAGAAATTTAGCCCAATTGTAATCAGAGTCTCCCCTTAACAAGGTGTTATCAAGATCGAATATGGCTAAATCCAAAATTAAACCTGAGGATGAGCTCTTTCAAGCTTTGAAGTAATCTTATTGACTGCATTGATATAAGCTTTTGCAGAGGCAATGACAATATCTGTGTCTGAACCTTGTCCATTCACAATTCGGCCACCCTTTGTAAGTCGAACAGTAACCTCTCCTTGAGCATCCGTTCCTGAGGTAATGTTATTCACAGAGAAAAGCAATAGTTCTGCATCCGATTGAACAATTTTTTCAATAGCCTTAAATGTTGCATCAACCAAACCACTGCCCTCAGAAGTTTCTGATTTATTTTCACCATTACAATTAATAACAATTGAAGAGTGAGGATTTTTATTGATTTCACATGTGGCCTTCAATGCAATTAGCTTAAAACTCTCTTTCATGGCTGAGGAGTATTCATCACTGATAAGAGCATGGATATCTTCATCAAAAATTTCAGATTTTTTATCAGCTAACAGTTTAAATTTATCAAAAGCTGCATTCACTAGATCATCGGTATCTAATTGAATTCCAAGCGCATCAAGTCTGCTCTTAAAAGCATTACGCCCAGACAATTTACCCAAAGATATTTTATTAGCGCCCCAGCCCACATCTTCGGCTTTCATAATTTCATAAGTTTCACGATGTTTTAAAACACCATCCTGGTGAATACCGGACTCGTGTGCAAAAGCATTGGCCCCAACAATCGCCTTATTTGGCTGAACTGCATAACCGGTAATGGTTGAAACAAGTTTTGAGGTTGGCACAATAAACTCAGTATTAATTGAACTGGATAAGTTAAAAACATCTTGTCTTGTTTTGATGGTCATAACAATTTCCTCAAGACTTGCATTTCCTGCTCTTTCACCAAGACCATTAATGGTACATTCAACTTGTCTCGCGCCATTCAAAACAGCCGCTAACGAATTGGCAACAGCCATTCCGAGATCGTTGTGACAATGTGTTGACCAAATTACGTTTTTAGAATTTGGAACTTTTTCAATTAACTGTTTGATTCGATCTCCCCACTGAAAAGGAATGGAGTATCCAACAGTATCGGGAACATTAATGGTTTTTGCACCCGCCTGAATGACTGCATTAAAGACTTCAATGAGGAATGGAATCTCTGATCGAACAGCATCCTCCGCTGAAAACTCAACATCATCTGTAAACTCTAATGCCCACTTAACCGCCTCTACAGCACGCTCAAGCACTTGATCAGGGGTCATACGTAATTTGTTTACCATGTGAATCGGACTTGTAGCTATAAAGGTGTGTATTCTTCCTGATTTTGCATGCTTAATGGCATTACCAGCACGATCGATATCGTTTCTTACTGCTCGGGCTAATGAACACACGGTAGATTTGGTTACTTTTCTAGAGACAGCTTCTATGGCACTAAAGTCTCCTGGGCTTGCTGCTGCAAAACCAGCTTCAATAATATCCACACCGAGCTTTTCAAGCTGGAGTGCTATTCTGACCTTCTCTTCTTGGGTCATCGAAGCCCCAGGACTTTGTTCGCCATCCCTGAGTGTCGTATCAAAAACAATTAATTTTTCAGTCATTTTTTCTTAATATTTTGTTTACCATTAAAGTTTTCTTTAAAAAAATTAGCATACCCGGATAAGAGGTAGCCAAGCAGGATGATAAAAATAATTTCAGCAGGACTGTGTGACAAAAGAGAAAAAGCTAAAACAATCAGCAAAATAGATACGGAGGGAACGCTATTCCTTAAATTTAAGTCCTTGCCACTGTAATATTTAATATCCGTTACCATCGATAAAGCTGCAATTAAAATCATAATCCATGCAAACCATTGCATTTGAAAAAAATTAAAAAATGTATCATTACCACTAATGCCGTTATCAATACAAACCCAAATAAATGCTGCTATAAGCGCTGCCGCGGCAGGGGACGGAAGTCCAAAAAAATATTTTTTTTCTGACATATCTAATTTTGTGTTAAATCTTGCGAGGCGAAAAGCAGCGCAAGCGCAATATATAAAAGCTCCAATCCAACCAATTTTTCCTAGTGGCTTAAGAGCCCATACGTACATCACTAAGGCGGGGGCTACCCCAAATGAAACCATATCTGAAAGGCTGTCGTATTCAGCGCCAAATTTACTTTCTGTGTTCGTGAGTCGAGCGATTCTTCCGTCAAGGCCGTCCATTACTAAAGCCAAGAAAATTGCCAATGCGGCAAATTCAAATTTACCATTCATCGCATTGAGGATTGAAAAAAAGCCAAAAAATAATGCCGCAGTAGTAAATAAATTTGGCAACAAATAAAATTCAGATTGTTTTTTTAAACTTTTATCATTTTTTACCATCCTGCAATTTTATCCTAGTTCCCCCTTTTTTTCATCGAAATTAATATTCAATCCACTTATAATGTGGATAACTAAAAAAAAGATTGTTATGTATTTAAAAATAAATGCTCAAGATGGTAAAGCGCGTGCGACAGAAATTTCTTTAAAGCACGGAAGCTTAAAAACTCCAATTTTTATGCCTGTGGGTACCTATGGTGCGGTTAAGTCAATATCACCAAACATTCTCAAAGAAATTAATTTTGAAATTATTTTAGGTAATACTTATCACCTTTGGTTAAGACCTGGTCTAGATATCATAGAAAAACATAGAGGGCTGCATCATTTTATCAGTTGGGATCGACCTATTTTAACGGATAGCGGTGGATTTCAAGTGTGGAGCCTAGGTAAACTAAGAACCATAAATGAAGAAGGGGTAACTTTTAAGTCTCCGATTAATGGAGACTCTTGTTTCTTAAGTCCTGAAGTTTCAATGCAAATTCAAATGACACTCAACTCGGATATTGCCATGGTTTTTGATGAATGTACTAATTACCCGGCAACTTTCGAGGAATCAAAACTTTCCATGGAATTAAGTTTAAGATGGGCTGAGCGATCAAAACAAGCATTTCATAGCGATAATGCTCTTTTTGGTATTATTCAAGGGGGAATGTTTAGGGATTTAAGGGTTGAATCGATTGAAAAGCTATTGGAAATTAATTTTGATGGTTACGCAATTGGTGGCTTATCTGTCGGTGAACCCAAAGAAGAAATGTTGAAAGTAATTGATAATCTGAAAGATCACATGCCTGAGGATAAGCCGAGATATCTTATGGGTGTTGGCACGCCAGAAGATATTTTAAATGCCGTTGAGCAAGGCGTGGATATGTTTGATTGTGTTATGCCAACCCGTAATGCAAGAAATGGGTGGCTATTTACAAGGCTTGGTGATATCAAAATTAAAAATAGTCAGTATAAAAATGATTTAGCCCCCCTTGACAAACGATGCATGTGTTACACATGTCAAAACTTTTCCCGATCATATTTACATCATTTACATCGGATCGGAGAGATGCTTGGTTCAACTCTTAATACAATTCATAATTTATTTTTTTATAAACAATTTATGCTTGAAGCACGCTCAGCCATAGAAAAACAGGAATTTCAAAAATTTAAACAAGAGTTCTTTAGAATGAGAAAAACAATAGCTTAATCAGCTTTTTCATTCTCAAAATATGCTAAAATTCGACTTTAAATTTTTAAGATTGAGTTTAATATGATTTCTTTAGCTTATGCTAATTCAGCAGCTGCTCCGGGGGGACTAATGAGCTTTGTTCCATTCATTGTAATTTTTATTTTATTTTATTTTATGCTTATTCGACCACAAATGAAGCAAGCTAAAGATCATAAAAAATTAATCTCAGAACTTAAAAAAGGTGATGAAGTCATGTTATCTTCAGGAATGATGGGAATCATTGAAAAAGTATCTGATCTCTATATTATCTTAAATATTGCAAATAATACTAACGTAAAGCTCCAAAAAAATTCAGTGCAAACTGTTCTTCCGAAGGGAACCATTAAGTCCATTTAACTATGAATCAATATTCTCGTTGGAAAAATATCTCGATACTCCTGATTGTATTTCTTTCGGTCATCTACGCATTACCTAATTTTTTTGGTGAGTCTCCAGCTGTTCAAATTATGTCCTTAAAGTCGGGAGAGAAAATTGATCCGATTGTTATCTCGCAGGCAGAAAACCTTCTTAATGAAAATAACATTAGTATTAGCAGCGCCATTCTGACCGAAGGCTATTTAAAATTTAAGCTTGAAAATAATGAGGATCAATTAACGGCCAAAGGGCTGCTTGAAGAAAAGCTAGGTCCAAATTTTATCATTGCTCTAAATTTACTGCCGAACTCTCCAAAATGGCTTGAATCTATAGGCGGTCAGCCGATGTATCTGGGACTCGATCTAAGAGGAGGTGTCCATTTTTTAATGCAGGTTGATTTAAGTAATATCCAAGCCAAAGAATCAACAGGGAAAATTAATGAGATTCGATCTACTTTAAGGGAAAATAAAATTCGATATGATCAAATTGACGTTGAAAGTGGGTCAATACTTATTCAATTTTCTGATGAAAAAGATTTAAAAAAAGCTAAAGCTTTGTTAACACAAACCGATAGCGATTTTGAATTCTCTAAACGAATTAATTTAGGTAATACAGGAAATACCTCAAAAATTAAAGAACTGGAAAAAGATAATAAATTTATATTAACTGTTGAAAGTTCTGCAGCAAATAAAGAAGAAATGACCAAATTTGCAATTAAGCAAAACCTTGAAACATTAAATAATAGAATCAATGAATTAGGCGTGGCAGAGCCTGTCATTCAACAGCAAGGCGATAATCGTATTGTTGTGCAACTTCCCGGTGTTCAAGATACTGCCAAAGCAAAAGAAATTATTGGCCGTACCGCTTTACTAGAAATGAGACTTGTTGATGATGAAGCATCACCTTCAATTATTGATGAAGCTATTGCTGGAAAAATTCCTTTAGGACGAGAATTATTTTACGATCGCAATAATAATCCGTTATTACTAAAAAAAGAGGTTATTTTAACAGGTGAGAACATTAACAATGCTGGTCCTGGTGTGGACAATCAAACAGGACAATCCATTGTCTCTCTAACTCTTGATGGAAAAGGTGCTAATGTATTTAAAAAAATTACTCGAGAAAATATTGGCAAAAGAATTGCTATTCTGCTTATTGAAAAAGAATTAACTGAAATCATTACTGCCCCAGTAATCAAAAGTGAAATTGGCGGTGGACGTGTTCAAATCACAGGAATGAAAAATGCACAAGAAGCCACTGATGTGTCATTACTTTTAAGGGCAGGTTCGCTTGCAGCACCAATGGAGATTATTGAAGAAAGAACTGTTGGACCTAGCATGGGGAAAGAAAATATTCAAAGGGGTGTTCAGTCAACTCTTTGGGGTTTTATTGCCGTGATTCTTTTAATTTCTTTTTACTACATGCTTTTTGGATTATTTTCTTCGGTCGCTTTATCTATTAATTTAGTTTTATTGATAGCCCTTTTATCAACTATTCAAGCAACACTAACTCTTCCCGGATTAGCCGCTATGGCTCTGACTGTTGGTATGGCTATCGACTCCAATGTTCTTATTAATGAAAGAATTCGAGATGAAATTAGAAATGGAAATACACCACAGGCAAGTATTCATTTGGGATATCAAAAAGCCTGGGGTACAATTCTGGACTCGAACATTACAACATTAATTGCAGGATTAGCACTTTTTATGTTTGGAACAGGTCCAATTAAAGGTTTTGCTGTTGTTCACGTTCTTGGTATTCTTACATCCATGTTCTCAGCCATTCTTGTATCGCGTGCATTAGTTAATTTATATTATGGTGCGAAAAGAAAAATTGATAAATTAAATATTGGCGAAATTTACAAGGTAAACAACTAAAGTTTATGGAATTTTTCAGAGTAAAAAACGATATTCCTTTTATGAAATACCGAAGATTTGCTGCGGCCATTTCAATAATTACCTTTATCTTAGCTTTTTTCTTTTTATTTCAAAAGGGTTTAAATTACGGTGTTGACTTCACGGGTGGTACCATTATTGAGGTCTCATATCAAGACAAAGCAAATCTTGATGGAATCAGAGAGCAATTGAAAAATATCAATTTAAATGAAATTCAGGTACAAAACTTTGGCACTGATAAAGATGTTTTAATCAGGCTACCTATCAATGAACAAATATCAATCGCTGAATTATCCGAAATTGTCAATCAGGAATTATCAATTTTAGGCAGTAATTTTGAAATCAAACGTGTCGAATCAGTTGGCAGTCAAGTTGGAGAAGAGCTTTTTGAAAGTGGCGCTTTAGCAATTCTTTTTGTTTGTCTGGGAATAATTCTATATTTATCAATAAGGTTTGAGTGGCGCTTTGCTTTATCAGCAGTGATCGCAAATATGCACGATGTCATTATCATCCTTGGCTTCTTTGCATTCTTTCAGTGGGAATTTAATTTAACTGTCCTAGCAGCAGTATTAGCTGTATTAGGCTACTCCGTAAATGAGTCAGTAGTTGTTTTTGATCGCGTTAGAGAAAATTTCAGAAAAATGCGTCGCGCATCAGTAATCGAAGTTATGAATAATGCTATTACCAGAACAATGTCAAGAACAATCATGACCCACCTATCAACACAAACTGTGGTCATATCGATGTTAATTTTTGGAGGTGAAATATTACATAACTTTTCTTTAGCTTTGACTATTGGAATTCTATTTGGTATTTACTCATCAATAATGGTCGGCTGTCCAATGGCTCTTTGGTTGGGTACTAACCATAATAATCTTGCCGGATCCATTTCTGAAAAAAAAGAAACTGAGTCTCCTTAATTCCAAAAGTGATTAATTTACCCATAACTTATCAAATTTTAATTTTATTTACTCTTCTGGGTATTTCAGCTTTTTTTTCGATTGCAGAAACCAGTTTAATGGGTATAAACCAACACAAGCTTAATTATTTAGAAAAAAAAGGGTTGCGGTCAGCAAAACTGGCCTCAAAATTACTTTCACAAACTGATAAACTTTTGAGCGTTATTTTGATTTGTAATAATTTTTCAAATGCAGCTGCAGCATCAATGGTGACAGTTATCTCCATTCAATTTTTTAATAATAATGAAGAAGTTTTGCTTATAGCGACTCTCGTAGTTACTTTCCTCATTGTTATTTTTAGTGAAATTACACCAAAAGTTATTGCCGCAGCGCACACTGAAAGACTGGCTCTAGGTTGCAGTTTTATTTTATATCCACTTCTAAAAATTCTTTACCCTATTGTTTTATTTATAAACTTTTTTGTTTTATCAATTTTAAAAATATTAAATATCAAATTAAATTTTTCTGAAAAACATTTAATTACCATGGATGAATTAAGATCAGTAATATCATCATCATCTAAAGTTATAACCAACAAAAATCAATCTATGTTAATCAATCTTTTGGATTTAGAAAATAGTACTGTAGACGATTTAATGATTCCCCATACTAATGTGGAATTCATTTCATTTAACCAGGACATTGAAGAAATTATCAAAAAATTAAAAACCTTTCATCATGATTTTATTTTAGTAAGAGAAAGTGAGCATCAAGCAATAACAGGATTTCTAAATATCAAAAAACTAGTAAAATTTATTGATAACCAAGAAAGATTGAGTATTACTCAAATAAAAGAAATTATAGAACCTACAAGATTTATCGCATCTGGAACATCCTTATATAAACAAATTCAAAATTTCCAAGAAAATAAATACAAAATAGCAGTCGTTGTAAATGAATATGGTGATTTTATCGGTATAATTACGCTTGAGGATATTTTGGAAGAAATTACAGGTGAATTTAATTTAAATCTTCCATCCGATGATGCGAGAATTATAGAGATGTCAGATGGTTGGATTGTGGAGGGGGGTTGTAGTTTAAGAAAAATTAATAAGATTATTAAATTACAACTAAACTCAAAAAAAGCAAAAACCTTAAATGGGTTTGTTTTAGAATATTTTGAAGATATTCCTGAAACGAATACCAGCTTTAAAATAAAAAATATTACATTTGAGATAATAAATGCTCATGACAAAAGTATTAAAACTTTAAAGATATTTAAATAATTTAATTTATGGCACAACACGAATCAAAAATAATTATTGAGCCAAAAAAAAAGATTAAACCAAATCTGCCTAAAATGTTCAAAGTATTACTATTGAATGATGACTTTACTCCCATGGAATTTGTTGTAGACGTTATAAAGAAGGTTTTTTTAAAATCTGAAGATGAAGCCATGCGATTAATGCTCAAAATTCATACAGAAGGAATGGCAGTGTGCGGAATTTACTCCCATGAAATTGCTGAAACTAAAATGAATCAAGTATTAAAATTAGCAAAAGAACAACAACACCCCTTGCAAAGTATTATAGAAAAGATATGATTAAATTATGATCTCACAAGAACTAGAAGTAAGTTTACATATGGCATTTATGGACGCACGTCAAAAGCGTCATGAACTCATAACGGTTGAACATCTGTTAATGGCTATGATAGATAATCCATCAGCTCAAGAAGTTCTCAAGGCATGTGGTGCGAACTTTGAGTCATTAAAAAAAGACCTGATAAGCCACATTGAAGAACATACTCCGATAGTTAATGGTGAAAATGATGTCGACACTCAGCCTACACTTGGATTTCAAAGAGTTATTCAGAGGGCAATGTTGCATGTTCAATCCTCTGGAAAAAAAGAGGTAATTGGTGCAAACGTACTTGTAGCAATTTTTGGAGAAAAAGATTCTCATGCAGTTTATTTTCTTCATCAGCAAGACATAGCCAGACTTGATGTGGTTAACTTTATTGCTCATGGAATAGGTAAAGATCCAACAGATACTGCCAGTAATGAAGACATAGAGGATAATACAACTGAGCAGGGCGCTCCTAAAAAAGAGAGTGACCTTGATGCCTATACAATCAATTTAAATAAAGTGGTTGGCGAGGGTAGAATTGATCCAGTTATTGGAAGAAGTGATGAAATTACAAGACTCTCGCAAATTCTCTGCAGAAGAAGAAAAAATAACCCTTTACTAGTCGGTGAAGCAGGAGTCGGTAAAACGGCAATCGCTGAAGGTTTAGCAAAGAAAATTGTTGATGGTGACATTCCAGATATCTTAAAAAATACAACTATTTATTCGCTTGATTTGGGCTCTCTTATTGCTGGGACAAAATATCGTGGTGACTTTGAACAACGCTTAAAAAATGTTCTAAAAGAATTGAGCAAAAAACCTGATTCTATTTTATTTATAGATGAAATCCATACAATTATTGGAGCTGGCGCTGCGAGCGGCGGAACTCTTGATGCTTCAAATCTTTTAAAACCTGCTCTTGCTAAAGGGGAGCTTAGATGTATTGGCGCGACTACATTTACAGAATTTCGCTCTGTATTTGAAAAAGATCATGCACTTACTAGACGATTTCAAAAAATTGATATCGAAGAACCCTCTATTCCAAATTCAATAGAGATTCTAAAGGGTTTGAAAAATTCGTTTGAAAAACACCACAATGTTAAATTTTTAAATAATGCAATAACTGCTGCCGTTGAATTATCCGCTAAATATATTACCGACAGAAGGCTTCCTGATAAGGCGATAGATGTCATTGATGAAGCTGGGGCATTACAAAAAATTCTGCCCAAAGCAAAACAGAAAAAAACCATTTCATCAAAAGAAATTGAAGAAGTTATTTCAAAAATTGCAAAAATACCATCAAAAAATATCAATCAAGACGATCGTAGCATGCTCAGAAACCTCGAGCGTGACCTAAAAGCAATTATTTTTGGTCAGGATGAGGCGATAAATAAACTATCAACGGCTATTAAAATGTCACGCAGTGGCTTACTAGCGGATAATAAGCCTATTGGAAGTTTTATGTTTAGCGGTCCTACTGGGGTAGGTAAAACAGAAGTTGCAAAACAATTAGCCTATACTTTAGGTATAGAACTTATCCGAATTGATATGAGTGAATTTATGGAAAGACATTCCGTATCTAAATTAATAGGAGCTCCTCCAGGATATGTTGGATTTGACCAAGGAGGGACATTAACAGAAGCTGTTAATAAAAATCCATATGCCGTTTTGCTATTAGATGAAATTGAAAAAGCTCATCCTGATGTACACAATATCCTACTCCAAATAATGGATAATGGCTTCTTAACCGATAGTAATGGAAGAAAAATTGATTTCAGAAATATTACATTGATAATGACAACTAATGTTGGTGCAGAATCCTTATCAAAATCAAACCTTGGATTTGTTAACTCAAAACAAGAGACACTTGATGAAAAAGCTGAAATTAATAAGGCCTTTTCTCCAGAATTTAGAAATAGAATTGATGCAATCGTTGCGTTTGCTCCATTACAACATGAAACAGTTCTTAAAGTTGTTGATAAATTTTTAATTCAACTTGAAAACCAACTACATGATAAAAAAGTTGAGGCAATCTTTTCTGATAAACTAAAAGATTATTTAGCAAAAAATGGATTTGATGAAAAAATGGGCGCAAGACCAATGTCGAGATTAATTCAAGACACGATTAAGAAAGCACTCGCTGATGAATTGCTTTTTGGTGACCTGGTTAATGGTGGTGAAGTTGAGATTGACATTGATCCAAAATATAAAATTATCCTGAATATCAAAATAAAGCAAATATCTTCCCCTAAAAAAGATTTGGCTTCCTCATAATATATTTAAACTCACTGGATTCCTGAATTATTGAATACCAGCCTTCTATATTTTTTTGATTTGTATCTTTGAATTTTTTCTGATCTACATTAATAAACTGTCTTATGAAAGCAAATATTGCATAGTCTGCAAGTGACAGTGTTTTTGATAAAATAAATCCATTATTTTTTTCAATCATAATGTCTAGTGTTTTAATAAATGTCATGCATTGATTGAATGCCTTGTTCTTATCAATATCGCTTTGTGCATACTTATAAAGATCTAAATTCTCCTTAAAAAAGGAATCATTAGTATGAACTAATTCAAAGATTTCTTTACGATTTTTTTTTGGAATCAACTTATTTTCAATTTGGGCTTGCTGAAATGCCCAAAGCATAATTTCTAAACTCTCATCCATTTTAATACTTTCAGCAATCAATAAGACAGGGACAGTCCCTTTAGGACTTATTGAAATCATATGTTCAGGTTTATCTTTTAATGAAATTTCATAAATATAATAGTTGATGTTAGAGATATGTAATGCAAGCCTTGCTCTAATCGCATAAGGACATCTTCTATAGGAATATAAGAATGGATAATTAAAGTTAAAGCTCTCGACGTATTGCATCAACCAACAACGGTCCTTGATAGATTAAACCTGTATATAACTGAATTAAATCCGCCCCAAGTTGTATTCTTCTTTTGGCATCTTGTGGTGTCATGATTCCCCCAACACTAATAATTGTCAGTTTATTTCTTGATACCTTTTTTACATTGATCAACATCTCTTCTGACTTTTTATTAAGAGGTAATCCTGAAATACCTCCAGGAATATTTCTATAAGCTTTGGATACAAGTGATTTATCAGTAGTTGTATTAGTTAATATAACTCCATCTATTTTATGACGAACCAGTAAGTTAATTATCGGTTTAATTTCTTTTAA
>JAQCBB010000084.1 GCA_027621535.1 Pseudomonadota bacterium | reverse complement strand
CCTTTAGGGTGATTAGGGTGATCGGGTAATTGTCCCACCAAATAATCGCCAGCTTCCTGAATAATTTTCCAGAGTTTGCTTGCGCTTTCTTTGTTCATAACATTTCACAATTACCCAATGCAATCACTACCGTTGATAATTTTTAATTAAGATTTTTTTAAGAATGTTTAGAATTATGATTAGAAAAAATAAAAAACAAACACCCAAAACATCCCCAATAAAAAATTTAAAAAAATGAGTTGTAAATATTTTAGTTTCATAAAAATTAAAAATTAATCTTGAAGAAACACCAAAAAAAGAATTAAAAAAAGCTGACAGTAAACTCAATGCAATTATTTTATCTAATTTAATTTCAAAGATTTTAAGATTAAATTTTTTGTAAATGATATAAATTGAAAGGTAGGGTGCTATTGAAGATAAAATTGACGATAGGATCACCAAACTATTTATTGATTGAATTGCATTATATCCAGTTATTAAATGAGCTAAAAGTAAACCAACAAAACTTAGTGGACCCAAAACAATTGCAACTAAAACCCTAAGTCCATGTGGTAAATAGATATAACTTGCTAACAAATTTTCAGAGGATTGAGCGTTAATACCAGTTAATAAATAAATTTGAAATCTATCAATTATCAAATAAGCAATTACTACCGCAAAGGTTATTAATAAAAATTTAATTATTGATTGTAATTTCAGCATTTTTTACAGTTATAAATCCATTTTTTTTTAGGTTTGCTATATATCTGTAAAATTGTGCTCTAGAAAAGTGACCTTTAACATACTCAAATAAACTAATTGTGTTGATTTTTTTTTGTTTTGCTATTTTTTTTAGTAAAATGATTTCTTCTGTACTTATCTTTAACAATAATTCATCACATAAAGGTGATTGTTTAGAAATCTCATCAACAAATTTATTTAATTTATTTAAAGGCATAATTTACACACACAAATATATATTTATTGTAATTCATAATTTTTTTTTTAATATCAAAAATGAGAATTATGAAAATTTTTTTTATTTCAATAATTATTACCGCATTTGGTATTTTTTATGCAATGTCAAAAGCAACCGACTCAATTGTAGGTAGCGTTGAAGGCATGATGTGTATTGAATGCCAAAAAAAATTAATCAAAGCTTTTCAGGACGAATTAGGTAAAGAACACGATATCAAAGTCATAGTTTCCTGGGAAGACGGCCTTGGTTCCATTACTTTTCCAGAATCTTCAAATATTGATGAAGACACTTTCAAAAAAATAGTAACCCAATCTGGATTTGAGGTGAATGACGTTATACGAAAAAAAATTCCAGTTAGAAATTTACCTCAAGCAAAAAAAACCTTAAGTGAAATATAAAAATCAAAAAGCATTTACCTTAATAGAACTTCTAGTGGTTGTTGCAATTATAGGAATATTAGCAGCTGTTGGGGTTGTTGCGTACAATGGTTATACTGCAAGTGCTAAAAAGAAAACTATGGAAAGCAATGCAAAAATGATCCAAAAATATGCAATGGCTGAAATTTTAAAATGCCAAACAGGAATTGATTTAACAGAGTCTCCCAATTCAAGTAGACACATTAAAACTTGCTCAACAGGCGGAGCTGGAAATTTATCCTCTAATACTTGGGCATTGTATTTTATCGATGTTTTTGAAAGTAAAATTACCAATCCTTATAATCCAACGTCTAGCAATCCAGATGGTTTATTGAATAGTGGACCAACTCGAAATGCTGGGGAAATAGTTTTAGTTGGATGGGATAGATGTGTTCAATCTCCATGCTTTTTAATTAGAGCCGCATATGATGATGGTGGAACCAAAAAAGATCTGCCAGATCTTCAGGTTCCAACTGCTTTTTAAAATGAATTTTAAAAAAGGTTTTACCTTAATTGAATTATTAGTAGTTATTGCAATACTAGGAATTCTTTCTACTATTGGTGTGGTTGCTTATAACAATTACACTACATCAGCTAAAATTACAGTCACAAAAAATAATTTATATTCTCTTTTGCAATTCTATGAGGAACAATTAGCTTTATGTAAATTGTCTCAAAATATTGAATTAATGAGTGATGAAAATAATCAGAAAATAAATAAAATACCGTGCTCAACTGGTTCAGGCTATTTATCCCATTACGTAGTTAATCATTTAAACAACAGTGGGTATAAAAATCCATTTAATCAAGATCAGCCAGCTTTTGTTACTAAAGGTAGACCATATTCAAAAGGCCAGACTTATAATGGAGTAGGAGGTAATTCAAATACAAATCCTAATGCAAATTGGTGGTTTAGAACTAAAATTAACGATGACAATAATCAAATGATTCAATCTTCTTTTTTCAGAAATGAGATTAAGTATGAAATCAGGGATTAATAAACTCTATGACTATCTCATTTTTGATAATATATTTTTAAAAATGAATAGAACAAAAATATTTATTACTGTTTCATTAGTTTGGATAATTTTTATTGGATATTTAACTTGGTTTAATGGAATACAAGCACCAGGA
>JAQCBB010000083.1 GCA_027621535.1 Pseudomonadota bacterium | reverse complement strand
AATTGACCTATTAATTTTTCATCAAATTCCATCATATGATCATCATTTTTAGTAAAATATGAAAACTTTGGATTATTGGCCTCTTGAAAAATTTTTTGACCCATTGCAAAAGGGACTATCTGATCAGCTTCACCATGCATAACTAATATTGGAGATCTAATGTTTTTAATTTTTTTAATATTTTCATATTTATCTCTTAATAGTAATTTAACTGGTATGTATGGGTAAAATTTTTTTGCAGCATCTACCATTGATGTAAAGGGTGTCTCTAAAATTACACCAGCAAAATTATTATTCTGAGCAATCTCTGTTGCTATACCAGTACCTAAAGATTCTCCATATAAAACAATATTTTCATCCTCAACTCCATAATTTTTTATCCACCTAACTGCACTTCTTCCATCTTCATACAAATTATTTTCAGTAGGTTTGCCTTGGTTTCCACTAAAACCTCTCCAGGCAATAATTAAAAAATTAACATCCAGATCTTTTAAACGATTTAGTTTGTAAATTCTATTTTCTAAAGTCCCGGCGTTTCCATGAAAAAAAATAATAGTTTTAAATTTTTCTAAATCTTTTTCATGAAACCAACCAAGTAATTCTAAATTGTCTGATGTTTTTATTTTAACTTTCTGTATCTCGGCACTTAAATTATTTCCTGAATAATTGTTTTCATTAGGATGATACAACAAGCTGCGTTGATAAAAAAATAAGAATATTATTACAAACAAATAAACCAATATAATTAGACTGATTAATTGCAAAAAAATATTCCTAGGTTTTTTTAACATTATTTTTTCTAGCAAGATAAATTCCAAAGAATACCAAAATAGTCCCTATTAAATGGTAGCCCTCTAATTTTTCATCGAATAAAAAATAGCCATAAATTGCTGCATAAATAGTAAAGATATATAGGGTAAAACCAGTAAGAGATGCTCCGAGTTTTTTTTGGGCTACAGTATAAAGTGTAAAAGCAATAATACCTGGGCTAATTGCTGCAAAAATAACCCATGCAAAAAAATCTGAATCGAAGAAAGTTCTTTCAATAAAAACTTCTTCAACAATATAAAATGGTAATAAACTTATGGCACCAAATAATGCAACCAAAGTAAATCTTTGAAAAATTTGTAAATTAGTCTTCCAATAAAATAAATAGATTGAATACAGTGCCCAACCTATAGCAGCCCCTAACATCCATAAATCTCCTAAGGTAAACTTTAAATTTATCAATAAATTGATGTCTCCTTTTATAATAATTGCAAAGACTCCAACTAAACAAGCGATTAAACCTATAACTTTGATAAAATTTATTTTTTCTTTAAAAAAGATACTTGAAATTAAAATTATAAATACAGGAGATGAAGTATAAATAATTCCCATATTGGCAACTGTTGTTGTCTGCCCTGCCAAGAATGGAAACGCTCCACAAACCCCACACCCCAAGGCTCCTAAAACAAATAATTTTTTATATTCATTCTTAACAGATGTATAATTTTTCCTTAAAGATAAATAAGTAAACGGTAACAAAATTAGAAAAACCACAGTCCATCGCCAAAAGGCTAAAGAGATTGGAGGAACATATTCTACACCTCCTCTTGCTACGATTAAATTACTAGCCATAAATATTGGCTGAATAAATAATAATAAGAATGACCAAGAACTTTTATTGTGATCAGTCAATTTATAAATTTTTAGCTTTTATCGAAAAAAGCTTCATAGATCATCATTACGATGGCAACTACCATTAAGATATAAACAGGTAGTACATCTACAAAGCCTATCATCATTGATCGAGTTAGTGTTGTTGCTAAGCCAACTAGAAAATATATTGCAAAAGATAAACCAATAATTGTAGTAATTTTACTCATTTTATTCCTGACATTCCTTTTCTAACCAGTTGGCAACCCCTAAAAATCTATGATCATCATAACGATCACCAATTAATTGAACACCTAATGGTAAATTATTTTCTCCCTCAAGTAAAGGAAGAGATATACACGGTGTTCCTAAATAAGACCAAACTCTGTTAAATTCTGCAGTACCTGTGCTTTTAAGCCCTTTAGGTGCAACTCCTGGGCTAGAAGGTGAAAGAACGCCATGATAATCCTCAAATACTTCTTTATATGACTCATAACTTCTTTTCATAAAATCAATTGCTTCAGCGTACTCTTTTGCAGAATGTTTATTACCATTTGCAATTGCAGTTTGCATATATTTTGAGAGTTTATTTTTAAATTTTTTATAATATTCTGAAAAATTATTTGCTAAATCAGTTTCATGGATAATTTGATGATACTTATGAATGTCTTTAAAATATGAAGGTGTGTCAAAGACTTCAATATTTTTTGAAAAAGATTTAATAAAATATTCAAAAGATTCTCGAGATTTCTTGTCAATTATTTTCCAATGATCAGTTTTATAAAATATAAACTTAGGCTCAAACAAAGGACCTTTTTTAGTTTCTGCCAGCATGTTTTCTGAAGAATAATAGATTGTAGCAGAGTCATTAGGATCT
>JAQCBB010000082.1 GCA_027621535.1 Pseudomonadota bacterium | reverse complement strand
AGCTAATTTACCCATACTAAACAAGTAACATAATTAAAATTACTAGCAAAAAGCGATAAAATTATTTAGCGATACCAATTTTTAATTGGGCAAGTTTGTTTCGTTCATCAGTGTCATTTAAGTGCCAATCTTTTGTTAAATTTCTGACCATAAATTGCTTATTGTAGAGAAATGGCATAATTAATTGGAATAAACCAAAAGTGATTACAGAAAAAATTAAATGTTAATCCCAAACACAAACTAGGTATTAATAATTATAGAGCTAAAGGGGTTTTAATTTTTAATTTAATAAATATTTTTTTACGTTTTCTGTATAGAGATTAATAGTTTTTTGCAAAACCTTTTCATTTCTATTGGTAATTACCTGTCCCCAGCCCCAGCAAATTTCATTAATAAAGGTAGAGATTTCCTTATTGCCCTTTCCACTAAACCAACCTCCATTTTCAGTTACATTAAACCATTTTTTGGGGTCATTAGGCTTAATAATAACATCTCCATTACCCATTACAGTTAATCGACACTCCTCAGTAACAATAGAATATTCTTCACTAATTGTTTTTAATTCGTCATAGCTATGAGTTGTGTTAGGAAAAACAATAATATTTTTATTATTTTTTCCAGCTGCATTCATTTTTTCAATATATTCCTCACATAAAGCAGGAGGTGTTATGATATCCTCTGCTCCAATCATTATAAATAATGGTGCATCTGTAGTTGTAAAACTTTCACCTTCGTAATGATTACAAAATGGATAAATAGCAGAATGAAAAACAAACTCATTTTGTGTATTTAATTTTTGTAAATTAAATTTGTGTTGAGCTTCTATCGTTACCATTCCACCCCAACTCCAGCCAGTTATTCCTATTTTATCAGGATTAATATTTGGTTTATTTGATAAAATATCTAATGCTAGTAGAGCGTCTGTAACACCAGCAGTTTCTGTCGCCCATTGGACTTCTCTGGAAATATCATAAAAATTTTCGAAAAAACCTCTTGCTTGAAAAATCAAAGGTTCAAAAGTGGCTATGCATAATTCATGAAGGATATATTTATAATCCTTCATTATATAACCCCCTGAATGATGAATTAAAAACATCAAAGGGTATTTTTTTATATTCTTACATTTGTCTTGGGTTGGTAATTCTAAGTTTCCTTTTGCATTTATCTTTTTATTATCCTCAAGACCATCAAATAAATCATCTTGAATAAAAATATCATAAGTATCGTACTCAATAGTCTCCACAAGAGTTTTGTTTTCTCTGCAATCAACTATTACATCTTTTAAAGAATAACCCTCGATATTGTCTCTTATTTTTACAAAATCATTATCATAATTTTCAGTAGGAAATTCAAATAAACTCTCAGTTATGTACCATTTATCATCCTGATTATCGTAGGTAGAGTGAATAGTAATATTTTCACCTTTTCTTATCTGATAGGTATCCGAATACCATTCGCCGTCATCATCACTCCATTTCCGCTCTATTAGTATATTTTCATTTGATTTACAAAATTGTTCTACTTCTGTATTAATCCAATCAAGCCATGGCACTTCTTCAAAGGATAATTCAAAATAACCTAATTCCTGATTTTTATTTGAAGAATTATCTTCATCTACTTGCTTCCCATCTTTAAAAGTTAATCCCCAACTCAAACTAGGTATTAATAACAATAGGGCTAAGAGGGTTTTCATTATGCCAAATCTATAAATCCTGAAGTCAGATTGCTAGAAGATAAATTATCTATAAATATACTTACATTAGAAAGTTCACCTTTAGGAATTTGTCCTGTGATAATCCGAAATAAATACCTAACCCCATTTTCTGTAGAAACCACATTATCAATTATAATTTCAGCTTCTTGTATTTGTTTATTATAAGTCCAAGTGATAACCGCGTTTGGAGGGTCTGAATGAAAACTTCCTTCTTTGTTTATATCCCATAAAGAAATAAATTCTTTGGCATTTAAGTATAAATATTTACGATTTGGTCTATCGCTAAATGCAAATATATCCTTTGATAAAGGAATGTTAATCATTTGATTATCCTCATAGTATGCAGTGCTGCTAGTATGAACAAGTAACCAAGATGTTTTGTCTGAACCACCCCAACTCAAACTAGGGATTAATAGCAATAGGGCTAAGAGAGTTTTCATAAGCTAATATTATTCAATTATTTTTGTTCAAACAAGCTTGCGTACCTGCTGAGTTTCCATCGGCATAGCCTCTAGAATAATGCTTATTATCCCAATCTCCTGCAATTAATGTGGAGCGAATTTGGCAAGTAGTATTATAACCAACGGCATATCCATCATCATAACCTCTGTCGTATGCAGAGTCTTGAGACTCACCACAAGAAATCATTATTGCACTGATTATTACAAGTAATAGTGAATTCAAAAATTTCATTAACTAAAAATAACAAAAAAAAATTGATACACAAATTGATACACAAACCTTCTGTTGAGTAAAAAATTAGTGTATATTGTTATTGAAAAAGCTAAGGAAGTAGCGAAGTGTGTAGAATGCACACCCTTGGTAAGGGTGGGGTCGGAAGTTCGATTCTTCTCGGCGGCACCACTCTAAATTTTTAT
>JAQCBB010000081.1 GCA_027621535.1 Pseudomonadota bacterium | reverse complement strand
CTCTACTTTTTGCCGATATAGCTCAGGGGTAGAGCGTTTCCTTGGTAAGGAAAAGGTCCCGAGTTCAAATCTCGGTATTGGCTCATATTTATAAAAACCAAATCTTAAATGCTTATTGAAGTTTTAAAATCTAAAATCCATAGAATTAAGGTAACAGATGGAAATCTTGATTACATTGGTAGTCTAACACTTGACATTGATCTCATGGAAAAAGTGGGTCTTATTAGTGGAGAAAAAATACAATTGCTTAATGTAAATAATGGCGAAAGATTAGAGACTTATGTAATTGAGGGAGAAAGAGGTAAGGGTGATGTAATAATTAACGGACCAGCTACCTATAAAGTCAAAAAGGGCGATATAATTATTATAAATAGTTATGCCCAGATAGATTATAAATCAGCAAATAAATTTAAGCCTAAGCTTTTAATATATGATTAATCTTTCATTTCTTTATATTTGAAAATGAATAAATTAACAAAGTGGTCTTTAACTGCCGCCTTAGCAGGTTTCCTGTTTGGCTTTGATACAGTTGTTATATCAGGTGCTGATCAAAAACTTCAAGAACTTTGGAATTCAACTGATATTTTTCATGGAAGTGTTGTAATGGCAATGGCTCTGTGGGGGACTGTTGTTGGGGCTATTTTTGGTGGTTTCCCAACTAGAAAAATTGGTAGAAAGAAAACCTTACTTTGGATAGGCATCTTTTATACTCTATCAGCTGTAGGATCTGCATTAGCTAATGATCCGTTTACTTTCGCTGCATTTAGATTTTTAGGTGGTGTTGGAGTAGGAATATCAGGTATTGCTGCACCAGCATATATATCAGAAATTGCACCAGCTAAAAATAGAGGTAAACTAGTTGGATTATATCAATTTAATTTAGTCACAGGAATTTTAGTTGCATTTTTATCAAATTATTTTTTAAATGGACTTGGGGAGAATGATTGGAGATACATGATGGGTATTGAAGCTCTTCCAGCAATTATATATACTTTCCTGGTACTTACAATTCCTGAAAGTCCAAGGTGGCTATATCTCAATAATCAACAAAAAGAAGCTGAAAAAGTTATTAGAGATGCATATTCAAAGAAAGATTCTGATGAACTAATAGCTGAAATAATTCAAGATAAAGAGTTAAATGTTAACACTGAGTCAATTTTTCAAAAGAAATATAGGTTTATTTTAATGCTTGCTTTTTTAGTAGCAGCATTTAATCAGTTTTCTGGCATAAATGCCTTCTTATACTATGCTCCAAGAATTTTTGAGGCTGGAGGTATTGGACAAAGTGCAGCTCTTCTTAATAGTGTAGGGATTGGACTAACCAATGTAATATTTACATATATAGGAATAAGTTTAATTGACAAATTGGGAAGAAAAAGCCTTATGTATATTGGTTCAATAGGATACATAATATCTCTTACCCTAATTAGTCTATCATTTATTTTAGATTGGGGAGGAATATTACTTCCGATTTTCTTATTCTTATTTATAGCTTCACATGCAATTGGACAGGGAGCAATAATTTGGGTATATATTTCTGAAATTTTTCCTAATCATATAAGAAGCTATGGTCAATCATTTGGAGTTTCTACTCATTGGGTTCTTGCAGCGATTATACCATCTCTAATTCCATTTCTTTTTAGCTGGATTGGTCCAGGAATTGTATTTGGGTTCTTTGCATTCATGATGGTTCTTCAATTACTTTTTACTCATTTTATTATGCCTGAAACTAAAGGTGTTTCGCTTGAAGATTTAAGTAAAAAACTTATTAAAAATTGAAAAATATTATATGTTTTGGAGAGGTTCTTTGGGATGTTTATCTTAATAAAATTGAAATAGGAGGTGCACCATTTAATGTATACCATAGACTTCACTCATTTGGTCTTGATGTAAACTTTATTTCTTCAGTAGGAAAAGATAAGTTAGGTAATAATGTTATTAATTATTTTCAAAAAAATAATCTTAGCACTAACTTTCTTAATGTTGATAAAAATCATCAAACTGGTCAAGTCTTGATAACTCTGAAATCTGGTGAACCTGACTATGAAATATTAGAAAATGTTGCATGGGACTATATTCCTTTTAAAAATGACTACTTAAAAGATTGTAATAATTTTGATTGTATAGTATATGGTTCTCTTGGGATTAGAAACGATGTATCTTATATGACACTAAAAAAACTTATTAGTCTTTCAACATTTAAAATTTTTGATTTAAACCTTAGGCAAAATTTTTATTCCAAATTAAAGGTGAATTATTTGTTAAATGAGTCAGATTTTCTAAAAATAAACATGGAAGAACTCCTCAAACTTGGAAGTATATTTAAATTTAAGTACTCTGATACAAATTCATTAATTGAGTCAATTTATTTTAAGTTTAACTTAAAATTTATATGTGTAACAAACGGCTCAATAAATTCATCAATTTATGATGGTAATAATTTTATCATAATAGATTCCTTTAGAGTTAAATCAATTGATAATTTAGGTGCAGGCGATAATTTTTTAGCTTGTTTTATAAATGAGTTTTTTATTAAAAAAAATAGTATAAAAAATTCGTTAAAAATTGCTTCAGCATACGGTGCTCTAACTACTACAAAAATAG
>JAQCBB010000080.1 GCA_027621535.1 Pseudomonadota bacterium | reverse complement strand
AAATGGTCTAAAAAAACTCATAGATAACATTCAATTAACAAATGATTTATAAATTTAAACTTAAACAAATTATAAATTAACTATGAAAAATTTTATTACAATTTTATTTTTAACTGCTGGGTTGTTTCTAAATGCTCAGTATTACTCAATTACTTTTGTTAATGTTCCTCAAGAGAATGTTGCGGAGTTTGAAAGACTTGAAACAACTTATTGGTCAAAAGTAGCTAAACACAATATTGAAAATGGTAAACAACTTAATTGGGGTTTAGTATCTAGAGTAGGTGGTGGAACAGATACTTGGAATTATGCCTTTATTAATGTTTATGAAACAGCTGAGCAAATGACTGATGTTTCCGTATGGGATCCAAAGTCAATCTTAGGTATTGATCCTCAAGACATTTCAACTAACCATTTATATGTAGGAATGGGTGTTACCCATTGGAATGTGAAGGCTTCTATTCAAGGAGCTGGAAACGCTGCCGTATGGAATTTTGCTAGACCAGCAAATCTTGCTGCATTTATTGATGAAAATCAAAAACTTTGGGGTCCAGCCTTTGAAAAAGATATGGGTGGAAGAACTAACTGGGGAGTTGGTCAAAAATTAAATAATATAGAACAACAATACTCAACGGTTATGACATGGGACTCATTTGAAAGTGTTGCTGATGCTATTAAATTTATGAATGGTGAATTTTCTCAACCACAAGTAAGAAATTCAAAAATGGCTGATATTAATCCTAATGGATTTACTGCAAGAATCATTGTTAGAGATGTAATGTGGGCAGTAGATTAATCTCAATTTAATTTAAATTATAAAAAGACCTCTTAATGGGGTCTTTTTTTATGAAAATATCAGAGAAAAAGCCATTATTATCATTAGCGCATTTTCAATAAAAGTTGCTTCAGTCATAGGAAGGTTTAGTGTAGTTCCAAGACAAGCACATTTTATACTTCTTTTGTTTAATAGTGTTTGAGTCACGCCAATAGTTGTAATGCCTAAAACTATAAGAGTTAGTACCAAGGCAATGTTTACTTCATACCTTATTAAAAACATCATACCTAATATTACTTCTATAAATGGGTATATATAACCATAAATTGGAGCTTGTTTTGCAAGAGGATCATACATCCTAAATGACATTGAAAATCCTTTAACATCAAGAATTTTAAAAAAACTAAAAATAATATAGAAAAGACCCATAAAATCAAGCATTGCATTACTTGAATTCCAGTTTTTATAATTTAATAATATGCTAGCAATGAATATATACCCAAGAATTATAAACAAAGGCTTAAGTTGTTTAATCTTACTTTCTTTTAAAGTTACGTCACCATGGGTATCCAAATTGATGCCTTCCTCGTTAATTAAACTGTATTTTGGGGGCAAAGTTTCTTTGATAAGTGACAAGCTTACTGGATTCTTTGAGTAAATTACTGCTTGTCCTCTGGCAAGGTCTACCTGAACTTTATCTACTCCATCTAATCTACCTAGCTTATCCTCTACTGATGACCTACATCCTTCACATGTCATTCCGGATATTTGGAGTATACTTTTCATTGTGTAAAATTACCTAAATTTATAATTATATGTCAAGAATAAAACTAATACTTGTATTAACTCTGCTTGTTTTAACAGTCTCTTGTAATGTGCATACTTTTACATTTGGTGAAGGGCCTTCAGAGGGTTATTCTAAAGTTTTAAAACAACATAATTTTATTGGAGGATTTATTTCAAACAAAACACCTGTAATTAATGAAATTAATGATGAAATTAATTATAGTATTGTTGTAAAACAATCCTTTTTTGACGGGGTATTTACTATTTTTTCATTTGGCCTATATACTCCTACAACAATTATTGTAAACAAATAGTAAATAACTGATATATAATTTATTACAAATTATACTTCAAGTAAAGAATTGGTATCAATTTTACTTGAATTTGTAAAATTAAAGTCAATTCTGCCTAAGTAAACTCCACCTGAACCAACCTGATTAATAATTACATTTTTGTTTTTCTTATTTTTTGTAATAAGTGGTTCTTTTAAAAACGTATGAGTGTGCCCACCAATGATTAAATCTATATCACTTGTTAACTGTGCTAACTTACTGTCACTTATTTTATTAGAATTATATTCATGACCCAAATGGGAAACACAAATGATTAGATCACATTTTTTTTGATCCTTTAAAATTTTTACCATTTCGTCTGAGATTTCAATTGGGTCATAATATTTAGTTTCTTTATAAAGAATAGGGTTAACAAGTCCTCTAAGCTCAATACCTAATCCAAACACACCTATTTTAACACCTTCTTTTTTGTATATTTTATAAGGAGTTGTTAATCCCTCTAATTCAGTATTTACAAAATCATAGTTTGATATAATAAATTGGAAATTTGTGCTTAAAATATTCCTTTTTAGAGTATCTAATCCAGCATCAAACTCATGATTCCCAATTGTGGCAGCATTATAACCCATTTCTTTCATTAGCTTTAGTTCTAGTTCTCCTTGAAAGAAATTAAAGTAAGGAGTTCCTTGAAAAATATCGCCCGCATCAAAAATTAAAGTATTGGGATTAACCGATCTAATTTCATTAAATATACTTGCTCTTCTCGCAAAACCACCTCTACCAGGAAATCTATTATGGTTTAAAGGAAAAGGTTCAATTTGACTATGAACATCATTAGAATGAAGAATTGTA
>JAQCBB010000032.1 GCA_027621535.1 Pseudomonadota bacterium | reverse complement strand
AGTGCCTTTGTTGATCCGGGAGTTAATAAACCTGCCATGTCTTTAATGGCTAGACTATCCGCACCATATGCTTCAATTTCTTGAGCAAGAGATGTGAAATATTCGACATTATGAAGAGGAGAGGTTGTGTAACTAATTGCAACCTCAGCGTGCTTCTTGTATTTTTTGACTGAATCCAAAGATGTTTGGATATTTCTCAAATCATTCATGGCATCAAAAATACGAAATACATCAACACCATTATCAGCTGATTTTTTAACAAATAAATCAACAACATCATCAGAGTAATGCCTATAACCTAACAAATTTTGACCCCGGAGTAACATTTGAATTCTACTATTTGGCAAAGCTTGTCTCAATTTACGTAAACGTTCCCATGGGTCTTCCCTAAGATATCTAACACATGCATCAAATGTTGCGCCACCCCATGCCTCAATCGACCAAAAACCTATGTTATCTAGATCATGACAAATGGGAAGCATGTCTTCTGTTCTTAGTCGAGTAGCTATGTGGCACTGGTGCCCATCTCGCAATACTAATTCTGTTATATCAATTTTTTTCATTGTCACATACCTTCATGCGCAGCGATAGCAGCGGAAATAGCCGCCGCAATAATAACCAGCGGGAGTTCATCATTATAATCAGTAAGCTCCTCATGTGTTTCAACGAACGAGGTATTAAACTGAGCCTCTTTAAAATTTTGATTATTTAAAATTTCTAAATAATAAGGAATAGTGGTTTTTACGCCATAAACAACTAAGTCACCTAACGCCCTCTTGCCTCTTTGAACGACATCTTGCCAAGTTAACGCCCAAACTGTTAATTTAGCGCACATAGAGTCATAATAAGGAGGAATAACGTAACCGGTATAAATAGATGCATCAGTTCTTACTCCAGGTCCGCCAGCTGCATAGTAACGAGTAATTTTTCCAAATGAGGGCAGGAAATCTTGTTTGGGATCTTCAGCATTAATTCTAAATTCAATCGCAAAACCTCTAAATTTAACATCCTCTTGTTTAAATCTTAATTGGTGTCCAAAAGCAATGCGGATTTGTTCTTGCACAATATCGATTCCAGTAATTGATTCGGTAATGGTGTGTTCTACCTGAAGTCGAGTATTCATCTCCATGAAGTAAAAATTATCATCCTGATCAAGGAGAAACTCAACCGTACCTGCATTTTCATAATTCACAGCTTTGGCGGCTCTTACAGCCAAGTTACCAATATAATCTCTTTGTTCTGAAGATAATTGAGGTGAGGGAGCGATTTCAATTAATTTTTGGTTTCTTCTTTGAATAGAGCAATCACGCTCATAAAGGTGAATTGTATTACCATACGAGTCTGCAAGCACTTGAACTTCGATATGCTTTGGAGCAACCACACACTTTTCCATAAATAATTCTGGATTACCGAAGGCTTTTGTGGCTTCAGAGATAACTCGCTCGTAATTAGATAATAATTCTTTAACGTTTTCGCAGCGACGTATACCTCGACCCCCGCCTCCGTTAGTCGCTTTCAGCATCACAGGGTAACCAATTTGTTGAGCAAGATTTTTAGCCTCTTCAACACTTGTAATATTCCCATCACTACCAGGTGTGACTGGAATCCCAGCTTCAATCATTGCTTTACGGGCCTGAATTTTGTCACCCATTCTATGTATGATAGAACTGTCCGGACCAATAAATTTTATCCCTCGTTTGGCACATATGGCTGCTAACTCTGGATTTTCAGATAGAAAACCATAGCCAGGATGAATTGCATCGCATCTTGCAGTAACGGCTATGTTTACAATACGGTGTGCGTTTAAATAACCCTTTAATGGATCATCTCCTACAAAATAGGATTCATCTGCTTTCTTCACATGTAAAGCATATCTATCCGCATCAGAGAATATGGCAACACTGGTTATATCCATTTCTTTGCATGCACGAATTATACGCACAGCAATTTCCCCACGGTTTGCTATTAAAATTTTATTGAACAAACGTTTTCCGTATAAATGAATGATTTATGAGTTACAGATTATATCATGTTGAATAAATTCACATGAAGTTTTAAAACATTATGGCATTAATTTCAAAATTGCAAAACTTTGATTTAATATGTTTTATTGAGAAAAAACATCAAATTTATGATAAAATTTCGATCATTATTTTCACTCTTTTTCCTGAGCATAAAAATTCGGGAACAGATGAAATACAGTTAACAATATCTCATCGAGAAAAGCCTGAGCAAAATTTCACTTACTTGAGTATTAAGGCTATTTTGTTGTTAAAGTGCTTTTGATGTTTATAGATTATGAATACGGCGGTTACGATTGATCAAACTTATGAATTGGGTTCCTATTTAGGGAATCAGATCGACACGCAATTGATAGTATTCATATAAAGTTAACTGACGATTTTAATGTGTTACAAGTTTATTGAAGATGAAATGCTGTTAGAAAAACCATCCTCACCTAAACATGATGATAATTGTATATAATTTTTTTAAGGAATTTACATGGCTGTTCAACAGAATAAAAAATCAGCATCTCGAAGAAATATGCGTCGCTCACATGATGGGCTTGGTAACCCAGCACTGGCAGTTGAATCAACTACGGGTGAAGTTCATTTAAGACATCATATTTCACCAACAGGCTTCTACAAAGGCAAAAAAGTAATTCAAGATAAATCTGAATAATTTTTTATGTCCGTATCAATTTCTGTTGATGCAATGGGAGGTGATTTTGGTCCTAAAATCACTATCCCAGCCTCTTTAAGTTTCTTAAATGATCACCCTGATGCTTCAATTATTCTTGTGGGTAACGAAACAATAATAAAAAAATATTTAAAAAAATCTATTGATACCTATAAAAATTTATCTATTTTGCATACGTCAGAAATAGTTTTAATGGATGAAAGCCCGCTATCAGCCTTAAAAAATAAAAAAAATTCGTCAATGCGACTGGCAATCAATCTCGTTAAAGATAAACAAGCTCATGCGGTTGTCAGTGCAGGCAATACCGGAGCCCTTATGGCAATAGGTCGGTTTGTTCTAAAGATGCTTCCTGGGATTGATCGTCCAGCTATTGCCTCCTTTCTCCCAAACCAGAAGGGTATGTCTTGTATGCTTGATTTAGGCGCCAATACAGATTGCACAAGTCATCATTTAATGCAATTTTCTATTATGGGTTCAATTTTATCGTCTGTCATTCTTAAGAAAAAAAATCCAAAGATTGGCTTACTGAATATCGGCTCAGAGGCGATAAAAGGAAATGAAATAACTAAAGAAACTTATGATTTACTAAAAAGGAGCCATCTGAATTTTTATGGAAATATTGAAGGTAATGACATCTTCAAGGGTACCACTGATGTTATTGTTTGTGATGGATTTGTGGGTAACGTTTCTTTAAAAACAACGGAAGGTCTTGCAAAAATGTTTGCTAACTTTTTAAGCCAGGAATTTAAAAAAAATATTTTAACTAAATTGTTAGCATTATTTGCGCTGCCGGTTTTAAAAGCATTCAAAAAGCGATTAGATCCCAGAAGATATAACGGAGCTGCATTTTTAGGAATCAATGGTATAGTGGTTAAAAGTCATGGGAGTGCGGACGCTTATTCATTTGAGCATGCCTTAAACACAGCCTATGAAGAAGCAAAAAACAATGTGGTATTAAAAATTACCAAGCAACTAAAAATTGACCAGTCACTCATCTAAATTATGAAATTTTCGAAGTTTGTAGCTTACGGTTCATATTTACCAAAAAAAATTCTTACAAATAAAGACCTTGAGCAAATATTTGATACATCTGACGAGTGGATACAAACTCGAACAGGCATACACCAAAGACATATTGTTGACGAGGGACAAAAAACATCAGATTTAGCATTTGCTGCTGCTCAAGATGCTTTAGGTGATAATGATTTACTAAAAAATCAAATTGACTTAATTCTGGTGGCCACAACCACTCCGGATAAAATATTTCCCAGTGTTGCTTGTGCCGTTCAGCGCAAATTAAATTTAAAAAATATTCCTGCTTTTGATATTCAAGCTGTCTGTAGTGGATTTATCTATGCATTGGCAACTGCCGATAGCTTTATTCGATCTGGCATATATCAAAAAATACTTGTGATTGGCGCTGATTCTATGTCAACCATAACGGATTACAGTGATCGAACAAATGCTATTCTTTGGGGAGATGGCGCCGGAGCTGTTATTGTTGAGGCTTCAGATGAGCCAGGTATTATAAAAAATATTATTAATAGCAATGGTGAACATGAAGAATTGCTTCATGTGCCTCGTGAGTCAAAAGATAATCAACCGAATACAATAGAAATGCAGGGAAATGCTGTATTCAAAATTGCTGTGAATACTTTAGATCAAATCGTAGACGAAACCTTAAAGGGGAGTGGTTATGAAAAGAAAGATATCGATTGGCTTGTACCTCATCAAGCAAATATTAGGATTTTGCAAGCAACAGCTAAAAAATTAGATATGTCGATGGACAATGTCATTGTGACTATTAATAAGCATGGAAATACCTCTGCAGCTTCAATTCCTCTCGCCCTGAATGAGGGGATTAAAACAGGCCGCATTAAAAAGGGTCAATTAATTCTAATGGAAGCTTTTGGTGGAGGTTTTACATGGGGCTCATCTCTCGTAAGGATTTAAGATGAAGAATGTTTTAGTTTTTCCTGGACAAGGTTCACAAGCTGTTGGAATGATGAATGGCTTCAATAGCCCATATGTTCAAGACCTTTTTAACGTAGCATCTGATATTGTGGGTGAGAATCTATTTGATCTCATTATCCAAGATAATGAAAAAATCAATCAAACTATCTACACCCAACCTTTAATGTTGGTTGCGGGATTCGCGACATACCAAATTTTAAAAAGTAAAAAACCAGAATTCAATACAGATTATTTAGCAGGGCATAGTTTAGGAGAGTTGACAGCGGCTCTGGTTGGAAATGTATTTAGTTTTCAAGATGCCGTTAAAATTGTTCACAAGAGAGCTCAATTGATGCAGAATGCAGTTCCACCAGGTGAAGGAGCAATGGCTGCGATTCTTGGATTAGAAGATGATGTGGTAGAAGAAATATGTTTAGCCCATCAAGATAAGGGTGTGATCGAACCTGTAAATTATAATTCTCCTGGACAGATAGTTATTGCAGGAGAAAAAAAGCTTCTTGAAGATATCCTTCCTGAATTTAAAGAAAAAGGAGCAAAGCGCGTATTAATGTTACCGGTGAGTGTTCCCTCTCATTGCTCACTTATGAAAGAAGCTGAAATACAATTTGCTGATTTTTTAAATAACATTGTTTTTAATGATTCAATGGTCCCGATTATTCAAAATGTTACTGCGAAACCCGTGACCCATCGTGAGGAGATTAAATTTAATCTCATCGCCCAATTATCAAGCCCCGTTCAATGGACTGCATCTATTCGGTATTTGGAATCTTGTGGTATTGATTCAATTATTGAATGCGGCCCTGGTAAAGTTTTGACAGGTTTAAATAAAAGAATTATTTCATCTGAAGGTGTGAAAATATTATCCATTACCTCAGATGAATCATTTAATGAACTTTAAAATACGAAGAGATAAAATATGAAAAAAATTGCATTAGTTACAGGAGCCAGTCGAGGAATTGGCGCATCAATCGCGGTGGAATTATCTAGACAAGATTTTTTTACGATTGGCACGGCTACCTCAATCCAGGGAGCTGAAATTATCCAAAAAAACTTTGCTCTGCATGACCTAGAGGGCCAGGGAATGGTTCTTAATGTGAACGACAATGAATCTATCGCTCAGTTATTAGCGACTATTTCAGAGAAATACGGTGATGTTGAAGTGTTAGTGAATAATGCAGGGATTACCAAAGATACTCTTTTAATGCGGATGAATGATGATGATTGGGATAGCGTCATCCAAACTAACTTAAAATCAGTGTATAAGCTTTCTCAAGCGGTAATTAAACCGATGATGAAAAAAAGAGTTGGACGAATTATTAACATTTCATCAGTCGTAGGCCACATGGGTAATGCAGGTCAAGTGAATTATGCTGCAACTAAAGCTGGTATCACTGGTTTTTCAAAATCACTAGCGCAAGAATTAGGGAGCAGGAATATTACCGTCAATTGCGTTGCGCCTGGTTTTATTGATACTGATATGACTCGCTCGTTAAATCCCGAACATAAAGATAAGTTAATCAGCTTAATTCCATTAGCCCGACTCGGTCATCCAGATGAGGTGGCTAAGGTGGTCTGTTTTTTGGCATCTGATGATGCAGCTTACATAACAGGTGAGACAATTCATGTCAATGGGGGCATGTTAATGGTTTAAAAAAGTTAAATTTTTTGTATCAAAAGAACCAGTTTTTGCTAAAATAGCATTTTTTAATAATAAGGGGTAATTAGATGTCTGACATCGAAAAAAGAGTTAAAAAAATTGTATCTGAGCAATTAGGTACAGACGCTGCTAATGTTAAGAATGAATCATCATTTATCGATGATTTAGGTGCAGACTCCCTCGACACAGTTGAATTAGTAATGGCTCTAGAAGAAGAGTTCGGTACTGAAATTCCTGACGAAGATGCTGAAAAAATCACAACAGTTCAGCAAGCTATTGATTACATCAATAACCATCAATAATTTTTAAATTATATGTCCCGAAGAAGAGTCGTAGTGACTGGACTGGGATTGGTCACTCCTATTGGAATAGGAGTGAATGAATCTTGGCAAAATGCCCTTCAAGGTAAGTCCGGAATATCCAAAATCACCAAATTTGATGCAAGCAATTTTGCTTCTCAAGTTGCTGGCGAAGTGAAAAATTTTGATCCAGCAGAGTTTCTCCCTCCAAAAGAAATACGACGCATGGATACCTTTATCCAGTATGGCTTAGTAGCCGGCATGGAAGCTTTTAAAGATTCTGGTATTGAGGTCACTGAAGCAAATGCGGAACGAATTGGTGTGGCTATTGGATCTGGAATTGGTGGCCTAGGCATGATTGAGAGTACAATTGATACTTATGATGAATCAGGCCCGCGCAGAGTTTCTCCATTTTTTATTCCAGGAACAATTATAAATATGATCTCAGGCAATCTTTCAATTATGTATGGATTGAAGGGACCTAATATTTCAATCGTAACCGCTTGTACCACTGGAACTCACTGTATTGGTGACGCTGCAAGAATGATTGAATATGGCGATGCAGATGTGATGGTCGCTGGAGGATCAGAAGCAGCCATTACAGAATTATCTGTTGCCGGTTTTGCCTCTGCAAAAGCATTATCGAGTAGGAATGATGATCCAGAATCAGCTTCTCGACCATGGGATAAAGGGCGAGATGGTTTTGTGATCGGAGAAGGTGCCGGGGTAATGGTCCTTGAAGAATACGAATCTGCAAAAAAACGTGGTGCTAAAATTTATGCTGAATTAAGCGGGTACGGAATGAGTGCCGACGCTTATCATATTACCGCACCTTCCACAGATGGACCTAGACGCTCTATGGCGAATGCTTTAAAGAATGCACAACTCAATCCTGAGGATATTCGATTTATCAATGCGCATGGAACTTCTACACTGCTTGGTGATATTAATGAAACAAATGCGCTTAAAGAGTTATTTGGCAATCACGCGTATAAACTTGCCGTTAACTCAACGAAATCAATGACAGGGCATCTTCTTGGAGGAGCAGGGGGTATCGAGTCAATATTTACTGTATTAACCCTGTATCATCAAAAATCACCGCCTACTATAAACTTGGTTGACCCAGATCCAGAATGTGATCTTGATTACGTGCCCAATGAAGCCCGCGATATTAAAGTTAAATCTGCTTTAAAAAATAACTTTGGATTTGGGGGAACGAACGGTAGTTTAGTATTTAATACTGTTTAATTAAGTTGTGAATACAACGCTTATCAACGGTCAATTTGAAAACAAGATATCGGTTCAAGACCGAGGACTCCAATATGGCGACGGTGTTTTTAGAACATTAGTATGTAACCGGGGGAGTATTCCCCACTTTGCTAAACATTACCAAAAATTAAAGCAAGATGCCAAAGCCATTCATATTTCAATCCCAAGAAGCCCAGAGATTTTAAGTGACATCAAAAAACTCTGTTCTAAAGTTGATATTAAAATCATCAAAATTATAATCACTCGAGGAGAATCAACAAGGGGTTATGATTATTCAAAAATTATGACACCCAACGTGATCATACAAAGCTTTGATTATGATCAAAAAAGGTTTATAAAAAATCAAACCGGGGTTAGTGTCGAAACAGCCAGTGTGCTGTTAGATAAAAATTCTATTTCCGAGATAAAACATTTGAACCGCTTAATTAATATTTTAGCACTTGCAGGTAAGCCAAAATCAATTCATGATCGAATCATGTTAGACCAGAAGCAAAATATTATTGAAGGTGCCTATCATTGCATATTCTTTAAAAAAGGAAATAAATTTATAATACCAAGCTTGAATCAGTTTGGCCTGCAGGGCGTAAGTCGACAATTATTAATTGAATACTTTGAAAAGAATACGGTTCCGTTTATCGCTAAGCCAGTGAGCTATGCCAGTCTCAAACATTTTGATGAAATGTATCTGATGAATTCTGTTTATGGTGTTTCCCCGGTTATCAAATACGATGAGTTTAAATTTAAAATCAATCAATCGATTAGTCAGCAACTTAATTCTGCTTTAAAATTTAATCATGTCTAAAAATAAGTACCTTAAATTTTTATTTAATAAACATTATGTTTTTCATCGCGTTGCCATCTTATTAGCTATTATTTTTTTATCCATTCATTTATTATTTTTTCAAATCAATGTGAACGACAGTAATCAAGATTTTGAAATTCCAGAGGGATCAAATTTAAATAAAGTTATTACTGAATTTCATAAGCAGGAATTAATAAGCTCACCCTGGCGCTTCAAGTTACTGTTCTACATCACCGGAAATCAAAATAATATCAAAAAGGGGAGTTATCGTATTAAGAATGGGGATAATTCTGTTGATTTAGTTCGCATGATTACTCAGGGCTTAGAAACCACACACGCTATTACTTTTGTAGAAGGTCAGACCATCCAACAGATTTTTCAAACCATTCAAGATAACCCTTACGTCAAAAAAACTTTAGATGAATTTGATGAAGCTAAAATATTAAAGGAATTGAATATTGATGCCAAAAGTTTTGAGGGGCTGGTTTATGCGGATACCTATTACTTCATAAAAAATACCACAGACCTCGCTTTATTAAATATGGCTCATCAACATCTTGATCGAAAATTAAAGCTCGCCTGGAATCATCGTTCCACCAATCTTCCTTATAATGACCCTTATGAAGCACTGATAATGGCCTCCATTATTGAAAAAGAGGTCACTTTTTATGATGAAGCATCGATGGTGTCTGGAGTATTTGTTAATCGACTCAACATGGGAATGCCGTTACAAAGTGATCCTACAGTCATTTATGGAATAAAAAAATTTGATGGCAATATTCGCAAAAAAGATTTAAGAAATGATCACCCCCACAACACATATACGCGCAAAGAACTTCCCCCAACACCCATTTGTATTGTCAGTTATCAATCGATTAATGCCGCATTGAATCCTGCGAACACAAAAGCCTTATATTTTGTAGCCATGGGAAATCATCGTCATAAGTTTTCTGAAACCTTAAGTGAACACAATGATGCAGTAAACTTGTATCAAAGAAATAATAAATAATGGCTTTTTTTATTACAGTTGAAGGTATTGATGGCGCTGGGAAATCCACCCACTTGGATTTTATTGCCCAATATTTACATGAACATGGATATCCTTGTATACAAACTCGCGAACCAGGAGGTACACCTCTTGGAGAACAATTAAGAGAATTGTTATTGCACCATGAGATGCATGTGAATACAGAAACCTTACTCATGTTTGCAGCGCGCAGTGAACATTTAAAAGTATTGATTGAGCCTACACTGGATAATAATACCTCCGTGATCTGCGATCGATTTACAGACGCCTCTTACGCTTATCAGCATGGTGGAAAGAAAATTGATGTTAGCTTTATTCAATCCCTTGAAAAAATTGTTCATTCCCATTTAAAACCTGACCTAACTTTTATTTTTGATCTTGATCCAAGTATTGCTAAATCTAGAATAACTGGAGCAAGAAATTTGGATAAATTTGAACAATCATCCATAGAGTTTTTTAATGGGGTGCGTAAGGTGTATCTAGATTTAGCTAAATCTGATCTTCGCTATTTCATTCTTGATTCGACAAAATCAATCGAAGATATTCAATCCAAGATTAAAGATAGATTGGATGTGTTGATTAAATGATGCCCTGGTACCAATCTTTTTATCAACCCGCTTTTGCAAAAAATTTCAAGGAAACGCAAACCCACTTATTTGTCTCACAAGAAGGTGAGGGAAGCGAATATTTGATAGAGTGTTTATTAAGAAATATCTTATGTGAACAAACTGGTACTCAACAGCAAGCCTGTGGCCACTGTAAATCTTGTGAGTATCCTTTTGTTGAACATCCAAAACTGCGCGTCATTGAAAAAAATCCAGAATTAAAGACAGCAGTGGTATCTATTGAACAGGTACGCGAACTATCCTCCTTTATTGAATTAGCCAGCAGTAGTGAAGATGATTATAAGATCATCTATATTAAGGAAGCTGATCTGTTATCCACGAGTGCGGCTAACGCTTTGTTGAAAAATTTAGAAGAACCACCAAGTAACACTTTCTTTATTTTAAATAGTAAAAATTTACACAAAATTTTGCCCACCATTCGGAGTCGCGCATCCATTCATATTTTACCCTCACCAACCAGAGAGCAAACCGTTAATTATCTTGAGCAGGAAGGTCATCAAGACGCAATTCAATTTATTGATTTATCTGGAAATAAACCATTGTTTGCAATTCAACTGGCCAATGACCATGAGCTTGTAAATAGCATTGTCAATTTGTTGATGAAGGGAAAATATTTTGACATGATGCATGTTAACGATGCTTTATTAACGAGTGGATTCGGATTTTTCATCGAAATCATGCAAAAATGGATCTTTGATCTTTCAAGCTACACTGAATTTAAGGAGCTGCATTATTTCACAAATATCACAGATAAAATTGAACAAATCACAAAAACTTTATCTTATAAAGAGACCCTGAACTTTTATAAAAAATTAAACGAGTATGCTCGGCTTTCAGATACCCCCATTAATAAGTCAATGGCATTGGATGCTGTGATGATCGATTACAAAAGGATTTATAACTAATGTTTGTAGATTCACATTGCCATTTAAATTTTCCAGAACTGCGAAATAACCTGGATGACATTCTGATCAATATGCAGACGAACAAAGTCACGCATGCTCTTTGCGTGTCTGTGGAAATGGATAAATTTAGTGAAATTGACGAGCTCAGTCAAGCACATGCTAATTTATACGCTTCCATTGGCGTGCATCCAGATTATGAGGATATTGTTGAGCCCAGTATTGAGGAGTTGGTTTCCATTGCCACAAAAAATAAAGTTGTCGCCATTGGTGAAACAGGTTTGGATTATTTCAGGCTTAAAGGGGATTTAGAGTGGCAGCGTGAACGGTTTCGTAAACATATTCGTGCGGCTAATGAATCTCACTTGCCATTAATCATCCATACCCGAGAAGCTCGAGACGATACCATCCAGATTTTGAAGGAAGAGCTCGCCCCTGGCACAAGAGGGGTCCTGCATTGCTTCACCGAAACATATGAAATGGCGATGCAAGCAATCGAACTCGATTTTTTTATCTCTTTTTCAGGCATCGTTACTTTTAAAAATGCGATTGATTTAAAAGAGACGGCCAAAAAATTACCCCTTGAGCGCATGTTAATAGAAACAGATTCACCCTACCTTGCTCCTGTCCCATTTCGAGGTAAAACCAATGATCCGTCAAAAGTAATTCATGTAGCAGAAGAACTAAGTCGGTTAAAAGAGCTTCCCATAGAAGCGATTGCTAAGGCGACATCAGCAAATTTCTTTAACCTGTTTAATAAAATACAACCTAACCCCTTATGAAAATTACCGTATTAGGCGCAGGCTCAAGTGCAGGAACCCCCGTGATTGGCTGTGAATGTCCAGTTTGTCACTCCAGTGATATGAAAAACAAAAGGAGTCGATGCTCCTCGATTATCACCTTAGATAATGGCAGTAACATTCTGATTGATACCTCACCGGATTTTAAGATGCAGGCCATGCGCGAAAAAATTAACAAAATTGATGCAGTTCTGTTTACCCACCACCATGCGGATCATTGCCATGGCATCGATGATTTAAGGGCTTATTGTCAAAAATATAAGCAACCCATCCCCATTTTTGCCAATGAAAATACCATGAAGGAATTAAAATTAAAATTTAATTATGCCATTCGTGATGAAAGCCAGTTTTGGGAAACCCCGGTATTACAAGCGAATATCGTCAATGGTCCTATTCGTATAGAGGAGACTGAGATTATTCCACTCCCGGTGATCCATGGACACATGGAAATTTTAGGCTACCGCATTGGTAACATAGCCTACATCACCGACGTTTCTGAGATTCCAGAATCAACCCTAGAACTGCTGCATGATTTGGATATACTTCTCCTCGATTGTCTTCGCTACGAACCTCACTTTGCCCATTATGGCTTTAAACAAAGCCTTGAAATGAGTGAAAAAATCAAAGCAAAGCGAACTTTTTTTATTCATATGACTCATGATATAGAGTATGATGCGGTATCTTCAGACTTACCGGATCATGTCTATTTGGCATATGATGGTTTACAATTAAATTTAAATTAATAGGAATACAAAGCTCATGAAATTAAAACTATTTATTCTTTCCCTGATATCTTTTTTATTTATTTCAGCAGGTTATGCTGAGAAAAAAATCTATTCAGAGGATGAATTTCTAACCCTTTTCAACGGCAAGCCGAAATCACGTGTTGAGAAGTATTTAGGTGAACCAGATAGTAAGGAAATTGCGGTTAAACCCAAAGAAGCCAGCACTGTGATTGGCCGGCCAACCGACAACAAAGACAACAAAAAGAAAGATAAGGTCGATATGTGGTACTACTCTAACATTGTGAAATCAGGTAAAGACACAACCTGGAAAACAGTTGAATTCACGTTTATTAATGACCGCTGTATGAACATCGCGTTTTCTAATTAATCATTAATTTATTTTATTTAAAGCCCTTGCTATTTGCAGGGCTTTTTTTTTGTGCTACATTGAAACTGAAATCTATTATAAAGGATTCGGTATGGATGGTGATTTAAAGTCTGTCATTAATAAACATCATGGGGGCTGTCCGCATGACTGTCCCGATACCTGCGCCATGGTGTTTCATGTTCAAGATAAAAAACTCATCAAGGTTCAAGGGAATCCCGACCACCCCATGACGCGCGGTGGATTGTGTGTCAAATTAAACGATTACGAAAAACGCCATTATCATCCTGATCGCTTGTTATATCCCATGAAAAGAGTAGGACCCAAGGGTGAAAAACAATTTGAAAGAATTACTTGGGATGAGGCTTTTGATACCATTGTCAGTAAATGGACACAAATTATTAATGAGTATGGTGCTGAGGCCATTATGCCCAATAGTTATTTAGGAAATCAAGGTTTGGTCCATGGGCTCAATGGCGGTGATGCTTTTTTTGCGAGATTAGGCGCGACGGTCACTGAGCGAACTTTCTGTGGTGAGGGATCCTGCACAGCCTGGTTATTGACTATTGGTCCGACCGCTGGTGTCGATCCAGAAAGTTTTATCCATTCTAAATTCATTATTGTTTGGGCTTGTAATTCAGTCAGCACCAACTTACATCACTGGCACATCATTAAAGAAGCTCAAAAAAATGGATCTAAAGTTGTGGTGATTGACGCTTATGCATCACGCACTGCAAAAGAGGCAGACTGGCATATTTGTCCTAAACCTGGAACGGATGGGGCGCTTGCCATGGCCATGATGCATGTGATTATTGAAGAAGGGTTAGTGGATCAAGACTATGTCGATAATTATACCGTCGGCTATCCAGAATTAGCTGAACTTGCAAAACAAAGAACCCCGGAGTGGGCTGCTGAGATTACAGGTATTCCCGCCGAAGATATCCGAAAGCTTGCGCGTGAATATGCGACCACACAACCTTCTGCCATTCGCATTGGTGTTGCCCTTGAAAAGAGTTATGGTGGCAGTCAAGCGATTCGTGCAGTGACGGCATTACCCGCATTAACCGGAGCCTGGCGTCATGTGGGCGGCGGTATCCTTCAGTTTCCTGTGTGGGAGCACCCCTATAAATTTGATGTCATTTGTCGGCCGGACCTGATTCCCAAAGGAACTCAGGTGGTGAATAACTTACAATTAGGCCGAGTGTTGACCGGAGAACAAAAACTCAAAGTGCCGATTAAATCAATGATGTGCTGGAACACCAATCCGGTAACCCAAGCGACAGAATCAGAAAAAATTATTGAGGGTTTGAAACGTGAAGATCTATTCCTCGTTTCTGCAGAACATTTTATTTCAGATACCGCAGCCTTTGCCGATATTCTGTTGCCCGCATCCATGGGAGCAGAGCAAGAGGATATTATTCTCTCATGGGGTCACCTCTACCTGACCTACAATGAAAAATGTATCGACTCCCCAGGAGAATGTTTACCGAATAATGAAATCTTTAGACAGCTCGCAAAACGGCTCGGTTTTGAAGAAGATAACTTTAAATGGAATGATACGGAATGCTTAGAAAACTATATCGACTGGGATGCTCCAGCTTCTCAAGGCATTGATCTTAATTATCTAAAAAAACATGGCTACGCAAGGCTTAATGTGGGTACCAAAGATAACCGTGCACCACATAAACAAGGTAACTTTCCAACACCCTCTGGGAAATGTGAGTTTAGGGTCGTGGGGGCGAAGAATTTTGTGGCGGGTCCATTCCGTCAGATGTATGAAGACTTTCAACCGGGTGAAGATATCCCAGAACTGCCAGACTATGTACCTTCAAGAGAGACTCATCAAGCCAATCCCGAGCTGGCTAAAAAATATCCGCTCAATATTCTTGCACCGAAGAGTCATGGATTTATTAATTCTAGTTACGCCAATATCGAGAACAAGCTCAAAGGGCAGGGGGAACAATTTGTGTTAATTAATCCAAAAGATGCGAAAGATCGTGGGATATCCGAAGGGCAAAAAGTTAAAGTATTTAATGATCGGGGTTCTTTTGAAGCGGCTGCAAAGGTATCGACCGACGTGAATCCAGGAATTGTGGTGGCGACCCTCGGATACTGGCGTCAA
>JAQCBB010000079.1 GCA_027621535.1 Pseudomonadota bacterium | reverse complement strand
AAATAATTTAGGTGAAATATTTTTAATTGCTGATGAATTTAACAGCAGTCTTTACATTCTTAAAAAATAAAATAATTCCTAATATTTGCTACAGATAAGTGTAATTTAATATCATGAAAATTTTAGTTGTTGGTGGAGCAGGTTATATTGGCTCTCATATGTTAAGACGACTTCAAAAAACAAATTACAAAGTGGAGGTGTTAGATAATTTATCGACTGGGTATGAAGAAAATACATTAGGTTTTCAATTTCACAAATGCGATTTAGCTAATAAAGATCAGCTTAATTCTATTCTTCAAAACAATTATGATTTAGTCATGCATTTCGCATCTTATATTAATGTGGGAGAGTCTTATTTATATCCTCAAAAATATTATGAGAACAATGTTAACAATACCATGAACCTATTGAATTGCATGGTTGATCAAAAAATTTTAAATTTTATCTTTTCTTCTTCAGCCGCGGTTTATGGGGATCCCGGTCCAAGTCCAATATCTGAAGAAGAAAACATTAATCCTGTTAACCCCTATGGACAGACAAAAGCAATGGTGGAAAATATCCTTAAAGATTATGACAGGGCTTATGGTTTAAAATCAACTTGCTTAAGATATTTTAATGCTTGTGGTGCCCATTTAGATGGCACTATTGGAGAAAGCCATAATCCTGAAACTCATTTGATTCCTCTTGTTTTGCAAGCGGCATCAGGAAGAAAAAATTCAATTACAGTTTTTGGTGATGATTACACAACTAAAGACGGAACTTGTATTAGAGATTATATCCATGTTATGGATTTGGCCGAAGCGCACCTTTTAGCATTAGATAGTTTGAGGAGTAAACAAATCTCAAATATTTATAATATTGGTAATAATATCGGTTTTAGTGTTAAAGAGATTATAGAGATTGCAGAAGATGTTACTCAAAGAAAAATAAAGATAAATATAGAGTCACGTCGTAAGGGAGATCCAGCTCAGCTAGTGGCAAATAATAAAAAGATAAAAGAGGAATTAAATTGGACTGCTCAATATTCAGATTTAAAAACAATTATTTCTTCTGCTTGGCAATGGGAAAAAAAATTACTCCAATCCAATTAGGTTAATCATATGGATAGAGATATTAGAACTAGATGAACAGCGTTGAACTTTTTCAATCTTATTTTAAAAAATTACCCTCTGACTCAGCCTCAGCTCATGGAAGGATAAACTTAATAGGGGAGCATACAGATTATAATGATGGTTTTGTTTTGCCTTCTCCGATTTCTCAGACAATTGAAGTTAGCATTGGCACGAGAGATGATACAGAAATAGTTGGAATTTCAAGTGAATTTGGAGAATTGACTTCAAAAACCTCATCAGCAAATGACGGGACCTGGTTTGATTTTGTCAGAGGTGCGATTTATTTTATCCAAAAATTATCACCTTCATTAAAAGGAATAGATATTGCTGTTAGCTCAAGTATTCCAAGTGGATCAGGGCTTTCCTCTTCGGCAGCATTAGGAATTGCTTTATTGCGGGTACTTACAAAAATTCAAAATCTTCCTTTAAGTTCTCAGGAATTAGCAATCATGGGACAACAAATAGAACATCAGTTTGTAGGAACACAATGTGGAGTTATGGATCAAATGAGTGCCGCTACTGCTCGAATAGGTGAGGCTATTTTTTTAGATTGCGAAAATCTTCAAATTAAATCCATTCCTATTTTTTCTAGTCATAGTTTTATTACCATTCATTCTGGCAGTAATAGAAAACTCTCAGAGGGCAAGTATAACGAACGTAAAAATGAATCTCTTATTGCCTCAAATATTTTAAAAATTCCCTCTCTTCGATATGCCTCAATTGATCAATTAAATAAAATTCAAAATCCAATAATTCAAAAAAGAGCTAAGCATATAATCTCTGAAAACGATCGAGTAATCAAAGCAGCTACTTATTTAGAAAAAAATGATGCCAAAAATTTTGGAGAGTTAATGTTTTTAAGCCACCAATCAATGAAGGATGACTATGAAATATCAAGTGATGAGTTAAATCAAGTCGTGGAGTCTGCTAAAAAGAATGGCGCTTTAGGTGCTAGACTCACAGGCGCTGGTTTTGGGGGTTGTGTAGTGATTTTATCTCATAATGATGAAATTGACTCGATGAAAAAATCAATTTTAAGTGAATGTCCGCAGGCTTATTGGGTTACAACAATTTCTAGAGAACTAAATTCCTAATTCTTTTCTATTGATAATATTTTGAATATTTAATTTCTCTTTATCTTTTAAATAAAAAGATACAGTTTCGCAGACCTCGATCGCCATTCGTTTTCGGCATTCAAGTGATAATGCAGCATTATGAGGGGTAACGAGAATATTGGGCAATTCGAATAAGGGGTGATCTTTTGGAGGAGGTTCTTGTTCAAATACATCTAGACCCGCAGCTTGAATTTTGTTTTCTTTGAGAGCATCGTAAAGATCTTGTTCATTAATTATTCCTCCCCTTGCCGTATTAACGATTACACAATTATTTTTCATTTCTTGAAAGCTCCGGCGATTTATTAGACTGTTAGTTTCCTGATTTAAAGGTAAGTGGATACTAATAAAATCAGCAATTTGAAATCCTTCATTAATTGAAATAGGATGACAATTGCTTTCTTTTATGATTTTAACTTCAACATAAGGATCATAAACATAAACATTCATCTCAAAACCAAGACAACGTTTTGCAACAGCTTGACCAATTCTCCCAAAACCTAAGATAAGCACATTTTTTTGGAATAATTCAAAAA
>JAQCBB010000031.1 GCA_027621535.1 Pseudomonadota bacterium | reverse complement strand
AGCTGCTGGTTTCTTAGCTGCTGGTTTCTTAGCTGCTGGTTTCTTAGCTGCTGGTTTCTTAGCTGCTGGACTTTTTGTATCTTTTCCTAAGAGGGTATTAACAAATTTTTCTAACATATCTAAATTCCTTATTTATAAAAAAGTAAATTATTAAACTACGTAGAGTAATTATATTGCGAATTAAATTTGTTGCAACATTATTTTATTTGGATTAGTTTAAAGTTGATAGATTTTCATACCATCTATAAATGTATGCGTCACTCTTCCTTCAATTTCCCAATTAAACGGAATATTTTTTCCCGAACTTTTTAGCTCGGTTGGTGAAGCAACCCAATTTTGTGACTTATTATAAATACAAAAATCAGTATTTTTATTATTTAGGTAATCATAACTTTCTCCATAGACTATTTTATATGGCGAGTAACTTATTTTTGATAATAAATGTTCTAAATTTAATCTATGAATTTTGGCTGCTTTAAATGTGAGTGGAATAAATGTTTCAAAGCTTGATGCGCCTCTTTCAGACTCCTCAAAAGGTAATTTTTTTTTATCATCTTCAACAGGATGATGATCTGAACAAATAGCGTCGATAATATCTAATTCTATGCTTTCAAGAATTGAGTCTTGATCAGATTTTGAACGAAGCGGGGGACTTAGATGAAAATTGCTATTGTATAAATCTATATCTTGATCTGTAAACAATAGCTGATTAATAGACACATCACATGTGACATTAATGTTTTCATTTTTTGCCCTCGCAATAATCTCTAAGGATTCTCTGCAAGATATCTTAGATAAGTGAATTTTGGTGCCGATCTCCTTAGAAAGCGCGATATATTTCAGGACTTCAATTACTTCTGCATTTTTATTTGACCCTCTAATACCTAATCTGGTTGCAATCGCACTTTCATTTGCGAATGTATTTTCAATTAAAAAATTTTCAGATGCTCTCAAAAATAAAGTAAACCCAAAAGTTTTGGCATATTCAAAAGCCCTTAATAAAACTTTTGTATTGATAATTGATTTTTCAGCTTGAGAAAATCCAATAGCCCCTGCATCATATAATTCCTTCATTTCAGCAATTTGTTGACCTTCCAGGTCTTTTGTTATTGCTGCCATTGGCTTAATATTAATTGGAAAAACTTTATTAGCTTTGGTAATTAAATCTTTTATTAAACTGGGTTCATCAAGTACTGGTTCTGTATCTGGTTGACAGCAGACCGTTGTAATACCTCCCGCAGTGGCAGCCGATATTTCTTGATCTAATATTGATTTATATTCTTGACCGGGAGTTTTTAAGTCTGCATAGAGATCAGTAACAACAGGGATAAAAATACAGTTCTGCCCATCAATAATCTCATATTTTAATTTTTCATTAAGAAAGTCATTATCTGTGTGTTCTTTCAATTTACCTTTTGTTAAAGACAAAAACTCTTTTTTACGAAACTGATGATCGTTATTTAAAATCTCTATTTGTTTTATAAGATACCCCATCAATCCTCCAATAACATCGACATAACTGCCATCCTGATAGCAATACCAAAACTTACTTGAGGAAGTATCACTGCTTGGTGAGAGTCTGCAACTGTTGATTCAATTTCCACACCTCGGTTCATTGGACCTGGGTGCATGATAATACATTCTGGATCAGCGTAATTAATCCGTTTGGATGTTAATCCAAAAGTTTTAAAATATTCTTCGTGGCTTGGAATTAGCGCATTTTCCATTCTTTCTTGTTGCAATCTCAGCATCATAACTACGTCAACATTTTTTATGCCATCGTCAAAATTATCATATGGAATCACACCAAGCTCTTCAACCCCAAAGGGCATTAAGGTTTTTGGAGCAATCACCCGTATTTCAGGAACACCTAAAATATTTAATGCATTAATATCTGATCTAGCAACTCTAGAATGTTTTATGTCTCCAACAATGGCAACCTTAAGATTTGTAAATTTTTTCTTGTAATGTCTTATAGTAAAAGCATCAAGTAACCCTTGGGTTGGATGCGCATGGTAACCATCACCAGCATTTACAATTTTAATTTTTGGGTTAATATTTTCCGCAATAAAGTGGACAGCGCCGGATTGACCATGTCGAATAACAAACATATCCGCATGCATGGCAATCAAATTATTTATCGTATCTAAGATTGATTCACCTTTAGAGTGTGAAGAGGTATTTACATTTAGATTAATTACATCAGCAGATAGTTTTTTTGCGGCTATTTCAAATGTGGTTCTTGTTCTTGTGCTGTTTTCAAAAAAAAGATTACAGATAGTTTTTCCAGTCAAAAGATCAACTTTCTTTACGTTATTTTTTTCAGAGTCAATAAATGAGTCTGCTCTTACAAAAATTTCATCAATGATATTTTTTGTAAGACCTTCGATAGTCAATAAATGTTTTAATTTTCCATTTTCATTAATTTGAATATTTTTCATATCTTTTTAGTGCTATTTAGTGAGTCTATTTCATTAAAATGTGTTTTAAGAATGATATCTGCTGAAAGCTGATCAATCAGATCATCATTTTTCCTTAAATTTAAATTTAAATGGTTTTCTATAAAATCTTCTGCTTCAGTTGAAGAGTAGTTTTCATTTGTAAATACAACAGGAATATTCAGTTTATTTTTAATTTCTTTTCCTGTATTTAAACAGAATCTTGACACCGCGCTCATGGAATCATCTTGATTAGTTGGCAGTCCAATAACGATGTAAATGGGCTGCCATTGATCTACAATTTTTTTTATTTTTTTTAATCTCTCGTTTTTATTCTTTGCAATGAAGGTAGTCAGATTCTCTGATGTTTTTAATTCGTTATTCCCAATGGCGACCCCAGTTTTTTTTATTCCTAAATCAAGTCCTAAAACGGGACCTTTTTTATTTAGAATAGAAAAAAGATTTAAATGAGCAGACGTCATTGTAAAAAAAGGAGGTGAGTTGGATTCTGGGAATCTAAGGGATTTTTGTTGATGTAAATTTTTTCAATCAATAAATTTATTTTACCATAAATTTATTTTTCTATAAATTCTTTTACATCCAAACCAAAGCCTATCATACTTGGCATTTTCCTGGGAGAAGCAAGTAGCTTCATTTCTTTAATACCGAGATCAACTAGTATTTGGGAGCCAATTCCATAATTACGCAAATCATTCTGTTTATTCTTGGGTTGCTGAGTAAGATCATTAATTTTTTGTACTTTGTTTAAATTTCCATAATTTAGAAAAAGTATTACTCCATTTTTTTCCTGTGATATTTTTTTAAATGCATCATTCGGTGACCATGAGTGTTTGTCATCTTTTATAATAAAGTCAAGAATTGACAGTGGCTCATGAACTCTAACCATTATAGGTTCATTGTTGAGAATTTCACCTTTTATAAAAGCAAGATGAATATAATCTGAAATAATATCTTTATAGGTAATGAGTCTAAATTCACCGTACTCCGTCTTCAAATTTTCTTCACTGGTTCGGTTGATTAAGTTTTCTTTTCTTCTTCTATATTCAATCAAGTCTGCAATCGAACCTATTTTTAGATTATGTTTTTTTGCAAAAATTTTTAAATCATCAAGTCTGGCCATGGATCCATCATCATTTAAAATTTCACAAATGACTGAATAAGGTTGGAATCCAGCGATCTGGGCTAAGTCACAACCCGCTTCTGTGTGCCCAGCTCTATACAAAACCCCGCCAGGGTTTGATATCAGAGGGAAAATATGACCAGGTCGCACAATACTCTTTTTTGTCGCATTTGGATGAATAGCTGCTTTAATGGTTGTTGACCGATCGCTTACAGAGATTCCCGTTGACACTCCCTCTGCTGCTTCAATAGAAACCGTAAAATTAGTACCAAGTTTTGCTTCATTTTCTTGAACCATTAGTGGAAGATTTAATTGTTTTGCTTTGTCTTCTGTGAGGGTTAGACAAATGAGGCCTCGACCATATTTCGCCATAAAATTTATAATTTCGGGTGAGATGTTATCAGCAGCTATAACAAGATCACCTTCGTTTTCTCTGTCCTCATCGTCAACAAGAACAACCATTTTTCCAGTTTTTAGGTCTTCAATTATCGATTCAATATTATTTAGCATATTTTAACCATTTAATGCGTATCTTGCGAGCATATCTATTTCAAAATTTAGATGATCATTAATATTATTATATTTAAAAACAGTGTGCTCGATAGTATGAGGTATTAAATTTACTGTAAAGATATTTCTTTTAACAGTATTAATTGTGAGGCTTACCCCGTTAAGACTAATAGATCCCTTTGAAGCAATAAATTTTTGAAAAGATTGGGGAATTTCCAGATACCATATTTTACAATCTGATTCTTTTTTTATGTCAATCAATACAGCTTTAGAATCCACGTGACCAAAGACATAATGACCACCAACCTTATCACCAACTCTAAGAGATTCTTCAAGGTTAACGAACTGATTGATTTTAAAAGGAACAATTTTAGAAAGTGTTTCTTTAGATAAATGAAATTCTAAGGTATCCCCATTGAACTTAAACACCGTCAAACAGGCGCCATTCACACAAATACTATCACCTAACTCAATGTCAAAAACACTCTGATAACTGATAGTGAGGTGAATATCATTTTGAATTTCTTCAATAGACTTTACCTTACCAATAGTTTTAATTATGCCTGTAAACATGACATAATTCTATCAGATCAAATCTTCATAACTAATAAATGATTTAAAAATGAAATCCTTTCTACTTGACCTTTGGGTATCGAAAAAAATTCTCATTAATGGAAGTAAAAGCCGTTTTATATCTTTTATTGGTCTAACAAGTATTTTAGGAATATCAATTGGAGTGATGGCGCTTATAGTTGTGATGTCCGTTATGAATGGTTTTCATTATGAACTAAAAAAAAGAATTTTAGATGCGACATCTCACATAGAAATTTACGGTGAGTTCGATGATCAAAATAAATTTAATGAGCTATCCGATCGTTTAAATAATATTTCATCAATTGATGCCTATACCTCTTTTATTAATGGTGAGGGTTTAATTTCAAACAATGCTAATAATCATGGAATTCAGATACGCGGAATTGACCCAGAAAAAGAGGGCCAGGTAAATCATCTTTTTAAAAAAATAATAATAGGTTCAAAAATCCTAGACAATGATCGCTATGAAATGATCATTGGTATTGATCTTGCAAGGATTATGGGGGTAACAGTAGGCGATTCTATAAACTTACTTATACCAAGACTAAATTTTGGTCCTGTAGGGAGTTATCCCGTCATAAAAAAATTTATCATTTCAGGAATATTTGATGCTGGTATTTATGAATTTGATAGTAGCTTAGCTTTGATAAGTCAAAAAAATGCAAGAAAAATATTTTATAAAAATTCCAATACTCTGTACTCAGGTATTCAAATTCAATTGAAAAATTCAGATCAAACTGAGCTCATAGAAAATCAAGTCAAACAGATCCTGTATGATTTAAATATCAATGCTTATGTAAATAATTGGACCAATAAAAATAAAAACTTTTTTTCTGCTATACAAATGGAAAAAAGAGTGATGGCAATAATTCTTACTTTAATTATTGCTGTTGCAGCATTCAATCTGATTGCATCACTAACAATGAGTGTGTACGAGCGAAAAAAAGATATTGCTATATTGCAAACTATTGGATTTTCAAAATTACATATTATTAGAATTTTTGTAATCCAGGGATTTATTATTGGCGTAATAGGATCTTTAGTTGGACTTCTTATGGGGATACTAATTGCTTCTAACATTAATATCATTGTTCCTTTTATTGAAAGAGTATTTAATATTCAATTTTTATCAAAAGATATTTACTACATAAACGAACTTCCCTCAATGATAATGATTTCTGATATTAATTTTGTGATATTAGTTTCAATTATATTGGCTTTGATGGCAACGATTTACCCAAGCTATGTTGCTTCAAAAATTAATCCGGCTGAGGTTCTAAAAAATGATTAATTTTTTGGAAATACATGATTTAAAAAAAACTTTTTCGGCACTCGATAAACCATTATTTTCAAATCTATCTATTAAATTATCACAAAGTGCAGTTTTTACAGGAGTATCTGGCTCTGGGAAAAGTACTTTTTTGCAGATTATCGCAGGATTGGATGTTTGTGATAATGGGTCTATTAAGTTTTTTGGAAATGAACTTTGTGGAATAAAAGAATCTGATCTTGTAAATTTAAGAAAGCAGGAGTTCGGTTTTATTTATCAATTTCATCATTTGTTGACTGACTTTAATGTTTTGGAAAATGTGATGCTTCCACTTAAAGTTAATAATGTTAATAAGGCATATGCTTCTCAACAAGCAAAGGAACTATTGAATTCAGTTGGCCTTTTAAATCGTATTAAGCACTATCCTAATCAATTATCAGGAGGTGAAAAGCAAAGGGTCGCTATATGCAGAGCCCTGATACATCAACCAAGAGTTATATTTGCTGACGAACCTACTGGCAATTTAGATAAAAAAAATTCAAAAATAGTTTTGGATTTATTATTAAAAGCTACTCAGCAAAATAATATTAAGTTACTTTTAGTTACTCATGATCAGAGTATGTTAAGTAACTTTAAAAATAGATTTGAGTTTATCGATGGCAGATTAAAAAAGTGTTAATATAAAGTTTATTTTTTTTAGGATTGTATCATGTGGGATATTATTCAAGGCGCAGGTTGGCCGATTTGGCCTTTGGTTTTTGCTTCAATCATCGCGCTTGCAATTATCATCGAGAGATTATGGGCATTGCGCTCAGAAACGATTGCCCCAAAAAATTTATTGAATGAGGTAAAAGTTTTAATTGACCAAAAAGGAGTTAATAAGAAATCAATTGAATTGCTGAGACAACATTCCTATATGGGAGAAATCTTTGCTACAGCTCTCGATCACGTTTCAAGCTCACCAGGCCTAATAAAAGAGTCAATTGAAGAAACGGGAAGAGCTGTATTTCACAGATTGGAAAAATATTTGTCAACATTAGGAACAATTGCAACTGTCGCACCTCTATTGGGACTTTTTGGAACGATTATTGGAATGGTTGAATTATTTGGTTCTTTTACCAGTAGCGGTGCTGATGTAACCGTCTTTGCAAGAGGCATATCTATTGCGCTTTATAATACAGCTGGAGGTATTGTTGTAGCTGTTCCTGCAATGATTATGTATCGGTTTTTTAAAAATAAAGTTGAATCATTAATAGTAGAGATGGAACAACAAGCAATAATGCTGGTTGAGATAATTCACCAAAAAGGAAAATAGGAATGAATTTTAGACGAGGTAGCCAAACTGAGGAACTCGAAATAAATTTTATTCCTCTAATTGACGTATTATTAGTAATTATTATTTTCTTAGTTGTAAGTACTACTTTTTCTAAATTTAGTGAATTAAAAATTAATCTTCCTACTGCTGAAGCCACGCCTCAAGACAAAGATTTAGATCGTATTGATATTGTGGTCACTGCTGACAACCAATATATTGTTAATAATAAGAAATTATCAGAAAATTCTATAAATGATATCTCTAATGAATTGAAAAATCTAAAATCTAAAATCAATACTGAAGATTTACCTTCTGTTGTAATTAATGCAGATGCAATGTCAAATCATCAATCGGTTATTAATGTTATGGAAGCAGCAAGATTGTCTGGATTAAATCGTGTAACTTTTGCCACACAGGTGAAATAAGATTTAATTAAATGTCTTCATTAAAGTTAAACCCTATCAAGCTCTCTGAATTCAAAGTAATCTACAAACAACTTCTTCGATATGCATTAAATTATAAATTTTCACTAATTTTAAGCATTGCGTTTATGGTGATTTACTCTTTAACGAATGCGGGTTTTTTAGCATTACTTAAAGAAATTACGGACAACGGTTTTGATACGCATGATGGTCTTGTGAAGTTGATTCTCCCGATTTCATTAATGCTTCTAATGCTTATAAGGGCTTTGGCTTCATTTGTTTCTGGCTATCATATGCGTAAAACATCAAGAGGTGTTGTAGCAGATCTTAGAATTGATACATTTAAAAAATATTTAAAACTCCCTGTTACTTATTTTGATAATAATAATGCTGGAATGCTTGTATCAAAATTAACCTATGAGGCTGAACAGCTTTCATCAGTAATTACTAGAATTGGCCTCACAATCATTAGAGAATCTTTTACAGTAATCACTTTATTCATTTACATGATCTTCTTAGATTGGTTTTTAACCTTAGTTTTTTTATTAATGACCCCTGTGATATTTCGATATTTAAAAAAGGCATCACCTCGATTAAGAGCTTATGGATTCGAAGTTCAAGAATCCATGGGTGAAATGACTTCAAATTCTGAAGAAACTGTTTCAGGACAAAGAGTTATTAAAATATTTGGAGCCGCAGGATATGAGCTCAGAAGATTTGTTGATGTTGTTAAAAAAAACATGAACATGCAAATAAGATTAGCTAGACTCTCTTTGTTCAATAGTATGTTGATAGAAATTATAGCTTCAATAGCCTTAGGATTAATTGTGTATTATGCATTAGCAAATTTTTCGACTGGCGAGTTTGCTGCATTTGTAGGAGCCTTATTGATGATGATAAAACCAATTAAAAGTCTTACGGAAGTTAATGAATCACTTCAAGTGAGTATTGCAGCTGCAAAAAGTATTATGAATGTTTTAAATGAAAAGAATGAGGATGATCGTGGTGAGAAGGCTCTTAAATCCTGTAGAGGTAATATTGAGATAAAGAATTTATCATTTAGATATAAAGGTACTAATCAATGTGTTTTAAAAAATATATCTCTTAATATTAATAAAGGTGAAAAAATTGCATTAGTGGGTAAATCAGGAAGTGGAAAAACTACATTAATGAATCTTATTCCTAGATTTTATGAGTATGATGAGGGCGAAATAACTTTAGATAAAATAAACATTAAGAGTTTAAAGCTTGCTAATTTAAGGAGCCACTTTTCACTAGTAACTCAAGATACAATTTTATTTAATGATACGATTCGCAATAATATTTGTTATGGAATGCAGAAAAAGTCAATTTCAAAAATACAGCTTAAAAAAGTCATTGATCAATCTAACTCTCGAGAGTTTATAGAGAGACTACCTAATAAGCTTGATAATTTAGTTGGAGATAGAGGGGTAAAATTATCAGGAGGACAGAAGCAAAGAATTTCAATTGCGCGTGCGATTATTAAAAATGCCCCAATACTTTTACTGGATGAAGCAACCTCAGCGCTTGATCTTGAGTCTGAAAAACTTGTTCAAATTGCACTTGATAATTTAATGAGAAATAAAACCTCAATAATTATTGCACATAGACTATCAACAGTTATGAATGCGGATAAAATTTTTGTTTTAGATAAAGGCGAGATTGTTGAATCAGGTATTCATTCTGAATTAATTTCAAAAAAAGGCTTTTATGCAAAATTATACAAAACTGAATTAGTTTAATTTTTCTCATGTTATTTCATAATTTTTTTTTAAATCAGTGGTACAAAAAAGCAAATTTTATATGGGTTTTTATACCGATTAGTTTATTAAATTATATTGTTTTTTACACACGTATATTTCTATATAAATTTAAAATTCTCAATCAAAAAAAGTTGCCCGTAAAAACCTTAGTGATTGGTAACTTAATCATTGGAGGTTCAGGAAAAACACAGCTCGTTTTATACTTAGCGAAAATGTTTACTAAACAAAATATCAAAGTTGGAATAATTTTAAGAGGTTACAAGGGTAAGCTAAAAGGCAATAAAGAAGTACATCAAAATTCTGATGTCAATATCGTAGGCGATGAACCTTTAATGCTGAAACAATCCTTAAACATTCCTGTATTTGTTGGAAAATCAAGATATCAATCAGGAATAATGATGCTAAATAAATACAAGAATATTGACTTAATTATTTCTGATGATGGCTTACAACATTATAATCTACATTTTGATCATAAAATCTTGATTAATGACCAGCGTTTTGTAACCAATCATCTGATACTTCCAGTGGGACCCTTTAGAGAGCCTTATTCAAGATTAAATAAAACGGGGGCTATGGTCATAAATAATGCAGACAATTTAAAAGCTGATTATATTAATTTTTTATTATCAAAAAAAGTTGTGAACTTAAAAACAAACATTAAGAAAAATATTAAGGAATTAAATAATATAAATCTATCGATTGGGATTGGAAATCCTGAGCGCTTAATTACTGCTCTAAAAAAAATATGTTCTTTTGATTTTCAAATATATGAAGATCATCACATGTTTTCTAAAAAAGACTTTGATCGAAATAGAAATTATCTTATAACTCAAAAAGATGCAGTAAAATGTAATCAATTTAATAATAAAAATATTTGGGTATTACAATCACAAGTCAAGTTGTGTTCAAATTTTGAAAAAAAGTTATTATATAAGGTCTTAAATGGATAAAAACTTACTGGATATTCTTGTTTGCCCACTCACTAAAGAGAAATTGGTTTATGATAAAAAAAATAACGAGTTAATTTCTAATGGCGCAAAATTGGCATATCCTATTATTGATGATATCCCTGTCATGATTCCCGATCAGGCTCGAAAAATTAAATGAATTTTATTGTCGTTATTCCTGCTCGTTTAAATAGCACACGTCTTAAAAAAAAGCTTTTACTGGAAATTAATAACAAACCTCTTTTTATCCATACTGCCCAGCAGGCATCGAAATCAATGGCAACAGATATTTTCATTGCCACAGATAGTATTGAAATAAAAAAGATTGCTGAATCATATGGTTTTAAATCAGTGATGACATCTGAGAACCATGTTTCTGGAACAGACAGGATAAATGAATTTTTAAATGTAAATGAAATTAATGATTCCCAGATATTAGTAAATGTTCAGGGAGATGAACCGCTTGTTGATGAAAATCTAATCAATAATCTTGCTCAAACTATGTCATTGGAAAATTCTTTTGCCTCTGCGTATAAATCATTCAAGTCATTTGATGATTATAGCAATCCAAATAATGTGAAAGTTTTATTAAATCATAATAATATGGCAATTACATTTTCGCGAGGCTTATTAGGAAACTTAAACAAAAAAAATTTTTGTGATGATTTAGCCTATCATCATATTGGAATATATGCATATTCTGCAAAGCAAGTCAGAGAGTTTTGTATGTTAGATCAGCCAAAGATTGAACAAACTGAAAAGCTTGAGCAACTAAGAGCGATTTATAACAATATTCAAATTGCGATGGTAAAACATAATGGTAAAGAAATGATCGGGGTTGATACTGCTGATGATTTTGATCAAATAAAAAATTTTTTAAAATAAACTAAAGAGCTTCATCATTTTTTTCGCTTGTTCTAATTCTCACCGCTTGTTCGATCGATGAAACAAAAATTTTCCCATCACCAATTTTACCAGTATGCGCTGCAGTTTTTATAGTTTCAATAACTTTATCTAATTTATCATCAGATATAACAATTTCGAGTTTCATTTTAGGAAGAAAATCAATAACATACTCCGCACCACGATATAGCTCAGTGTGACCTTTTTGGCGACCAAATCCTTTGACTTCAGTTACGGTTAGTCCCTCGATGCCAACTTCCGAGAGAGCTTCTCTTACTTCATCTAATTTAAATGGTTTTATGATTGCTTCAATTTTTTTCATGATTTACCCTAAATAGTTGTTTGTTATTGGAAACCTTCTTTCTCTGCCAAAAGCTTTCCTGGAAATTTTTGGCCCTGGTGGACTTTGACGCCTTTTAAATTCACTACCAAGTATTAATCTTACAATTTTTTTAACCAATTGTGGTTTAAATCCATATTTAATAATTTCCTGACAGTTAAGGCCTTCATCGATAAAAAGCTCTATAATTCGATCTAAAATAGCATAATCCGGTAAAGTATCCTGATCTTTTTGATTCTCTCTTAATTCTGCTGTAGGCGGCCGACTAATTATTCTTTGAGGAATAATTTTATTTTTTTGATTTATGTAATTTACTATTTTGTATATTTTCGTTTTAGAGATATCTTTGAGAGGCGCGTATGCTCCTACCATGTCACCATAAAGAGTTGAATATCCGACAGCACATTCACTTTTATTTGATGTTGAAAGAACAACTGCTTTATCTTTATTGGCAAGTGCCATAAGAATTAATCCGCGACTTCTGGCTTGAATATTTTCCTCTGTTACATCTGGATGTTTATTTTTAAAGTCCAAAGCTAATGACTCATTAATAGTATTAATTATTGGCATGATATTTTTATTTTTGTATCGAATACCCAAATTTTTTGCTAACTTTCTTGCATCTTCACAACTAATTTTTGATGTAAATTTTGAGCGCATCATAATACAATTTATCTTATCTTTTGGTATTGCTTTTGATGCAATGTAAGCAACAAGTGCGGAATCAACTCCACCAGATAAACCAATATAAACTGAGTTTATTTTATTTTTTCTTAGATAATCTTGTGTTCCTAAAATACATGCATTCAGAATCAGTTCTTCTTCTATATTATTTTTATGAGCAATAGTTAAATTTATTTTATTTATATCTATAGTTTTAACTTCAGTTCTAAATGGATTTAATTTTAATATTAATTCATTCTCCTTGTTGAGAATAAATGATTCACCATCAAATACCAAATCATCTTGACCGCCAATCATATTTAAATAAATTAAAGGAGATTTAATTTTTTTGGTTAATTCAATAGCTCTAGCTTGCCTTTTGGAAAATTTATCAATTTCAAAAGGTGATGCATTTATTACTACACACAAATCTATTTTTTTATCTTTATAAAACTTTTCAATTTTTTTATCCCAAAAATCTTCACAAATCAATACTAAGATTTTTTTGTTATTAAATGAAAAAACTTCTATTTTTTTACCTTTTTCAAAATATCTTTTTTCGTCAAAGACCCCATAATTGGGAAGATTTATTTTATCTTGGCGTATTAGATTATTTTTTGAAATTAAAAAGGCAGAATTTGACCTTTCATTTTTATTCAGAGCTACACCACCAATTATCAACATTTGATTTTTTTTTAGCACAGATTTAAATTTTTCAAGAAGCACTTGTTGCTTTTCTATAAAAAAATTATCAGATATTAGGTCATCAGCAGGATATCCAAGTAATGCCATTTCAGGAGCTATAAACAAATCAGCATCTTGCTTTTTAATTTGGGTTTTAAGCCAATTAAAATTTTGAGTTAAATTTCCAAGTATTGGGTTAGATTGGAGTAAACATACTTTCATTAATATGTACCTCCATTATCTTTTATGAGATCCACAATTTTTTTATTTTTTTCTTTTAGGGCATAAACATAGGCTGTTAACCCATATTGATCTGTTGCTTTTAGATTTACGTTGTATTCAATAAGAAGTTTGACAATTTCATAATCATTATTAAAAACTGCAAAATGAAGTAAAGGTGTTTTTTGATCATCTTTATGATTTACGTTTGATCCTCTTTCTAATAATGCAGAAGCAATTTTTGAACTTTTCTTTTCTACGGCCCACATTAAAGGTGTCCAATTAGATTTATCAACGTCATTGATGTTGGCTCCTCGATTTAAAAGGAGCTTTGCCACATCAAAATTATCATTTGCAGCTGCGATCATAAGAGCTGTTTTCCCATTTAGATCTTTTAAAGATAAATTAGCTTTGTTATCTAATAAGCTTTTGACAACAGCTAGATTTCCTTTTTTTGCGGCTATCATTAATATTGTTTGGCCGCTATTATTCCTGTTATTAGGGTCGATACCATATTGAATTAAAAGATCGATAGTTTCGCTATGGCCAGCGGAGGCAGCTAGACCAAATGCAGACCATCCATCAAGATCTGCTATTTTTGGATCAGCTTTATTTGCCAATAAAATTTTAATTGATTCAATATAATTTTTTTTTGAGGCATACATCAGAGCCGTCCATCCAGAGTCGTCTGTATGATTTATTTCTATTTTATTTTTAATGAGGATTTTTATGATTTCAAAATTATTTTTTCTTGCAGCGTACATGAGAGCATTAAGGTTGTTAGAGTCTTTAACATTAACATCCGCTCCGCTGTCTATTATTGCTTTGACTGTTTCAATATCTCCTTTTGCAGATGCTGTTAATAAATAATTGATATCTGCAGAATAGGAATGTGTAAAAATAAAAAAAAATACAACAAACAAAAATTGCTTAAACATTATTTAATGCCATGACAATGGCATCTCCCATTTCTGATGGAGTCTTGGCAACAATAACCCCTGTTTTTTCTAATGCCTTAATTTTATCAATCGCTTTACCGCTGCTTTTTGAGATAATCGCACCAGCATGACCCATTCTTTTTCCTTCAGGTGCGGTAATACCAGCAATGTATGCAGCTACAGGCTTTGAAATTTTTTCTTTTATATACTCAGCTGCTTCTTCTTCATCATTTCCACCAATCTCACCAACAAGAATAATCCCGTGTGTTTCTAAATCATTTTCAAAAAACTCTAGGCATTCAATAAAATTGATCCCTTTTATAGGGTCGCCCCCGATACCAATACATGTGGTTTGACCCAGTCCATTTTTTGTAGTTTGATTAACGGCTTCATAGGTAAGCGTTCCTGATCGTGAAACTATTCCTACTTTTCCTGGAAGATGAATATTGCCAGGCATAATTCCAATTTTACATTCTCCTGGGGTAATAATTCCAGGACAATTTGGCCCAATTAGAATGGACCTATTAGCATTAACAACAGTTTTAACTTTGAGCATGTCAAAAGTTGGTATTCCTTCAGTAATACATACAATGATTTCAATGCCTGCCTCACTTGCTTCTATAATTGAGTCAGCCGCAAATGCAGGGGGTACGTAAATCATGGTTGCATTAGCTTTTGTTTGATTAACAGCCTCTTTAACAGTATTAAACACGGGCAGATTAAGATGTTTTGAGTTACCTTTTCCAGGAGTAACCCCCCCAACAAGATTTGTTCCATAAGATATGCATTGCTCAGAATGAAAGGTTCCCTGTTTTCCAGTGAACCCTTGGCATATTAATTTTGTTGTTTTGTTAACTAGCACTGACATCAGTTCATTCCTTTGATAAATTAACTGCTATTTGAGCGGCTTCAATTAAATTATCGGCAGAAACAATATTTAGATTACTTTTATTAAGTAATTTTTTTCCAGCTTCAACATTTGTACCTTCAAGGCGAACAACTATTGGAATTGAAAACCCGATATCTTTTGCTGAATTAATAATTCCTTTTGCAATAATATCACATCTCATAATGCCACCAAAAATATTAACTAAAACAACTTTTACATTTTTATCCGAGAGAAGAATTTGAAAGGCTTTTGAAATAGTTTCTGACGATGCGCCACCACCAACATCTAAGAAATTAGCTGGCGAACCTCCACAATGATGGATGAGGTCCATAGTTGCCATTGCAAGACCTGCACCATTCACCATGCAACCAATTTGACCGTTAAGCGCAATATAATTTAAACCAGCGTGATGTGCTTCTGCCTCTTTTATATCATCTTGCGACCAATCTCTAAGTTCAGATAATTTCTTTTGTTTAAACAAGGCGTTATCATCAAGACTAATCTTACAATCAAGAGCCACAAATTCTTTGTGCTCATTTATGATCAATGGATTAATTTCGAGTAATGATAAATTATTTT
>JAQCBB010000030.1 GCA_027621535.1 Pseudomonadota bacterium | reverse complement strand
GATATCGAAAAATTAAAAAATATTTATAAACTTACTTTAGTTAAAATTTTAGAAAATTAAATCATTTGATACTAAATGAAATCATCGATAAAATTACAGATGAATTCGAGAATTCTGATATTTTTTTTGGTCACGGAGCAGTATCTCCAATAGATGAAGCTGTTTGGTTGGTAAGCTCGGTTTTAAAGATTAAATTTAAGGATATAAATAAATACCTTAAAACTATAGTATCTGTTGAGGATATAAATAAGATAAATCTGATTAAATCCATGAGAATTGAACAAAGAATACCTCTGGCTTATTTGCTCAATGAGGCTTGGTTGAAAGATGTTGAGTTCTATATTGATGAACGAGCTTTAATTCCTCGATCTTTAATTGCTGATTTAATTGAAGATGATTTTTATCCATGGCTTGAATCCATTCATAATATTAATAGTGTTCTTGATCTTTGCTGTGGTTCAGGCTGTGTAGGAATTTTACTTGCAAAGTCATACCCTCACCTTGATGTTGATTTAATTGATATATCCGACCCCGCTCTTGAGGTTGCTAAGATTAATATCCAAAAACATAATCTTCAAAAAAGAGTGACTGCTATTCAATCAAATTTGTTTGAGCATTGTAAAAAGAAATATGATTTGATTGTAACTAATCCCCCTTATGTAAATGCAAGTTCAATGACTAAATTGCCAACAGAATATCAAAAAGAGCCTCAGCTTGCCTTAGCAAGCGGTGAAGATGGTTTGGACTTGACTCGACTAATCATAAAAAATGCAAAAAAGTATTTAAATGCCAATGGAAAAATTTTTATTGAAATTGGTCACAATCGGGATGTTATTGATGAAGTATTTAAAGACTTGAATCTTTGGTGGGTAGATACTGAATCGGGTTCTGATTATATATTTATGCTTGAAAAGAATGACCTTCCTTAGCAGATTTCTAAAGATTTCATAATTTTATCAATATCTTTTTTTTCTAACTCCTTAAATTTCCCTCTTTTTAAATATGTTGGTAATTGAATTGGCCCGTATCGAGTTCTAATCAATCGACTCACTTGTAAGTTTTGAGACTCAATGATTCTTCGAATTTCTCTATTTTTACCTTCCCTTAAAATCATTTTATACCACTGGTTAGCTCCCTCGCCACCCGCATGTTCGAATTCATCGACATGCGCTATCCCATCTTCTAACTTAATCCCGGCTTTAATATTTTTAATAATCATTTCTGTAACTTCACCCAAAATTCTTACAGAATACTCTCGATCAATTTGCTTACTTGGATGCATCATATAATTTGCAAGATTTCCGTTATTTGTTATTAACAAAAGTCCAGAGGTATTAATATCTAATCGCCCAATAGATATCCATTTTCCATTTTTTATTTTAGGTAAATTTTGAAATACGTTTAATTGATGTTTAGGGTCAGAGTGAGAAACAATTTCACCTTCAGGTTTATGGTAAATAATTAAGCGTGTTTCGAAAATATCCCTTTTTTTTATATGAATTCTTCGGCCATTAATATGGATAACCTCATCTCCATAAATTAACTGCCCAAGCTCTGCTGTCTTTTGATTAATCGTAATTTTACTTTGACGAATTAGCTCTTCAATTGACCTTCTTGAACCCACACCAAGATTTGCTAAAACTTTTTGAACCCTCTCTTTTTTTTTTACTGGTTCAGGTAATGAACTACTCTTCTTCATTTGCTGATTCCATGTCATCATTATTTTTGATATCTTCAGCTATTAAATTTTTTTCTCTTTGAATTAAATCTAGATTAAGTTGTTCCTCAAATTTTTCAACATCAGGTAATTCTGCTAGACTTTTGAATCCAAAATCGTTTAAAAAGTGTTTTGTTGTTCCATACAAAGCCGGTCTTCCAGGAGTTTCTTTTATACCAACAATATCAATCCATTCACGCTCTATTAGCTGCCTTATTGCATTAGGATTTAACGCAACCCCTCGAATAGATTCAATATCACCGCGTGTCACCGGCTGTCTGTAGGCGATAATAGCCAGAACTTCAACAACAGCTCTTGAATATTTTGGAGCTCGGTCAGGATTCATTCTCATCAGACTTTCAACATACTCTGCTTTAGCTTCAAATCGATACCCCGAAGCAACTTCAATTAAATTTAATGTTTTTTCATTCCACTCAACCTTTAACTCATCAATCAGCATTCTTATGGTAGATCGGTCAATTTTTTCAGTAAATAATTTTTGAAGGTCATCAACAGATAGTGGCTTATGAGATGTTAAAAGTGCAACCTCAATAATATCCTTTAGTTTTATATTTATATCCATTTTATGCTCTCATTAAATATATCTTTGAACAACTTGATTGCTGATGGATTTTTACTAATGCTTCTTTTGCTAACTCCAGGATTGCTAAAAAACAGACGACCATTTTTTGCAAAGGCTTTATATCTTTTAAAAATAAATCATCAAAATCTATTTTTTCATGGTCATCAAATCTTCTTAAAATTTCACTCATATGCTCTCTAACTGACAATTCCGATCGATCTATTTTATGATGGGCAAGTTGATTAACTCTCTTTAAAACATTCCTCCAAGCATCAAACAAATCTGCAACATCTACATCTGGAAATTGATCTTGAATTATTTTTTCATAATACACTTCTGGGGCTAATCGATCATGACCAAGTTGGGGGATGCTGTTTAAATTGATTGCTGCTTCTTTAACCAACTCATACTCAATCAGTCGCTTGACCAACTCAGAACGTGGGTCGTCTTCGCTCTCCTCAGTTTCAGGTTTGGGAATCAACATTCTTGATTTGATCTCAATCAACATGGCTGTCATTAAAAGATAATCTGCTGCTAGCTCGAGTTTAATTTCCTTCATTTTTTCAACATAAGTCATATATTGATTTGTAAGACTAAACATTGGGATATTTAAAATATCTAAATTATTTTTTCTAATTAAATATAAAAGTAAGTCTAAGGGTCCCTCAAAAGACTCTAAATAAACTTCAAGCGCATCAGGGGGGATATAAAGATCTTGAGGAAACTCTGATATTAATTCTCCATGAATTTTTGCCTGCAAATTTGGGTTAATATAATTATCTAATTCCATTAAAAATTCAAACCCATCGCTTCACGAACTTCACGCATCGTTTCACGCGCTAATTTACCAGCTTTTTCTGAACCTTCGGCCACAACACTTTTCACTAAATCAGGGTTTTCAATATAATGAATCGCTCTTTCTTGTATCGGTTTTAATTCCTTTGAAATTGATTCAATAACAGGCTGTTTACATTCAATACAGCCAATTCCTGCAGAGGTGCAACCTTTTCTCACCCAGTCTTGGACTTCCTCAGAAGAATAAATTTGATGAATTTGCCAAACTGGGCATTTATTTGGATCTCCAGGGTCAGTTCTCCTAATCCTTGCTGGATCGGTTGGCATGGTTTTTATTTTTTTATCCACCGTGTCTATTGCCTCTCTTAAAGCGATTGTGTTGTTATAAGACTTAGACATTTTTTGACCATCCAAACCAATCATTTTGGATGCTGGTGCAAGCTTATACTCTGGCTCTAATAAAATAATTTTTCCACCGCCTTCAAGATACCCAAGTAGCCTTTCTTTATCCCCTAAGCTCAAACCTTGATGTTCGTCAATCAGTGCTTGACCAGCTTCCAATGCCTGCTCATCTCCCTCTTCTTGATAAGCATCTTTGAGCTCATAATAGAGATTACTTTTTTTTGATCCTAGTTTTTTTACAGCAAGTTGCGCTTTTTCCTCATAGCCCGCTTCCTTTCCATACAAATGGTTAAAACGACGAGCCACTTCTCGGGTAAATTCAACATGCGGCACTTGATCCTCACCAACTGGCACTTGAGAAGCCTTGTAAATTAGAATATCAGCGCTTTGTAAAAGTGGGTAACCAAGAAATCCGTAAGTTGATAAATCTTTTGAACTTAGCTTTTCTTGTTGATCTTTGTAAGTAGGAACTCTTTCCAACCAGCCCAAAGGCGTAATCATGCTCAGAAGAGTATGAAGTTCAGCATGCTCCGGGACTTTTGACTGAATAAAAATAGTTGCATGCGCAGGATCAACTCCAGCTGCTAACCAATCGATAACCATTTCCCATACATTTTCTTCGATAACCTCGGGAGAGTCATAGTGTGTAGTAAGTGCATGCCAATCGGCAACAAAGAAAAAACATTCGCACTCATGTTGAAGCTGAATCCAATTTTTTAAAACGCCATTATAGTGCCCAAGGTGTAAATTACCGGTTGGTCTCATACCTGAAACAATACGCTCAACTGCCATGATTATTACTCATAAAATTATAAAAAAATACCCACTAATAAATTTTGAAAAAAACGTAACAAAGGAAGCAAAATTACCGTTAATAAACCGCTCATGATCATAAACAATAAAATAAACATCCCATAGCGCTCTAAGCTAGCTAGCTTATATGACCATGGGTTTGGTAAGAGGCTTACTGCCATCCTACCGCCATCCAATGGAGGAATGGGAAGTAAATTCAGAAGCATTAAAACTAAATTAATCATAATACCCACTTGACACATTCCAGAAATAAAGAGGGAATAATTTACCTGGGTAGACTGAGTAAAATTTAATAAAATAACCCAAATTATAGCCATGAAGAAATTTGATGCGGGGCCAGCTAAAGCGACCCACATCATATCTTTTTTAGGATTTCTTAAATTTGAAAAATTTACTGGAACAGGTTTCGCCCAACCAAATAAAAATGGTGCACTCAATAACAACAATGCCCCAGGGATTAAAATGGTTCCAATTGGATCTATATGCTTTAGGGGATTTAATGTGATCCTCCCTAAAAAAAATGCAGTTTTGTCGCCAAAATATTTAGCGGCGTATCCATGAGCTGCTTCATGAACGGTAATTGCAAGTAATACAGGTATTATTGAAATAGTGAAATATTGAATTGGGTTCATTTCCATAGTGAGATTATATCAACTTGTCTGTATAAATTGATTCCATATTGGTTTTATCTTTTCTGGTAACTTATGAAGAGGTCCTAAGTCACGATGAGAAACCCCATGTCCATGAAAATCAGAGCCAATAGATCCAAAAAAATCAAATTGATAGGCAAAATTGGCAAAGTAATCGATCTGATTAAGGCTTTGATTTCCTGATATTATCTCAATTCCCTCTCCTCCAAAATCTTTAAAATCTTGAAAAAATTGGGGGTAAAGTTTTTTGCCCATATCATATCTTCCTGGATGAGCAATAACAGCAATACCGCCTGCATTTTTTATCCAGCCTACTGCATCTTCAAGGGATGCCCATTGATGCTCCACATAACCTGGTTTACCTTTTGTCATGAACTTATTAAAAACTGATTTAATATTTTTAGAATACCCTTTTGATACGAGATAATGTGCGAAATGAATCCTTCCAATGACTTGATGGCTAGCAAAAGATTTGGCTCCTTCGAAAGCATTTGGAATTCCAACCATAGCCAGTCCATAAGCAATTTTTTTTGCTCGCTCAATCCTTCCTTGACGAATTCGCTCAAGACCTTTAAATAAGTTTTGATTATTTGGATCAAAATTGAGCCCAAGCATATGAATTGTTCTTGACCTCCAGGTGACAGAAATTTCTACGCCATTAATAAAACTTATACCCAATTCTTGTGCTTTTTTTCGAGCCAAATCAAGTCCAGAAATATCGTCATGATCGGTTAATGCAATCATGTCAACATTTTTTTCAGCAGCATATGAGATTAGTTCATCAGGGTTTAAATTACCATCAGATACGTTAGAATGTGAATGCAAATCAACTATATACATTAATAAATAATGTACTATAGATTACTCAACATGTCAGTGATTAAATTATGAAATTTTTTTTAGATCTTCTACCTGTGATTGTGTTTTTTAGCGTTTATAAGTATTCGGATATCTTTTTAGCAACTTTATGGGCAATCATAATTAGCATTTTTATTGCTGGAGCAACCTATGCAATAAAAAAAACCATTGAGAAGATGGTTATTGTGAATACTCTATTAATTACCTTTCTCGGTGGTTTGACTATTCTTTTCCATGATAATACCTTTATCATGTGGAAGCCTACAGCTATATATTGGCTTATTGCATTTACACTTTTTGGAAGTCAAGTTTTTTTTAGGAAAAACTTAATGAAAAAAATGATGAATAAGCAATTTCAGTTATCTGAAAAGAGCTGGAATTTTTTAAATACCAATGTGATTATTTTTATGATTTTGATTGGTATCTTGAATTTATATGTTGCATTCAATTTTAATGAAAACACTTGGGTCAATTTTAAATTATTTGGAATTACATCACTATTGGTAATATTCATGGTTTATCTAGCAATCTTTGTTTCAAGGAAATCAAAATAATGTGGTATGTAATCCATAGTAAGGATGTACTTAACTCATTAGAAAAAAGACAGCATGCTCGTCCTGAACATTTAAAAAGATTAAATGAACTTCTTAGTCAAGGCCGGCTTTTTGTTGCTGGGCCAATACCGGCAATTGATAATGAAGATCCAGGTCCTAATGGTTATTTAGGTAGTTTAATTATTGCAGAATTTGAAACCATTGAGGATGCACAGAAATGGGCTCAAGAGGATCCGTATGTCATAAAGGGCGTCTATGCATCTTTTTCTGTTCAACCATTTAGGAAAGTTTTGCCCTAAATCTCATGCAAGCGGAAATTAAAAAAAGATTAGCAAACCTCCATCCTACTCAACTTGAAATCACAGATGACTCTCATCTTCATCAAGGTCACTCTGGGAATAACGGAGGTGGTCATTACACAATCATAATTAACAGCTCCGTTCTTCATGATAAATCACGAATTGAGTCGCATAGGCTAATATATGAGCTCTTGGGTGATTTAATACCCGCCAAAATTCATGCACTTCAAATTAAAATTTTAAAATGAAAATACCTCCAATTTTTTGCATATTTGTTCTTACAATTTCATCAGCGTCCAAATCAGAAATTTCAATTACAGTGAACGATCAGCATCTTAATCCTGTGCTAATCGAATTTATTTCAAATGAATTGCAGTTACAGGGCAACGAAATTACAGGTGAGATGAAGAGAAATATTACTGACAGATTGATAGAGCTTGAAATAATAACAGATGCTGCCAGAAAAAAAGGTATAACCAATGAATCAAAATTTTTATCAAAAGTTGAACTGACCTATATGGAGTTAGCTTACACGGAGTATTTGAAAAAATATTTATTGGACCATCCGGTATCAAAAGATGACATTAAAAAGGAATACGACACATTTAAAAAAGGATTCGATAAAAATGAATTTAAAGGTCAGCACATATTAGTTAAAACGAAAAATGAAGCTGAATTGATTCTTTCTAGAATTAAAAATGGTGAGAAAATTAACGAAATTGCAAAAAATTTATCCCTGGATAAAGAGTCTGCAAAAAATGGGGGGGATTTAGGCTGGTTTAAAGATGAAGATATGGTTGATAGTTTTTCTGCAGAAGCTTTGAAATTAAACCCAGGGGAAATGAGTGAGATTTTTCAAACTCAGTTCGGTTGGCATATATTAAAAATAAATGAGATTAGAAAAAGGCCTCCTCCAGATCTTGATTCAGTTAAAAAGCAAATTGAAGAAACATTAAAAAAAAGAAAGCTTAAAGATCATATTAAAGAATTAAAAAACAATGCAAAAATTATCCAATAAAACTTTATCAGACATCAATCAAAACTGTTCAGCAAAAATAATAGCTATAGATCATGAGGAATGGTTTATTAACAAGGCTGAGGCTTTAGGAATAAAAATCAACAATATCATTACAGTAACTCATAAAAGGAAGAAAGGTCCTATCTGTGTAAATATCAACACAACAAGCTTTATGATGCGCTTATCAGATGCTAACCGAATTAAAGTGATGAAGTTATGAAAAAAATAGCGCTTATCGGAATGCCAAACTCTGGAAAATCTACTTTTTTTAATTCAATTAGTGGGGCATCAGCAAAAGTTGCGAATTGGTCAGGCGTTACTGTTGATATTGAAAGTGTAAAAACTTTAATTTTTGGAGAAATTGCTGAGCTTATTGATCTACCTGGAATATATACGCTTAAATCTGGTTCTGATGATGAACTCGTTGTACACGACTTTTTAAAAAACAATGAAATTGATGAAATTTTTTTCATTCTTAATTCTTCACAAATCGATCGCCAAATAGATCTGGTTTTACAATTAAGAAATTTGGGTTATAAAGTTCGCTTGCTTTGCAACATGAGCGACGAGGCAAAAAAGAATGGTATTGAAATTAATTACAAAGAACTAGAAAAACGATTAGCAATACCAATCCATCCGATTAGTGCAAAATTTCAATCAGGATATGAATTCCTTAATCAAAGACTACAGGCTTTTGAAAAAAAAATTTCTGTTAAACCACTTGTTCAAAATGAAATATACCAGTATGTAAATTTTCCTAAACACTCAAACGATAAAACCACTGCTATTCTTGATAAATTTTTTCTTCATCATTTATGGGGGTTACCAACTTTCATTATTCTTCTTTTCGTCTTATTTCAAATTATTTATGGAATTGCAGAGCCTCTTCAAGAAGTCATGGGTTTAGTTTTTGATTCAGCAGGGGAATATATTAATTTATATTTAAATCAAAATTTACCAAAACTATTTTCATCATTTTTATACGATGGTGTTTATTTAGGAGTAACTACAGTACTGACTTTTATACCGGTAATCATTATCTTTTTTATAGTCATGTCATTTATTGAGAACTCAGGCTATCTTTCCCGGGCTGGATTTGTCATGGATAAAGTCATGGAAAAAATGGGGTTAGATGGCAGAAGCTTTGTGATGATTTTGTTTGGATTCGGATGTAACGTTCCTGCGCTAATGAGCACAAAAATTATGCGTTCCAAAACAACCCAATTCCTAACCATGTTAATAATTCCTTTTTCTCTATGTTCAGCAAGGCTTCAGGTGTTTTTATTTTTTACAGCTATCTTTTTTAGTCCTCAAATGGGAGCCCTTGTTCTTTTTTTCATGTATATTTTAAGCTTCCTCATTATTATCATAACTGCACTCATTTTTAAGGATAAAAAAGCTATACATGAATCAGTTTTGATAGAGATGCCCCCATACCGTTTACCAACAATCAAACAAACTTTACTCACAGCTGTTCATGAGATAAATCATTTTCTTAAAAGAGCGTCAAAATTTATATTAGGTGGAGTTATTGTTGTTTGGCTTTTAACAAATTTTCATGTGTCTCCAAATGTTACTATCGCTGATCACATCAGTAGCTTTTTAAGTCCGATTTTTGATCCAATTGGCATAAATAATAAACTTATTATTGCATTAATTTTTGGTTTTATAGCCAAAGAAATTCTTATTGGCGCTTTGGCAGTTATTTTCTCCAGCAATATGGATACCCTGGGTGAAATTCTACAGTCAGAAATAAATTGGCAACAAGCATTAAGCTTTATGACTTTTACTTTAATTTATACTCCCTGCTTATCAACAATTGCTACTATAAAAAGCCAATCAAAGAACATAAGGTTGGTTGCAACATCTCTTCTTTGGTCATTAGCTTTAGCCTGGATTGTAAGTTTCATTTTTTACCAGCTATTAATCAACTTTAGTTGATGAAAATAATAAATTAATATTGAATCTGTTAGAATAATAGAATTCTAAATTTGTGGTTATAAACGTGATTTATCATCATTTTAGCAATACTGCTCTTTCTGAAAATCAACTTCAAAAATTATTAAAACGTATTCAACAATTTAATAAAAATATTCTTGATATTCAAACGCAATATTTTCATCTTACCAGTTTTAGAGAATCTCCATCGAATGAAAATCTTGACACACTTAGCAACTTACTTACTTATGGTGAAGGTAAAATACAGCCAAAACACTCAGATTATAAATTTATAGTAATTCCTAGATTTGGAACTCTTTCACCTTGGGCATCAAAGGCTACAGACATTGCTAAGAGGTGTAATTTAGATATCAATAAAATTGAGAGAGGGATTATTTTTCATCTTACACCGTTTAACAATATCAGCATCAGCAAAGAACAGCTTGAGCAAATCTCGTCAATGTGTATGGATCGGATGACAGAAACTGTTGTTTATAATTTAAATGATGCTGAAAAATTATTTACTGAAAACGCCCCAAAAGTATTAAATGCAATTGATATTCTTCAAAAAGGAAAAGCTGAACTAGTCACCTATAATCAAAAAAATGGATTAGCTCTATCAGAAGAAGAAATCCAATATTTGACTGATTATTTTTTGAAAATTAAAAAAAATCCAACAGATGCTGAACTCATGATGTTTGCTCAAGCAAATTCAGAGCATTGTCGGCATAAAATATTTAATGCAAAGTGGATCATTGATAACAAACAACAAGAAAATTCACTTTTTGGAATGATTCGAAACACTCATCAAAAAAACCCTCATAAAACTGTTGTTGCTTATTCTGATAACTCATCAATTATTGAAGGTAAAGAAATAGCACGTTTTTATCCATCGCAAAATAATGTATATGAAGCTCATATCGAAAAAACACACTATTTAATGAAAGTGGAAACACATAATCACCCAACTGCAATATCTCCATTTCCTGGAGCTGCTACAGGAAGTGGTGGGGAAATAAGGGATGAAGGAGCTACTGGGCGTGGATCAAAACCAAAGGCTGGATTAACAGGATTTTCAGTGTCTAATCTAAATATTCCTGAACTCAAATTCCCGTGGGAAAAAAAATCTTCTAAACCAGCTCATATTTCATCTCCCTTAAATATTATGATGGAGGCCCCCATAGGTGGAGCTGCTTACAATAACGAGTTTGGCAGACCAAACATTGCCGGTTACTTTAGGGTATACGAACAAGAAGTGAACGGTAAAAAATATGGCTACCACAAACCCATCATGTTAGCTGGAGGGGTTGGGAATATAAGTGATGAGCATACACACAAAAAAGTATTAACTAAAAATGTATTATTAGTACAACTCGGAGGTCCTGGGATGCTGATTGGTCTCGGGGGTGGTGCAGCATCAAGTATGAATAGCGGATCTAACGAAGAGGATTTAGATTTTGCATCGGTTCAACGAGGTAATCCTGAAATTCAAAGAAGAGCTCAAGAAGTTATTGATCGGTGTTGGCAATTAAAAAAATCAAACCCTATCTTGAGTATTCATGATGTAGGTGCTGGAGGGCTCTCCAATGCGTTTCCTGAACTAATTAATGATGGAGGTGTGGGTGCTGAGTTTGATATTCGCAAAATTCAAACAGAAGAAAAAGGTATGGCTCCTCATGAGCTTTGGTGTAATGAGTCGCAAGAAAGATATGTTTTAGCAATCAACGAAAATTCATTAGATACTTTTAATGCCATTTGTGAAAGGGAGCGTTGTCCCTACAGCATCGTAGGAAAAGCTACTAAAAAAAAACATCTGCTCGTTAAAGATAGTCTGCTTAAAAAAAATGTAGTTGATATGGATCTAAATATTCTTTTAGGAAAGCCTCCAAAAACTGAAAAGGATATCAAAACACCATCATTTGCATCTTTTCCTGATTCAGCAACTTTTGATTTATTACCAACAGTTAAACTTGTTATCAGTCACCCATCTGTGGCATCCAAAAAATTTCTGATACATATTGGAGATCGATCTGTAACCGGCTTGATTTCTCAGGATCAAATGGTTGGTCCATGGCAAACTCCTGTATCCAATGTAGCAGTTACAAAACTATCATTTGAAAGTCAATATGGAGAGGCATTTGCAGTTGGGGAACGCTCTCCCCTCGCCGTGATTGATGCAAAAAAATCAGCACGCATGGCTGTGGGTGAATCTATTACAAATATTTTGAGTGCAAATATCGGAGATTTAAAAAATATAAAACTATCTGCCAACTGGATGGCTGCTAGTGGAGACAATGAGGAAGATTTTAAATTATTTGAAGCTGTTAAGTCCATCGGTGTCGAGCTATGTCCTGCCTTAGGAATATCTATCCCTGTTGGAAAAGACTCCATGTCCATGAAAACTTCCTGGGGTAATGAAAGTGTTACCTCCCCCCTGTCTCTGGTTATTACAGCCTTCTCTGAATGTCAAGATGTCAGTAAAACTCTAACTCCAGTGTTAGAAACAGCTGACAACTATAGTATTTTATATATTGACTTGGGTTTAAATCAGTACAGAACTGGTGGCTCAATAGCTGAACAAGTAACAAATCAAACCTCTGCAATTGCTCCTGATTTGGATAATCCCGATTTATTGATTAATTTTTCCAATGTAATACAGCACTTAATTGAGGCTGATTTGATTGATGCCTATCATGATCGCTCTGATGGTGGTCTTTTTACAACTCTGTGTGAAATGGCATTTGCCTCAAGATCAGGTTTAGATATAGATTTATCAGAAATTTCCTGTGAATTTAATAGAATTTTGTTTGCTGAGGAGCTTGGCGCTGTCATTCAAGTTAAGAAACAAAAACAGAAAAATATAATAGACTTATTTAAAAGCAAAGGTATTCAATATATTTTTTATATTGGTAAAACAAATAAATCTCAAGAAATTAGGATTAAACATTACGATGAAGTTTTTGTTGATGATAGAGCAAACCTTGAAAAGCTCTGGTCACAAAATAGTTTTCATATTCAATCCTTACGAGATAACCCGAAATTAGCAAAAGAGGAACTGGAATCAATTTATAACGATAAAGATCCTGGTATTACTGAATCATTATCCTACAAGTTAGATTTTCCAAATATTCACCATAGATCTAAACAAAAAATTGCAGTGCTTAGAGAACAAGGAGTTAATGGTCACTATGAAATGGCAGCAGCATTTCATTATGCAGGATTTGAATCAATCGATGTTCACATGCAAGATCTTCTCACTGGTCACTTCAATTTATTAGATGTAAGAGCTTTTGTTGCTTGTGGTGGATTTTCATACGGTGATGTTTTAGGAGCTGGAGAAGGCTGGGCAAAAGTTATATTAAACAACCCTATTCTGAAAGAGCAATTCATTACATTTTTTGAAAAAAATAATACCATTGCTCTCGGAGTTTGTAATGGATGTCAAATGCTCTCTAATTTAAAAAGCATTATTCCTGGCGCAGAATTTTGGCCAAAATTTGTTAGGAACGCCTCAGATCAATTTGAGTCAAGAGTGGTTTCCGTAAAAATACCTCAAACGAATTCAATTTTTTTTAAAGACATGGCTGGATCAGTTATTCCTGTTATCACTGCGCATGGCGAAGGAAGAGCCTCTTTTGAAAGATCAGATGATTTAAACAAATTGAGTCATATGGAACAAATTACATTACAATATGTCACAAATGAGCATAAGGAAACATCATCTTTTCCTTTTAATCCTAATGGTTCTATAAATGGGGTTACAGGATTTTCAAATGATGACGGACGCTTTAATATCATGATGCCACATCCTGAAAGAGTTTTCAGGAAAGATCAGCGTACTTGGACTAAAGATAGATCAGGTGGATACGGACCATGGTTTAAGATGTTTACTAATGCACTTTATTTTTTAAACAATAGTTAGGATAATTATGAAGAAGTTATTAAGTTTATTTATTGTATTATTTTTTAGTATCAATTCTTTTGCTGGTTTATCAGATCCAGAAGAGATGGAGTTTACTGGAGCTCTGAATGATGGTGATTTAAAAACTGTTCAAAAATATATAGAGCAAAAAAGAGTTCCGATTGAGGATAAGTATTTTGCATGGACGCCCTTGCTAATCACAGCGGCAAAAAATCAATTTGAAATATTAAAATATCTAACTGAAAAAGGTGCTGATGTAAATTATATTCACCCGGTAACAAGAATGAATGGTTTTCATCATGCAGCTTTTAATGGCAACAAAGAAATGGCTAAATATATTGCTGAAAAAGGCGGGGATATCAATAAAAAATTAAAAGGTGATGTATCAATAATTAGAGCATTAAAAGAAGATGGTAAAACTGATATGGTAAAATTTTTATTAAGCTTAGGTGTGAGTGAAGAAGGTTGCGAAGGCAAATGTTTCTAAATTAGATTTATTTATTTTTAAAAAGCATCTTTGCATAAAGATGCTTTTTTTTATCTAGCTTCGTAAAATTTAAATAGTTTAATTAGAGTTAAAAAGTAATTTTGGCGAATCGACCAATCCACAAAATCATTTAATATAGGTTTACCGTGCATAGAAATGCTCAAACCCGATTCTTTTAACATCAATAAATCATTTGCGCCATCACCAATCGATATAACGTCATCGCTTTTAAAATCAAATTGATGTACTAATGTTTTAATAATATTTGCTTTTTTTTCTGCATTAATAATATCCCCACATAATTTACCCGTTAAAACACCATCAACTATCTGAAGCTCATTAGCATATGCATGGTCCATTCGCAAAGTATTTCTTACAAACTCAACAAAATAAGTAAATCCACCAGATACAATAATTGTTTTCAAATTAAATCTTTTTACATAATCGATCCACTCAATAACATAAGGTTGTAGTTTTATTTTTTCATTAACGATCTTTTCAAAAGCTTCTACATTTACACCTTTAAGCAATGAAACACGTTTTCTTATACTGTCATCAAAACTCAAATGCCCCAGCATTGTTTCCTCTGTTATCTCAGCAATTTCTTTCTTTAAATAAATAAGATCAGCGATTTCATCTATGCATTCATTCTGAATTAATGTGGAATCCATATCACAGACCAACATCTTATAACTATCAAGGGTTTTATTAATATCTCTAAAAAATTGCGTATTCGATTTTTTTAACAAAACTGAATGTTCTTTATAAAATCTTGAACTGCTGTCAAATGATAAAAAATCAAGGCTTAATACTGAAATCTCAGATTGATCGAACGAAATATGATTATTATGAATAAATTCTTCAAAATCATTTTTAAAGATTAAAAATTTTTGCATACACTCAATTATACAACCCTAATCAATCTGATATGATTATGTTTTTAAATATAAGAAATACATGAACCTTCACGAATATCAAGCAAAAGAGCTATTAAGGCAATATGGCATAAGAACACCATTCGGTGAAGTTGCTGAAACTTTAAATGAGGTAAATAGTCTAGCAAAAAATATAAAAAATCCTGTAGTAATCAAAGCTCAAATTCATGCTGGAGGTAGGGGAAAATCTGGTGGTGTTAAAGTTGTTAAATCCAAGGATGAAGCAGTTGAATTCGCAACTAAACTGCTTGGTAAAAATCTTATTACTTACCAAAACAAACCACTCGGACAACCAGTCCATAAAATTCTATTTGAAGAGACGGAAAATATTTCAAGTGAATTATATTTTTCAATTTTAATAGATCGAGAAAAAGAAAAAATCTGTTTGGTTGTTTCAAGTGCAGGTGGAACGGAGATTGAAGAGATAAGTCAAGAAAGTCCACACTTAATTTTAAAAGAATTTTGCAATCAAATCACAGGGTTAATGGATTACCAAACACGTGAGCTAGCAAATGCTCTTAACCTTAATTCAGAACTTGCCTCTAAATTTAATCAATTCGCTAAGTCCGCTTACCGGCTTTTTACCGAAAATAATTTATCATTACTCGAAATTAATCCATTGATCATAAATGAGCACAAAGAATTTGTGGCTCTTGATTGTAAAATTAGTCTTGATGATAACGCCTTGTTTAAACAAAAGAAATTATCTGAACTTAGAGATTGGTCGCAAGATGATATAAAAGAGGCGGAAGCACATCACGCTGGTTTAAATTATATTGCGCTTAACGGTCAAATTGGTTGCATGGTGAATGGTG
>JAQCBB010000078.1 GCA_027621535.1 Pseudomonadota bacterium | reverse complement strand
TGGCCCTCTTTAGATTAAAAGCTCTTATCTCTTACTGGGATAAGCCTTAACAGGTGAAATTAAGCTTACATTTCTAAGCTCCCTAATTTCGCTTACATTTTTTGAAAATTCTTTAAAGGCTTCCGTTTTTGAATTAGCATCAAAAGTACTATAGAGCTGCTCTATTGAATCCCCACCAATATATACAAAATGGGACATCCATCCAGATCCAGCCCTATGAGTTATTAGGCCAGCGGAATTAGTTGCTTCGAGTGTGTTCATTAACTTTGTCCATTCATTGGCGTAGTGTGAAGCATGACCTAGCTTCACATTGAAATCATATTTCATAAAAAACTTATCATTTGTCCAGTCACCGACTTCAAGAGATTGCTCTCCAAGCCTGCTTACATAATCAGAGGGTACAGAGCTTGCAGCCAATGATTTCATGAGTTTTGCTGTTTCTTCACATGCGCTAACGATTGAACGTCCTCTTTCAAGCATTGTGTTATTTGCGTATCCAACATAGACAAAATGTGTATGTACAGAGCCCAAAACGCCCATTACCACAACTTCTGCACCTGATTCCCTCTGCCATTTCTTTGCGCAATCAGATTCATTATGCTTATCAAGAGCTCTAATAAAACTGGTAGGATCAGTTACATTGAAATAATGAAATTCTCCAGTTTCTTCGCCAGGTTTTACATTATCGGCTGAAATAAACATAGAAAATATAGCTACGAATGATAAAAATATTTTGTTCATTTTTTTCCTCATTAATTGTTTAAAAATAAAACATAACTGAAAATATAGATGAAGTAAATTTTTTTTTTGCTAGTTAGCACATCATTTTGAAAAATCTAGCTGTAAATTTAAAATAGTGATTTTTTCTTATCTTAATTGTAATAATCTATCTTTATGGAAGTTATTTAAATAAAAAAAGCCTGCAGAAGCAGGCTTAATAATTTTAATTTTAATTAATCTTTAGGATTTAACCATAATGGTAAAAATGCTATCAAGAAAACTGAAATTAGAAATGCCATGCCCACTGGATTAGGCATTGTCATTAAGTCTCCACCATATTCGGCAACAAAACCTTGAGCTATAGGACTTGCGTCGTCACCTAAAGCTGCCAACGCATTCGCATGGATAATCCATTGATTACCAATATTTGTAAATAAATTCCATCCTATAACAAACACAGAAAGAGCAAACACACTTCCTAGTATCTTACCTATAATATTGATGCCTTTATCTATCATTACACTGGTAAAACGTGCTGCAACCCATGATGCAATGATGACGCATAAAAATAGTGTTGCATTTGCTCCTCTTGATGTTTGAAAAGACATCCAAATCTCAGATTCCATATTTCTCTCCATATTTAATACCTCTTAATTGAGATATGTATAAATATTAACACTTTTTTAATTAATCCTAAAAGCACCTTTTTTAACTTTTCAAATTTATGAAAATGAATAAAATGTGGTTGGTTAATATATGTTTGTAATTAACATATAATCATATCAATTATATTAATGAAGAATAAATATCAATGAAAATAGTAGTTGTAAGTGGCGGATTTGATCCAATTCATTCGGGACACATAGAATATTTTAGAGCAGCAAAGTTGATTGGAGATAAGCTGATAGTTGCAGTTAATAGTGATCAATGGCTGGTTAATAAAAAGGGTAAGTTTTTTATGCCATGGACTGAAAGGGCTAATATTATCTCAAATTTAAAAGTAGTTGATGAGGTGATCGACTTTGAGGATGATGAAGATGGTAGTTGCGCACTTGGATTAGAAAAAATAAAAGATTTATACCCCAATGATGAAATAATATTTTGCAATGGGGGAGATAGAAAGGAGGATAATATTCCTGAAATGAGAGTGCAAAACATCACTTTTGAGTTTGGTGTTGGTGGTGCTAATAAAATGAATTCTTCCAGTGAGATACTCAAAGACTGGAATTTTGATTCTGAGGAAAGAGTCTGGGGCAAGTTTTACAATCTTTTTACAGATCATAGACTGAAACTCAAAGAGTTGATCGTGGCTCCAGGCAAGGGGATGAGTTTTCAACGTCATTTTAAACGCAATGAAATTTGGTTTGTTAGCAAAGGCGCATGCGAGGTGAATTTTAGTGAGTCGAGCCCTGAAAATGCTAAACTAAAAAAACTAGAGACAGAAGAAGTACTGCATGTAAAAGTTGGCAATTGGCATCAAATCATTAATCCATACGATGATCCATGTCACATCATTGAAATCCAGTATGGCGAAGAAACGAATGAAGAGGATATTGAAAGACTATCCTATTATGAAAATAATTAACTTAATCTGATATGCAGGAACTTCAAAGTACCAAATCGATATCTTTTCACTCGTTGGCTTTAAATATTATTTATGTATTGATCTTAATTGTTTGTCATTTCATCTTTCCATATATTCATGAGCTTGTTTTTTCATTTTTTAATGGTCTATTTTTAATTCTGTCAGTAACATTATTTTTTTATCTTAATGCTGTGCTCAGAACTTCTTCGATAACTCGTTTATCCTACTTTTCAATTTTTTTTCGGTTAATTCTTGTAATTACTCTTTTTTCATTTGCAATGATTTTTATTGCATTTGTGACCAATACGACTGAGATCCTAAAGAGAGAAGAGTTTTTAATTTTTCTTTTTAATGTGTGGTTATATTGTCTTCTATCTTCGATACTAGTTAAATATATTTATGCACTAATCAAGCCAACTGAAAAATCTAATATTGTTTTGTTGACAGATGTTAGCTCTAATATTGATTCAAGAAAAATTGAATCCCATTCAAGCAATATAAATTTTACAAAACAATTTCAGCTTAGTGAGATAGATGCATTGATTCATCATGCTGTAGACAATGGGGTA
>JAQCBB010000029.1 GCA_027621535.1 Pseudomonadota bacterium | reverse complement strand
ATAAAGAAGAGCGGATTCAGTGACTTCCATTTGTTTTATTTTTAATTCTTCAAATAATGCTGCAAGTATTGATAATCCACTAGCTATGACAGGCTTGCGTTCATTTTTGATTCCACTAAGCGTTGAGCACTCAACATCCCCAGCATCAAGAAGCTCTTGTTTAATTTTATTAATTCCTTTAAGAGTAATAAAGCCTCCAATTTCATCTATTGGACTATTGGTTGTGGTATCAAGATTATTCAGCAAAATAATATCAGCTATTGCTCGACAGGTTCCGGATGTGCCAATCACATTTTTTGGAGCATGAAACTCCTTCGATATATTTTTATGAATAATCTTTTTAGCATGATCGACAGCACGCTTAAATGATTGTTCGGTAATTTTTGTTCCATCAAAAAAGCTTACTGCCGAGGTAACGCAGCCAAGGGTTAACGAGGTTGCATTAAGTAATTTTTTTCTATCCCCAATAATAATTTCTGTTGATCCACCCCCAACATCTATGATGAGTTGGTCCCCTTCAGATTCTGGGGACAAGTGCATGACACCATCATAAATATATGCTGCTTCCTCCTCTCCAGAGATAATATCAATATTGAACCCAAGAAGCTTTTGTGCATTTTCAAGAAAATTCTTATTTTTTACAGATCTTAGAGTAAATGTACCCACAGCAGTAACCGAATTCTGATCAAATCGTCGTAAACGATCTCCAAAACGTATTAGGGTTTCATAAGCTTTTTTAACATATTTGTCAGAAAGAATGCCTTTATTATTTAAACCTGAGGCAATCTTGATGGACTCTTTGATTGTGTCTAGTTCTTCAATATGATAGATACCATTAGTTAAAACAATTTTGGCAATCATTAATTTAAAACTATTTGAGCCTAAATCAATAGCGGCTACTAAATTTTCTGCTTTATTCGATATAAAGGTGTTCATTTTTGTTAAACTATACTCGATATTTATTTCACAATTATGTCATTATTTATTTATAAAATTAAATTTATGTACTTATTTATAGATCTAGGCAATACAAAAACAAAATGGTGCTTAGTATCAAAAGAAAATTTAGAAAAATCTGGATCAATTTTTAATAATGAGTTAACTAATTTTTCCATCGTTAATGAGGATATTGAATCAGTTTTTATTTCTAGCGTTAATTCCGAAGACCTTGAAAAAAAAATATTTGAAAAAATAAAACCCTTGTGTAAAGAAATCTATTTTGCGAGTGTTTCTAAAAAATTATTAGCAACAAATTACTCCAGTGAGCTTGGCATTGACCGTTGGTTAGGAGGATTGGCTGTGTCAAAAATGACCACAAATAATGCAATCCTAATTGACGCTGGATCTGCTGTGACCATTGATTTTATTAGAAATGATTCTCCTCAGCCAATTTTTGAGGGTGGATTAATTTTACCTGGGTTACATTTATTTAATCAATCATTAGTGGAACAATCAGCGGACATATCTTTAAAGAATAAAGTCATGACAACCCAGATCAATAATACCGATATGGCCATCATGCATGGTTTTTTAATGTCTGTATCAGGGGCGATTGAAAAATTTTTAAATTTTTATCAATTAGATATTGAAAATACAGATTTTTTTATATCTGGGGGTGATGCTGAATTAATTTTTAATTCGACCCATCTAGGACATAAATCAAATTTTAAATGGGTTGAAAATATCGTGATTGATGGCCTTAAAATTTATCAACAATTAACGTTTTCTAATGAATAGATCTGTAATTGTACCCTCATGAACTTCGGAAGCCATAGCGATTGATTCCGATAAGGTTGGATGTGGGTGAATGGTTAAACCAATGTCTTGAGCATCAGCACCCATCTCAATGGCTAAACAAGCTTCAGCTATTAACTCCCCAGCATTCACACCAGTAATCCCCGCGCCAATTAATCGTTTTGTATTTCTATCAAAAATTAATTTCGTTAAACCTTCAGTGCGATTATTTGATAAAGCTCTACCGCTCGCCGCCCAAGGAAAAACTGCTTTTTCAATATCAAGGTTATCAGTTTTGGCTGAGATTTCCGTTATACCGACCCACGCAACCTCAGGGTCTGTGTAGGCTACCGATGGAATGACACTTGCTTGATATTCTACTTTTCCACCTGCAATCACTTCTGCTGCAATTTTCGCTTCATGAGTGGCTTTGTGAGCGAGCATGGGCTGACCAATTATGTCCCCAATAGCATAGATGTGGGGAATGTTGGTTTTAAATTGCTTATCCACTGCAATAAATCCTCGATCATCAACTGACACACCTGCCTTTTCAGCATCAATCAGTTTACCGTTGGGGGTTCTTCCGACAGAAACCAAAACCTTATTGTACGTGTCTTCAAACGTTCCATCTTTGCTTTCAAAGGTTACCTTGATAGCATCTCCATCAGAGGACATCTTGATTACTTTAGTTTGTAAAAAAATTTGTTCAAACCTTTTTTCCATTCTTTTTTGTAAGGGGCGAACTAGATCTCGATCACAGCCTTGCATTAATCCATCCGTTAATTCAACAACCGTTATTTTTGTTCCCAGTGCATCGTATATCGTACCCATCTCTAAACCAATAATACCACCACCAATAATTAACATTCGTTTAGGAATATCTGTAAATTCAAGCGCACCAGTTGAATCAATGATATTTGGGTGGTCAGGAGTGTTGGGAATTGCTATAGGTTTTGATCCTGCAGCAATAATGGCAGATTTAAAAGATATATTTGTAGTATTTTGATTTTTATCCTCGATGACAAAGGTGTGTTTATTCAAAAATTTACCATAACCTTGGATGACGGTTACCCCTCTTTGTTTGGCCATTTGTGTAAGACCGCCAGTAAGTTTGCCAACAACATCATTATTTTTCCAGCTACGTAATTTATCTAAATCAATATTAGGTATACCAAAAGTAATACCATGATGACTTGCATCTTCTGCTTCAGTAATGACTTTAGCCATGTGTAGGAGGGCTTTTGAGGGAATACAACCTACGTTTAAACATACGCCACCGATGTTAGAAAATTTTTCCACAAGGGCCACACTTAATCCTAGATCCGCTGCACGAAAAGCGGCAGTATACCCTCCAGGCCCTGATCCTAAGACTACCAGGTCATAAGTATTATGCGAGTCTAATTGCGCTTCAGGTTTTTTTGTCGCTGTCTTTAATTCACTGTCTTCATTTGCGTTTGTTTTTTTTGATTCATCCTGAGATGATGTTGCAGACTTAAAGCTAAGAACATTGTCACCTTTGGAAACTTTATCGCCTACTTTTAATAATATTTTTTCAACAACACCGTCAACCGTTGAAGGGATATCCATGGAAGCTTTTTCTGATTCTAGAGTAATTAGAGAATCATCTTTTTTGATGGAGTCACCCGGATTCACGTGAATTTCAATAACTTCAACCGTGTCAAAATTTCCGATATCTGGAATTGTAAAAAAATTTTCAGCCATAATTAGGTTAGAGTAAAAGTCGTCGAACGTCGGATAACATCATACGGAGATGCGAAGTAAAGCGAGCACCATCTGCACCATCAATTACTCGATGATCATATGAAAGTGAGATTGGTAAAATCAACCTTGCTTCAAAACCTTTTGAGCCCGGGTCATAAACAGGCTGCATCTCAGCTTTTGATACCCCTAAAATTGCGACTTCAGGGCAATTGATAATTGGAGTAAATTTAGTTCCACCAATGCCGCCAAGACTAGAGATGGTAAAACAACCACCTTGCATTTCATCAATGGTCAACTTTCTCTCACGAGCCTTTGCTGATAATACAGATAGATCTTGGGCAATTTCTAACACATCTTTCTTCTCAACGTCCCTGACTACAGGGACCACAAGTCCATCGGGAGTGTCACAAGCAAATCCCACATTGTAGTAATTTTTATAAATTAAATTCTCACCATCAGCAGTCAATGAGGTGTTAAAAATTGGATAGGCTCTTAATGCATTCACCGAGGCTTTCATTAAAAATGCGAGCAGAGTAAGTTTTGTACCTCTTTTTTCAGCTTCAGTTTTCATTGATTTTCTGAATGCTTCAAGATCAGTAATGTCGGCATTATCAAATTGAGTTACGTGGGGTGCTGACACCCAATTTCTATGTAGATTTGACCCCGATATCTTTTTGATTTTAGATAAGGGTTTAATTTCATTTGCCCCAAACAGACTAAAGTCAATCACTGGCATAGGACTTGGGGCAAATGAGGCTCCCATGTTTTGCGTTCTCGGTTTACTTAACTCACCTTTGACAAAATTTTGTACATCTTCAATAAGAATTCTTTTTTTTCTTCCTGTGCCGCCGACAAAAGATAAATTTACCCCAAGTTCTCGCGCAAATCTGCGCACAGAAGGGGAGGCATGTGATTTTTTTCCAGGATCAGCAACAACACTTTCAGCCACAGGGGCGGGTTTATTTTCAGGTTGTATTTTTTGAGGGGGTTCAGGAAAAGGCCGTGACGGTTCTGAGATTATTTTTTTCTGAACCTCTTTTGAAGTTGTAATTTCAGGTGATTTTTTTTCATCTTTTTTGTTAACTTCGCTGCTAACAGCTTCAAATGTTGCTATCGCCACACCTTGTTTTACTTTATCACCTACACTGACTTTTATTTCCTTAATGATCCCTGATTCAGAAGCAGGAATATCCATAGAGGCTTTATCTGACTCTAGCGTGATTAAGGGATCATCTTTGTTGACATGGTCACCGGGCTTGACCAGTATCTCAATAACATCAACACTTTCAAAATTTCCAATATCTGGTATTAATATATCAGTCATAATTAACTCAATGCTGGGTTAGTTTTAGTTTGATCAATGTTATATTTTTTAATTGCGTCGGCAACCAATGAAACATTAATCTTGTTTTGATCAGACAACGCTTTTAAGGCTGCAATGATGATGTAAAAACGATCAACTTCAAAAAAACTTCTTAAAGCTTTACGGCTATCAGATCGGCCATATCCATCCGTGCCAAGAGATACGAAATGATTTGGAATGAAGTTGGAAATTTGATCCGCAAAGGATTTCATATAATCAGTTGAAGCAATAATTGGGGAGTCTGAGTCTGTAACTTGTTCTTGAATAAATGACTTTTTCTGGTCAAGTGGATTAAGCATATTGTGGCGCTCAACTTCAAGAGCGTTTCTTCGCACCTCAGTGAAGCTGGTTACACTCCATACGTCAGCCGCTATATTCCAATCAGACTCAAGTAACGTGGCTGCCTCTAATGCTTCCCTTAAGATAACACCACTACCCATAAGTTGAACTTTGGGCTTAGATTTAAGTGTTGCTTCTTGAATCAGGTACATGCCTTTAATGATTTGCTGTTCAGTGTCTTTAGGCATATCTGGGTGGCTGTAATTTTCATTCATCAAGGTAATGTAATAGTAAACATCTTCTTGTTGTTCTACCATGCGATGTAAGCCATACTGAATGATGACTGCCAATTCATAAGAAAAACATGGGTCATAAGAAACGCAATTTGGAATTGTTGCTGAAAGCAAATGGCTGTGTCCATCTTCGTGTTGCAGGCCCTCACCGTTTAATGTGGTTCTCCCCGCTGTGGCACCGAGCAAAAATCCTCTTGTTCTTGAATCGCCGGCAGCCCATGCCAAGTCACCAATTCTTTGAAAGCCAAACATAGAGTAAAAAATATAAAAAGGGATGGTTTGAATACCCGTTGTGCTGTATGAGGTTCCCGAAGCAATCCAAGATGAAAATGAACCTGCCTCATTGATACCTTCTTCTAAAATTTGCCCATCTTTTTGTTCTTTATAAAACATCACCTGGTCGGCATCCTGAGGTTCATACAATTGACCTACAGAGGAGTAAATACCCAATTGCCTAAACATCCCCTCCATACCAAAAGTTCTTGCTTCATCAGGAACAATAGGCACAATATATTTCCCAATTTCCTTATCTTTGACCATGCTTGTTAGCATTCTAACGAAAGCCATTGTGGTTGAAATTTTTCGTTCACCAGTGGTGGTTAAAAGATTACTAAAGCTATCTAGTTTGGGAACAGTGAGCTGATTACCTTTAGTTCGTCTTTGCGGTAAGGAGCCACCTAAAGCCTCTCTTCGCTCCCTCATATAGGTCATTTCAGGAGAATCTGGATCAGGTTTATAAAACTTCAGCTCTTCAACTTCCTTATCGGTAATAGGTAAATCAAATCTTGATCTAAATTTTTTCAGAGATTCAATATCCATACTTTTTTGTTGATGCGATATATTATGACCTTCGCCGGCATCACCCATACCATAACCTTTAACTGTTTTGGCAAGAATCACCGAAGGCTGGTCTTTGTGAGAAGTCGCTGCTGAATAAGCTGCGAAGACTTTATGTGGATCATGACCGCCTCGATTTAGGCGCCAAATATCACTATCGGACATCGCGGAAACCATTTCCCTTAACTCTGGGTATTTCCCGAAGAAGTGTTCTCGAGTGTAAGCACCACCTTTGGCTTTAAAGTTTTGGAATTCCCCGTCAACACATTCTTCCATACGTTTCTTCAAGAAGCCCTCTTTGTCGAGATTGAATAGCGGATCCCAATATGAGCCCCAAATGACTTTTAATACATTCCAACCCGAGCCTCTAAAGTCTGATTCTAATTCTTGAATAATTTTTCCATTTCCTCGAACAGGACCATCTAGTCTCTGCAGATTACAGTTCACCACAAAGATCAAATTTTCGAGTTTTTCTCGAGCCGCCAATGAAATTGCTCCTAATGATTCTGGTTCATCCATCTCACCGTCACCACAGAATACCCAAACCTTACGGTCACTGGTATCTGCAATTCCTCTATCGTGTAAATATTTTAAGAATCGCGCTTGATAAATGCCCATGATTGGACCCAGGCCCATCGAAACGGTTGGAAACTGCCAGAAATCTGGCATCAGCCATGGATGAGGGTAGCTCGAAAGGCCATTGCCTTGCGACTCCATTCTAAAATTGCTTAACTGTTCTTCACTCATGCGACCTTCGAGAAAAGCTCTCGCATAGATTCCAGGTGAGCTATGCCCTTGGAAGTAAACTAAGTCGCCATCAAAATTTTCATTTGGTGCTCTAAAGAAATGATTAAACCCTACATCATACAAAGTGGCTGATGATTGAAAGCTTGCAATATGTCCACCGATACCAGGGGATTTTTCATTAGCTCTTAATACAGTCATTACAGCATTCCAGCGAATGATAGCGCGGATTCGTCTTTCCATATCTGGATCACCGGGGTGCTTTTGTTGCAGATGTGTTGGAATGGTATTAACGTAAGATGTGGTCGCGTTATACGGAAGATTTGACCCAGAGCGACGTGCTTGATCAATCATCATTTCAATTAAATAATGAGCACGTTCAGCCCCATCGGATTCAATCACTGAGTTTAATGAATCAATCCATTCCTGGGTTTCTTGAATATCGGTATCTGGATACAATTCCATAAAACACTCCAAAAAAACTTTTTAAAAAAACCAACTATATTGAAAATAAGAACTTTATTTATGATTTAGTCTAGAAGCATATGATTTTACGTGAAATAATAGGTTTTTTCTAATAAATTTAGTGAGTGGAGTTAATGCATGAAAATCAAAATTAATTTACATAAAAATGTTCCTAAAATGCTATTAAAATCAGTTAAACATAACCTAATTGTTATTAACTCCACAAAATCTGATTTTTTTACAGATTCAGTAAAAGCTAAGATTGAGCGTTTAAAATTAAAATTTAATGATCTTGAGGACAAGTTTTTAAGTATAGATGATGAACATCAAGCGCATACAGTGATTCTTAAAGCCTCAGATAAGAGTGCTTTTAAAATACAAACTCAGTTGCGCAAATCATTAAAAAATATCCTGGATGAGAATCCAGCAGAAATTACGCTAATCTGCGAAACAGAAAACTTATCATGGAATCGTGAGCTGCTCTATACCGCTTTAATCAATTCTCAAGATCTTCCTTCGCGAAAAAATAAAAGAGATAAGAAAAGCTTAAAAGTGATTAATTTTTACGGTAATTTAGACACACAAGATATTAAAGAAATCGAAGCGATTGTTGAAGGCAATACATTGTCGCGTGTTCTGACCATAACCCCACCGAACGACCTAACTCCGACCCTCTACAGAAAAGCAATCAAAAAGCTGGCTAGTAAATCCAAATGGAAGATTAATGAATACACCATGCCGCAATTAAAAAAAATGGGCGCAGGTGCGTTTGTTGCTGTTGGTCAAGGCTCTGAACCGCAAGATGCAGCTATTGTTCATTTAACTTACACCCCAAAAGTATATAAAAAACAGGTGACATTGGTGGGCAAGGGCATTTGTTTTGATACAGGTGGACATAATTTAAAACCATCAAAGTACATGTACTCGATGCATGAAGATATGAATGGTTCAGCGACCGCTCTAGGTATTTTGCATGCGGCCACTGAAAGTAAACTGCCTATCAAAATTGATTGTTGGTTAGCGATTGCACAAAACCATATTGGACCTAATGCATACAAGCAAAACGATGTGGTTAAAGCCCTAAATGGAAAAACGATAGAAATTATTCATACAGATGCTGAGGGACGAATGGTTCTCGCAGATACATTAACATTAGCGACTAAAAAGAAATCTGACGCGGTTATAGATTTTGCAACACTCACAGGCTGTATGGCGGTAGCCATGGGCGATCGTTACAGCGGTATTTTTAGTAATGTCCCTGAACTTGCCTGCTTGGCGGTTGGTGCAGGGCAAAAGGCGGGTGAGCGAGTATGCAGCTTCCCTTTTGATGAAGATTATGAGGAGGATATTCAGAGCGATATCGCTGACATCAAGCAATGTACCTTAGAAGGTGGGCCCGATCATATTCATGCCGCACGTTTTTTAAGTCAGTTTTTAACAGACCAAAAACAACCCTGGCTTCATGTTGATTTATCCTCCAGTAACACCAAAGGTGGTCTTGGAGCAGCAATGTCTCAAGTTAACGGGTTTGGAGTTAGATTTGGATATCAGTTGATTTTGGATATTCTGAACAAATAACAGACAACTTCTCGCTTTCATAAGGGATAGTCTGCCAAAGTAATTTTTATGACATAAATAGACATAATAAATAATAATATATTGTAACTATTTATATTTTATCTTATTGTTTTCATTATATAAAAAAACTATTGGAGAATTTATGTCTAAGAAATTAAAAAAAATAATCATAGCTAAAGTCGCAAAAAAACAGTTAAAAAAGCTGCCTAAGCCATAAAGAACTATCATTAATGCCCAGTGTTTTAACTAGACATTAATGGTTGTAATGTTTAACTTTGAATGATAAAGATTACCACGACTACAGCTGCAAAAATATTCAGAACCGCATAAATAATATTCTTAATTTTTCGTCTTTCGTGTTTTTTATGTTTCGTAGTTTTCATGGGGTGGACTCAAACTTTCTTTTTTATTAATATTTTCCAGGAAATATGCCTGATGCTACATTAATTAAAAGTTTGGTAACTTTTTGTTGGTAGCGATTAACATACCTTTTTACGTTATTCATTTCTTTTAGGTCAGCATTTTTTACTAAAGCCTGTATGAGAGTATTTGATTTTTTCATATTTTCATACAACTCTTTATACTTAATCAATGAGGCGGGCGCCATTAACTTATACTCCGGTTTATTTGCAATCAGACTGACCTGATAGGCTAATTCTTTTTTATTTTCTGATTTGTTATTAAATAAAGATTTATTAAGTTCAAGTAATAATTTAATGTTTGTGGGCTTAATGCCTTTATTTAAGGTTGGAGCAAATTGATGTTTAACTTTTAAGAGATTGGTTTTCTTTGCCTCGGTGAGTATCGGTTTCATGATTTGTTTAAACTGAGCAACTAAGGTATCCATAGATTTATTTGTTGGAACAGATAAATTAATCAAATTTGGCGATTTAGTAATTTTATTAATTTTTTGAATCATTGACCTATCTTCAAACAAATACGCTTTTACTTTCCACCACTGGTCAAAATCAGCCGAATTAGATCCCCAATTTTTATAGTATTTTTTATGCTTCTGAAAGACTCCTTGAATTTTTTTTGAGTTTGATTTTTGGACTTGCTGGTAGGCTTCAAACCAAAGTTGGTATACTTCTTTAGGAGCAATTACATACTCGGGTACGGGGAAAGATTTAGTGATAACTTGTTTGGCTGATGTTTTCATGGGGGATTTTGCAGAGGATAAATTCATTTTGTGTTTTTTTATATAGGCATCCACGGTTGAAATTTTCTTTGTTTTTTTTGGTTTGCTTGTAGGTTTATTTAACACCATTTTTTTTCTCCTAAAAATAAAATTTAAGACATAATAACATTTATTTATTACTGTCTGAAAACAATATAAATAAAAAATAATATAGTCTATTTTTTAAGAAGTGATAAATCTAACAAAATATTAAATTCATTATGTTTCATAGCATTGTCATAAATACAGAGTAATATAAATTGGGATTTAATCCGTATAAAACTAAAAGATGGCATACTTTTACTATGATAGAGAATTAAGTAACCTTGATTTTATTCAAAGAGTGCTCACCATTGCTCAAAATTTCAAGGTCCCCCTGATCGAGAGATACCGATATATTTGCATTTGCTGTTCATTGTTGGATGAGTTTTTTGAGATCCGTTTTTCTAGTGTCTTAGAAGAATTAAAAAATACGAAAAAGAAAACTGATTTAAATCACAAAATTAAAAAAATTCAAATTTATTCGAAAAAATTAGAAAAAGACATTCAACAAGTATTTTTTACAGACATCATACCCAAGCTAAAATTACACGATATTATTCTCTATATAGACAACGATTGGCCTGAATCTCATCAAACTGCGATTCGTCGGATTTTCAATAATGAAATCAAGCCTTTTTTAAACACCATCGTCATAGATGTTAATCGTCCATTTCCAAAAATGATCAATAAATCAACCGGTTACTTTATTGAGTTATGCGAAAAGGAAACAAAAAAGTTAAGATACGCAGTTGTTCAAATTCCGAGAACACTCAATAGAGTCTATGCGCTCTCCAAAAATATTATCGGCCCTGATAAACACAGTTTTGTATTCTTGGTTGCGATGATGAGAGACCATGCAAAGTCATTATTTCCTGACCATGATTACTTAAATTCATATCAATTCAAAGTCACTCGCAATTCAGACCTTTTAATTTCTATAGAGGATATGGATGATTTACGTGATTCTATTTCAGGAAAACTTAAAACCAGACAACTGGGAGAGCCTGTGCGAATTGAGACATCGACGCGGATGCCAAAGAAGATCGTTAATTTTTTGGCAGATCAGCATGACATTGATTCTAGCTTCATTCATCCTTTCCGCGGCACCCCGGCGCTTGCTAACTACATCAATCTATTGGATTCAATTGAAAGGGAAGATTTTTATTTCCCAAAGCATACCCCAAAGAAAGTTTCTTTTGGCAGTGATATTTTTAATTGGATTAAAGAGAAAGACCATTTAGTTCATCACCCATATGAAAGTTTTGATGCTGTGAATGAATTTGTTATTAGTGCCGCTAGAGATCCTAATGTGATAAGTATTAAACAAACAATTTATCGTACTGATAAAAATTCAAAATTAATTGAAGCCCTTATGCAAGCAGCAATTAATGGTATTGATGTCACAGTGGTCATTGAATTACAAGCTCGCTTTGATGAAGAAGCAAATATCAAATGGGCCGAAAAATTAGAAAATGTGGGGGCCCATATCATCTATGGTAAGCCTAATTATAAATGTCATGCAAAATTGCTTGTTATCAGCCGAAAAGAGCAGAATCCTAAGACAAAAAAATCTATCGTAGCCAGTTATGCACATCTTGGAACAGGAAATTACAGTGCTAAAAATGCAAATTCTTATACTGATTTTTCTCTGTTTACTGCTAATCAGAAAATCTCCAATGATATTCTTTTGATATTTGATTTTTTATCTGGGGTTAGAAAAGTTATTAAACCTAAATTAATTCGCCACTCTCCTGACACTCATATGGCATTTTTAAGAAAAATGATTAATTTTGAGATTTCTCAAGCCAAAAAAAATAATAAAGCTGAAATGATTATTAAAGTTAATTCATTAACCGATCAGAGGGCTATAGATCTTCTTTACAGGGCATCGAATGCCGGGGTAAAGATAACACTCATTGTTCGAGGAGTTACCCGATTAATTCCTGGAGTAAAAAAACAATCCGAAAATATTTTGGTTTTATCTACGGTGGGCAGGTTTCTTGAGCATCACAGGGTTCTCTATTTTTATCACGCCGGCTATGAACATGTGTATTGCTCCTCTGCAGATTGGATGGAAAGAAACTTGTCAAGAAGAACGGAAGCGACTTTTCCAATTTTGGATCGAAAGCTCAAACAGAGGGTGATTAATGAAGCTTTAAAACCTCACATAAACTCTCAACATACCTATTGGCTCGATAAAAACCTAAATTATAAGATGAAAAATTCAAAAGGCCGAAAATTACACCCAAATGAAATTGCAATGGAGGAAATCCAATAATTTTTTTGAGCCCCGCGTCCTTTATTGATCTTTTCTTTAATTTCTAAAACTCTTTATCAAATATTTTCCCCACCCTTCATTTCTAGTTTGGTTCATTTTTAGTAAACATTTTTTTTAATTTAAAGACAAAATAAAATTATTATTATTATGTCTTGACAAAAATATTTTTCTAAAATAATCTAGAGTTGAGATTAAAAAAAATAGGAATAAAAGTTATGAATCTTCCTTTTTATACTTATCTCATAGGGGTATGTGTTGCGAATATTTGCACTTGGGAATCAACCCCAGAGTACAATAAATTTAGCTCCTTTGAGAATTGTCAAATAGCAGCTGAATTGCTTGTTGATATTGGCAATCAAAGAATTATAGATGCTCATAATTACCCTTATCTTAAATTAAATTACCAGTGCTATAACTGGTGGGAAAAGAATAGTAGAGAATTTAAGGACCGATTTGGTTACACCATAGAAGCGGGATATTAGTCCAATTTTATTTCGTTTTTTTATGGATTACATCTCCTCTATTCTGGACAATTTTTGTTCTCGACAATTTTTGTGTTTTCATTTTGAATATCATGAAACTTTCATGCCCTAAAATATTCACAACAATTATGAAAATCTATTTATTACGACACGCTAAATCATCATGGGAAGATTATGTTAACGATCACAGCAGACCGCTTGATAAAAGAGGAAAAAAGGATGCAGCCGTTCTTGCTGATTTTATTAGAAAGAATGGCATTCTTTTTAAAATAACTCTATGCTCTTCAGCTATAAGAACAAGAGAGACATTAGATATAATCATCAAGAATGCCCCTGATAGTTTTGATGAGATTAGATATTTAGACAGCCTTTATCTTGCATCTGGGGAAGAGATTATGGATCATCTGAAGGAAAGGACGTGTTCATCAATTCTGGTTATTGGTCATAACCCAGGGTTATCCGAGGCAATATCCTTTTTTGCGCATCATGAAACTTCCGACTACCCAACATGCGTTTTGGCTGGAATAACTTCAAAAAATTTAATGCAAAAAAGTCAGGTCGATTTTATAGTAAGACCTCAAAGCGGGAAAATAGTAAATCTTTCATGAGCCAATCTCTAATTTATGTTATTTTAAGCAATTTAAATATATTTAAATCTGTTAAAAAAATTAAAGATAATGATCAATATTGCATTCATCTGCACGCATAACAGTTGTCGAAGCATTATGGCTGAAGCTTTAGCTAATGCTTTATTATCGAAAACGGTTATCGCGTATAGTGCGGGAAGTGCACCCAGCGGTAACATCAATCCATACGCATTAGAGGTTTTAGAAAAAAATGCTATTGACACAAATGGGCTCTATTCAAAATCTATCGTGGACTTGCAATCAATACAGTTTGATGTAGTGATTACGTTGTGCGGAAATGCAAAAAATGAATCTTGTCCCATTTGGGTGGGAAAATGCTTGAAAGCTCATTGGGGATTTGATGATCCTTCACAAATTACAGATTCAGAAAAAAGGAAAAAAGCTTTTGATGATTTATTTATGAAGTTAAAAGATATACTGATAAAATTTGCAAAACGTATTGAGCTTGAGCCGCATGAATTGCAAAAGCATATTACTTTTATTGAGAAAGCCTTAAGCTAATGGGAATTTTTGAAAGATATTTAACTATTTGGGTTTTATCAGCTCTGGGGATTGGTCAAGGACTGGGCATAGTTTTTCCTCACTACTTTTCTAAAATTGCGACTTTTGAATATGAGGGCATTAATTTAGTGATTGCTGTTTTAATTTGGGCAATGATTCTGCCGATGATGTTGCAAATCGATTTTACAAAAATTAGCAATTTTTCTAAAAATCCCCGAGGCCTTTTTTTAACATTAGCAATTAATTGGTTAATTAAACCTTTCTCTATGTTCTTGATTGCAAGCTTATTTATGGGGTATGTTTTTAGTGCATATATTCCATATGAAACGGCTCAATCTTATGTGGCAGGTATGATTTTGCTTGGAGTAGCGCCGTGCACTGCGATGGTATTTGTTTGGAGTTATTTGATGAAGGGTGACGCTAATTTCACCCTTGTACAGGTCTCAATTAACGATTTGATCATGCTAATTGCCTTCGCTCCAATTGCTGGATTTTTATTACAGGCCTCTGACATTGTTGTTCCTTATAAAACATTATTCACTTCAGTTTTTTTGTTTATTGTATTACCACTCATTTTATCTGTGGGAATTCGTCACTACTTTAGAAGCAATATTATTTTTATCATTCAAAAACTCAAACCCTTATCTATCGTCTCCTTATTGCTCACAATACTTATATTATTCGGCCTCCAGTCCAACAATATTCTTGGCAACTTCTTCCATATGGGTTTAATTGCAATCCCCCTGATTATACAAACTTACTTAGTTTTTTATTTAGGATATTACATCTCAAGAAAAATAAAATTAACCAAAAGTATAGCTGGGCCTGCTTGTTTAATTGGCACCTCAAATTTTTTTGAGCTTGCCGTAGTTGTGGCAATTACATTATTTGGATTAAATTCTCCTGCAGCATTAGCGACAATTGTGGGGGTCCTAGTCGAAGTACCTGTGATGCTTCATTTAGTAAATATCATCAATAAGAAATATAAACAGTGTTGATCTTTAAAAAAAACTTATCCACATTTGAGGTTGAGATAATTTCTTTTTTATTTTTACTGAACACACTTGATATCTAAACAACTTAAAATATAGCATTTAATCTTTGATGGAAATGAAGATCTATTAAGGGTTTTAACAATGCCCTCGTAGCTCAGTGGATAGAGCATCCCCCTCCTAAGGGGAGGGTCACAGGTTCAACTCCTGTCGAGGGCGCCATTCTTCGATTCAATAGAATCCACTGATAACAGGCGAACCCACAGTATTCTTGCAGAAACTGTGTGTTACGAGGGCATACATAAATCATGATTTGAGCACACTTTGAGCACACTCAGAGGAGAGTTTTATCATGGCGAGCATTCGTCAAACCAAAAATAAATCATGGCAAGTTATTATTCGCAGACAAGGTGTTCCCACACAACACAAAACCTTTAAAACAAAAACAGAAGCCATCCAGTGGTCACATGAAATCGAGCATGAAATTGATAGAGGAAATCGAGTAGATTTTAATCTCGCTAACAAAGTAACCCTAAATGACATTATTGATGATTACATGCGTCAACAAGAGTTAACAATAAATCGGAGCTATAAAAGAGAGAAATCCAGATTAATCGTTTTAAAACAACAACTCGGAGCATACTCATTGAATCAACTCACTCCATCCAGAATCGCTCTATTTCGTGATGTAAGGCTCTCTCAAGGACGTTCTCCAGCTACCGTCATCAAAGACCTCAATACTTTATCGAAAGTCATTAAATTAGGTCAAGTGGGGTGGGGCGTTTATTTAGCCAGTAACCCAATTTTAACTGTGCAAAAACCTAAAGTAGTGGGTCATCGTGTGCGTCGATTAAGTCAGCAGGAAGAAATCATTTTACTGAATCAGTCTTCCTTGCAGATGCGAGCTATTCTAATTTTTGCGATAGAGACAGGTATGCGATTGGGTGAAATCTTATCTTTAACATGGAATGATATTCAAAACGACATGGCTGTATTAAAAGAAACCAAAAACAATGAGATTCGTTATGTGCCGTTTACTAAGAAAATCATCCATTTATTACAAACCTTGCCACAGAACATTGAAGACAATCGAGTGTTTTATTTTTGGCAGACCGTGTCTGGATTTCAATCGAGTTGGCAGAGGTTTAAA
>JAQCBB010000028.1 GCA_027621535.1 Pseudomonadota bacterium | reverse complement strand
AAAAAGATTTAGGTTTTTCCATCGTTGTTAATGTTAATGTCTGAAGAATATGGCTTTGCATCATATCTCGCAATGCTCCAGTTGCATTGTAAAATGTCGTTCTGTCTCCAACTCCTAAGGTTTCGTGATTAGTGACTTGAATATGATCTATATATTGATTATTCCATATAGGCTCAAGAAAAGTATTATAGAACCTAGTAAATAATATATTTTGTAGAGCAAATTTTCCTAGATAGTGATCAATTCTGTAAATTTGAGATTCATTAAGATGTTTAGAGATTGAATCTTGGAGCTCTTGAGCTGTTTGACTATCAACTCCAAATGGTTTTTCGATTAACACTCTTTTCCAGTGGTTGGTTTCGTCTAACATACCAGCATCAGCGAGCTGATTTACAATGCTCGCAAAATCTGATGGCCGAACAGATAAAAAGAATGCTAAGTTCTGAGAGAAACTTTCTTCTCTTACTCTAGTGGAAAGTTTTATAAATGCTTCAGGATCATCAGGAAGATTAGCATGATAAACATTACGCTGAAGAAATCGATTTAAAATGACTTGATTTAGATCTTTATGTTTAGCTAGAATCATACTTTTAACATTGGCAATCCATTCCTCATGAGATTCCTCTTGCCTGCCAACAGATATAATTCTCATATCCGGATGGAGTTTTTCCGCTAATTCTAATTTAAAAAGCCCAGGAAATAACTTCACTCTAGCCAAATTCCCTTTAGCACCAAATAAAATTAGGGTTGATGTTTCTTTTTGACTCATGGGCTAACCTTTTCTTCTTAAATTGTGCCCGCCAAAAGCATTGCGCATAATTGACAATAGCTTGTATCCATAACCCTTTTGTTTTTCCTGAGACCTAAATCTTACTTGGAGAGCTAATGTGAGAACTGGAGCAGGAATACCTAAGTCTACTGATTCCACTACCGTCCATCTTCCTTCTCCTGAATCTGCTACAATCGGTTCGATGCTATCAAGATTTTGATCATGTGAAAGCGCTTCCGCAGTTAGATCCAATAACCAGCTTCTGACCACAGAACCATGGCGCCATAACTCTGTGACCTTTGCCAAATCAATATCAAATTCCGTTTTACCTTTTAGTAATTCTAAACCTTCGGCTAAAGATTCCATCATGCCATACTCAATTCCATTATGAATCATTTTTGTATAATGCCCTGAACCGATTGGTCCGATATGAAGCCATCCATCTTGCTGATTAGGTGCTAGCGCTCTTAACACAGGTTCTACAGCTTTTGCTACATCATTATCAGCTCCAACCATTAAGCAATAACCATTTTCAAGACCCCATACACCTCCGGATGTGCCACAGTCCATAAAGCCAATATTATGTTCCTTGAGCATTTTCCCGATTTTAACACTATGCTTATAATTTGAATTTCCACCATCAACAATAATGTCACCTTGATTTAAAAGAGGAATTAAATTGTCAATTTGTTTTTCTGTTATTTCGCCTGCAGGGAGCATCATCCAAATGATTCTTTGCCCTTCGATCTGATTTACTGCATCTTCAACCGATGAGGAGGGTATTAAATTTTCATCTTGCTCAAGCTTTGCAATTATTTCCTTAGACGTATCGTAGCCAACAACACTGATACCATTTCTAATTAATCGAGTGGCCATATTCCCGCCCATTTTACCAAGTCCAAGCATTGCGATTTTCATAATATTCCTTTTGTAAAAGTTATTTTTTTGGTAATCTTGTGGATTACATTTTGGACTGAATTATATCAAACCATGGATCAGTCTGATAGTTTTAAATCTAACAAAAATATTTAAATAACACATGCAAAAAAAAGTTAACTGGAAAGAATTCACTAGTATTGAAGAGCTTCAAGCAACTCTGCTTTCAGCAATAGAACATCAAGCAATGGCTGCAATTAAAAAAACTGGATCATTCAAAGTAATCCTAGCAGGAGGGACAACTCCTGAAAAAATATACCACTCTTTCTTAAAATTTAACCAGGCTGATTTTAAAAGATGGGAAATATTTGTTGGTGATGAAAGATGTCATGAGCCTAATGATAAAAATAGAAATAGTCAAATGATAAGAAACACATTTTTAAATCATTTGGACTCTATGAATATGCCAAAATTTTTTCCAATTAAAAGTGAATTAGGACCAATTGACGGAGCTAATGACTATGACTCTTTAATTGATAGCTATGATTTTTTTGATTTAGCTCTTCTTGGTTTAGGTGAGGATGGACACACTGCTAGTCTTTTCCCAGGACATCAATGGAATGAAGGTGCTAATGTTATTCCAGTAAACAATGCTCCTAAACCTCCATCAGATAGAATTTCACTTACGCCTAAAGCTTTTAGCAAATCTAAAAAAATTATTTTTATTGTAACTGGGAAGAACAAATGTATACCAGTTGAAAATTGGAAAAGTCAGAAGCCGATCCCAGCATCTCAAATATTATCAAATAATCCAATTGATGTTTATTGCAATTTTAATTAATCGTTTTGAATTACAATTTTTGGAAAACGATCTTTAAAATTTTCTTTTAATTGAGCAACTCTAATGCTGATTTTTTCGGCAATTGAAAAAAATTCTCCATGAATTTGTAAATCATTATCTTTAATTAAGGTCGGTATTCCTGAGTCCATATCTTCTTGAATATTAGCTTTTAATGGGATCGATCCTAATAATTCAATGTTATTTTTTTTAGCTAATCTTTTTCCACCACCTGATCCAAAAATATGTTCATTATGCCCACAATTTGGACATTCATAAATAGCCATATTTTCAACTAACCCGATATTTGGAATATTCACTTTATTAAACATTCCAATTCCTTTTTGCGCATCAATCAATGATATATCTTGTGGGGTGGTGACTATGACTGATCCGGTGACGGGGACTTTTTGAGCTAATGTGAGCTGTGTGTCTCCTGTCCCCGGAGGAAGATCAATAATTAAGTAATCTAAATCTTTCCAGTTAGTTTCACCAAGTAGCTGTTGAAGAGTATTTGTTACCATAGGGCCTCTCCAAATAACAGGTGTATCAACATCAATTAAGTAACCAATAGACATAGTTTGAATGCCATGAGCCTTAATTGGCTCCATACTTTTTCCATCTTTTGTTTCTGGTTTTGAGGAAACTCCAAACATTTTAGGTTGACTAGGACCATAAATATCAGCATCTAAAATACCAACTTGTGCTCCAAGTTTATTTAATGCAATAGCCAGATTACAGGCTATAGTGGACTTTCCAACTCCACCTTTTCCAGAGGCGACTGCGATAATATTTTTTACATTTTTTAAACTTTGGGTACTTGCTTGTGTTTGATGACTAGCAACATTTAATTTGAAGTCAATTTTTAAAGACTTTTTACTTGATTCTAAAGCTATGTGGATTAATTTTTTATATTTCTCTTCAAGCCTTTGAAAAACAAACCCTAATTCAATTTTCATATCTATTTCATTTTCGTTTTCACTCAATGAAATATTTTTTCTTTTAAAAGGATAAATTTGATTATCATCATCAAATATCTTTTCTAATAAATCTTTTATTTTTTCCATAGTTCTTAAGTTGTCTTCTTAATAGTTTGATAGAATACGATCATTCATTTTAAATAAAGTTTACATGAGAAGACTTCTAATCACCTCTGCACTCCCTTACGCTAATGGAAGTATACATCTAGGACACCTTGTTGAGTATATTCAAACTGACATTTGGACGAGATTTCAACGTATGTGTGAAAACGAGGTTTTTTATGTCTGCGCTGACGATACTCATGGAACACCCATTATGATAAAAGCTCAAGATGAGGGATTAACACCGCAAGAATTAATTAGCAAAGTACATAAGGAGCACGCTCAAGATTTTAAAGATTTTTTAGTTGAGTTTGACAATTTTTATACAACAGATTCTGATGAAAATAGATTTTTTTCAGAGGAGGTTTTTAAATCTTTAGATAAAGCTGGGAAAATTGTAATTAAAGAAATTGAACAATTTTTTGACCAAGAAAAACAAATGTTTCTGCCTGATCGCTTCATTAAGGGCGAATGTCCAAGATGTAAAACAAAAGATCAGTATGGCGACTCCTGTGAATCCTGTGGAGCCACCTATTCGCCAACTGAGCTTATTAATCCATTTTCATCATTATCTGGATCAAAGCCAGTTAAGAAAAAAACAAAACATTACTTTTTCAAGTTATCGGATTGTGAAGAATTTTTAATACATTGGACAAAGTCTGGAACACTTCAGCCAGAGGCCGAAAATAAAATTCAAGAATGGTTTAAGTCAGGGCTTCAAGACTGGGATATTACAAGAGATAAGCCATATTTTGGTTTTTTAATACCTGGTGAAAAAGAAAAATACTTTTATGTTTGGCTTGATGCCCCAATTGGCTATATGGCTAGCTTTCAGAATTTATTACAAAAAAAAGAGCTTGATATCAAGTTTGATGATTATTGGAAAGACAGCGAGAAAACTGAACTTTATCATTTTATTGGTAAAGATATTCTCTATTTCCATGCATTATTTTGGCCTGCAACATTAAATTTTTCTGGTTATCGCAAACCTACCAAAATATTTTCTCATGGTTTTTTAACTGTGAATGGTGAAAAAATGTCAAAATCAAGAGGTACTTTTATAACAGCTAGAAGCTTTCTCGATCACATTAAAGAACCTGAATATTTAAGATATTATTATGCTTCAAAACTAAATGATTCAATGGCTGATATTGACTTAAGTCTTGATGATATGGTTACAAAAGTTAATTCAGATTTGGTTGGTAAATTAGTCAATATTCCAAGCAGAACTTTCGGTTTCATAAATAAATATTTTGATGGAAAAATAAAACCCCTTAACGATATTAAAACTGATCCTTATTATTTTGAATTAATACTAAAGTCACTAGATCTCCAAGACGAAATCATCGAACTTTATGAAAATAGATTATTTAGTCAAGTGGTTCGAAAAATTTTTACATTAATTGAAGATGTAAATGAGTTAATAAATGATCAACAACCATGGAATCTAGCTAAAAATATTGAACAAAATAAAGAACAGCTCCATAACGTTCTCACAACGTCTGCATACATTTTTAGGAATGCAACAATTTATTTAACGCCAATTTTACCTAACCTATCTTTAAATGTTGCAAAACTTTTTAATGAAAATATTTTTCATAATTTTAAACAAATCCATGAAGATATAAAAAGTGTCACTAGGTATAAGCATCTTCTTCAACGGCTTGAAGCTGAACAAGTAGATAGGCTTTTAGATACAAATAAAAAGCAAGACTTGTTAAAACAGGATGATAAAAAGATTAATATGAAAGAGTATATCAGTATTGAGGATTTACAAAAAATAGATCTTCGTGTAGCTTTGATAACCAAGGCTAACTTCCTTGAGGGTGCAGATAGTCTCTTAAAAATAACTTTAGATGTGGGAAGCTTAGGAACAAAGAATGTATTTGCTGGAATTAAATCTCAATATGAGCCAAACAACTTGATTGGAAAAAAAACAGTTTTTGTTGCAAACCTTGCACCCAGAAAGATGAAATTTGGAGTATCAGAAGGGATGATTCTTGCTGCTTCCGATGATAAAAAAGGTCCATTTGTTTTATTTCCTGATGAGGGTGCTGAACCAGGGATGAAAATAAAATAAATTTATATTTGAGCGTTTATTTTTGTAATTACTTCAAATGGATTATTATTTTCTGTAATTGGTCTGCCAACAACAATATAATCTGATCCATTTTTAATTGCTTCAGCTGGAGTATTAATTCTTTTCTGATCATTAGTATTGTTTTCTTTGAGCCTTATTCCTGGAGTAACAAACAAAAAACTTTCATCTTTAATGATTGATGAAATTGATGCTATATCCTTTGCAGAGCAAACAACACCATCTAAATTAGATTCCTTTGCAAGTAATGATAAATGAATAATTTGATCATTTAATCCTTTTTTAAATCCAAGATTATAAAAGTTATCTTCATCAAAGCTGGTTAACATGGTTACGGCAATAAGTAGGGGCTTATGATTTGATTCTGCAATTGCGTCATATGCAGCATCAAGCATGGACTTACCTCCTGCTGCATGAACATTAACCATCCACACACCATGTGAACAACTAGCTTTAATAGCTTTATTAACAGTGTTGGGAATGTCATGAAATTTAAGATCAAGAAAGATTTCAAAATTATATTTTTTAATTAAATCAATAACCCTAGGGCCTTCAGTTGTGAATAATTCCTTTCCAATTTTTACTTTACAATCAGCCCCTTTAATTTTTTTTAAAAAACTATCTGTTTCACTTAAGGAAGCAAAGTCTAGAGCTACGATTAACTTTGAGCCTGGCATTATTTGGCAATATCTTTCAATTCAGTAGATATAGTTTCCCATGAGTTACACGCTGGGCATTGCCAATGATGTTGTTTGGCCTTGAATCCACAATGACTACATAAATGAAACAATCGATTTCCTATTGTATTTTTTATAACCTGCTGAATAATTTTTACATCACTATGGGTGTTATTATTTAAAGATTGCGCACTGTAAAGTTGATCAAGAACTTCAATAGAAGGTCTTTTTATTAAGTTACTTTTTGCCATTTCCTCTGCTTTACTTGGACCTTCATTATGCAGAATGTAATCAAAGATAATTTTATCAATTTGATTAATCCCATAACTTTCCCTTAAGTACAAAATTAAAGAAAGACATTCATTTAATCTATCAATTTGTTTGTAAGAATCTAAGAATTTTGAAGCTATTAAAACAAAATCCTCAGGTTTTTGGAGCTCAATACGCTTCCATATTTCAATTGCTGATTGAAATTGTTTCTTTTCATACTCAAGTTCACCGAGAATAATATTTGCTCTCGTACAATTTTTGTTAATGCTTAATGCTTCTTCTAAATGTTTAACAGCCTGCTCATTTTTTTTATTAATAAACTTTTCCAGTGCAAGCTCACAAAAAAAATGACTAATTGGAAATCTTTGAGATTTACCAAATAATTTTTCTATATCCTGACTAAACTTAATAGCTTGTTCCCAATCACGTTTTTTAATAGATATATCCAAAAGTATATTAAGTTTAAATTCTTGATACTGCTGACTGGTTAGTTCATGTGTTAAATTTTCACAACGATCATAGAATCCTGCGGTAAAAAAATCTTGAATTAATTCAGCCTTAACAGATTCAATCTGTTCTTTAGTCAGCTCTTTTTGTTCTAGTAACTTATTGTGAAGATTAATGGCTTGATCTATCTTTCCTAATTTTCGAAAAATATTTCCTTGGATAAAATGTAATTCAATAGAATCAGGTTTTATTTGGAGTGCCTCAGAAAAAGCTTCTGATGCTTTTTCATATTCATGAAATAGTATTAGGTTCAACCCTTTAAAGTAAGAGGCGGGGAGATCTGTAGTTTCTGAAATGATATGTTTGATATCAATTCTAGCTGCTAACCAACCTAAACCAAAAAAGAAAGGAATGATAAGTAGCCACCAGAGTTCAAATTCAACCATATGTATATATAAAGCTTGTTAACTACTAAAAAGTATACTTTAAAATTTACTTATCGACACGTGAGCGCAATTCTTTACCAGCTTTAAAATGTGGTACAAATTTTTCACTAATTTCTACTTTATCACCAGTTTTAGGATTCCGACCAATTCTTGCTGGTCTTTTGTTCAGTGAAAAGCTTCCAAATCCCCTAATCTCAATTCTTTTACCTTTATTTAGAGTTTCAATCATCGAGTCGATAATGTTTTTAACAACCAACTCTGCATCTTTATGCATAAGTTGTGAAAACTGAACTGAAAGTTTTTCTATTAATTCTGAACGAGTCATTATTTAGTCTTTGTTTTCCTTGTCACTGGTATCCATTTTTGCTTTTAGAAGAGCGCCAAGATTAGTGGTTCCTGCATTTTCAGGTTCACTTCCAGCAGCTTTTTTCGTTTTAGTAGATTTGGAAGTTGTTTCAGCCTTTTTAGTTGCAGTTTCTTCTGTTTTCTCTTCCACATAATTAGGTGACAGGTGTTTGATTCCTAGGGAAATTCTTTCTTTTTCAACATCGATTGCTAAGATCTTTGCTTCAACTTCATCACCCTTTTTATATTTCTTAACTGCTTCTTCATTGGGCTCTGTAGCTGAAATATCTGATAAGTGAATTAACCCATCAATACCTCCATCTAAACCAATAAAGATTCCAAAGTCTGTAATAGATTTAATTGATCCTTTAATTGTTTCACCTTGTTTATGGTCGCTTTCGAAAGCAAGCCACGGATTTTCTTTACACTGTTTAACACCTAGAGATAATCTTCTTTTTTCTTCATCAACTTCAAGAATCATAACTTCTACTTCATCTCCAAGGTTGACAACCTTAGTGGGGTGAATATTTTTGTTGGTCCAATCCATTTCAGATACATGAACAAGTCCCTCAATACCTGATTCGATTTCAACAAAAGCACCATAATCTGTAAGGTTAGAAACTTTACCAAATATTCTGGTATTCACTGGATATCTTCTTTCTAAACCAATCCATGGGTCATCACCTAATTGTTTTAGACCTAATGAAACACGATTTTTTTCTTGATCGTATTTTAAAACTTTAGCTTCTATTTCATCACCTACATTTAGAACTTCAGAAGGATGTTTAATTCGCTTCCAGGCTAAATCAGTAATATGTAGCAAACCATCAATTCCACCCAAGTCTACAAATGCACCGTAATCAGTTATGTTTTTAATAATACCTTTAACAACTGCACCTTCAGATAGTGTTTCAATAATTGACTCCCTATCAGCACCCATTTGTTCCTCTAGAACTGCTTTTCTAGAAACAACAATATTATTTCTTTTTTTATCAATTTTGATAACTTTGAGTTCTGTTTCTTTATTTTCATATGGCATCGTATCCTTAACAGGCCTTGAATCAACAAGCGAACCTGGTAAGAAAGCCGTTATTCCATTCACTGAAACTCTAAGTCCACCTTTTACGCGTGAGCTTACAAATCCAGTAACGGTAATATTCTCATTCATTGCATTTTCAAGATCATCCCAAGCCTGTATTTTTTTTGCACGATCGCGAGATAGGATTGTAGAACCATAACCATCTTCTAGTTTATCAATAGCAACTTTAACAAAATCACCAACAGCTACCTCAATCTCTCTCTTATCATTATAGAATTCATCAATTTTGATAAAACTCTCTGATTTAAGGCCTGCATTGACAATTACGACATCTGAGTCAATCCCTACCACTTCGGCAGTTATGATTTCTCCTTGACGCATCTCTTTTAGCGCAAGACTTTCCTCAAGCATTGCAGCAAAGTTTTCATTGTTTTTTGTTTCAGTATTTTTTGTTAAAGTTGTCATTAAATTTCCAGTTCCCATCTAGCAATGGGGTAGTTAAATAAACTTTATGGTTTGGGGCCATAAAGAACTCTATAATTTATATTTTCTGAAGAATCGTATTTACGACTTCATCAGGAGATAAATACGTAGTATCAATCTGGTGTGCATCACTAGCAGGTACTAGCGGTGAAATTTTTCGATTTATATCACGATCATCTCTTTCCTGTATCTCAGATACAAGATTGTGAATATTAACATCAAAACCTTTTGAAATCAACTGTTTATATCTTCGGTTAGCTCTTTCTTCAGTTGATGCTGTGAGAAAAAACTTTTTATTTGCTTCAGGAAAAACAACTGTTCCCATATCTCTCCCTTCAGCCACTAGTCCAGGCGGCTGAAAATAAGATCTTTGCAGATCTAAGATAGAAGCTCTGACTGATTTTAATGAAGAAATATGAGATGCTATTTTAGCTATTTTTTCACTTCGAATTTCTTCAGTCACATCATCATTATTTAAAGTTACCTTTGTTTTTAAAAAAACTATATTCAGATCTTTAATTTTCTGTTTAATTAATTGTTCATCATCATCAGGAATATGATTTCTGTTTAGAAAAAGAGCGATCACTCTATAAATTGCTCCAGAATCAAGGTAATTTAAATGAAGCCTGTCAGAGAGAATTCTTGCTATGGTTCCCTTACCAGAACCGGCAGGACCATCAATGGTAATTAAATTCATGACAGGAGGCCTGTGAAATCTCTAAAAAAATTAGGATAAGTTTTATTGACGCACTGAGGATCTTCAATAATTGTTGTGACATCTCCAAGACAGGTTAGAGAAAAACACATGGCAATTCTGTGATCATCATAAGTTTTGACACGAATATTATTATTTAATTTTTTGGGTGGATTTATGGTGATTGAATTATCAGTAGCATCAACTTTAGCACCAAACTTTTCTAATTCATTTTTCATTGCATGGATACGATCCGTCTCTTTAACTTTCCAACTACCAATATTGTCTAAAGTAAGAGGTGATGAACAAAACAACCCTAAAATTGCCAGTGTCATTGCAGCATCTGGTATTGAAATACAATCAAAATATCCTCCAGATAGTTGGTCTGCTTGAGAAACTGTGATTGAATCATTAAAAAACTTAACCCTTGCTCCCATTTTTTTGATGCACTCAAGAAAATAGATATCACCTTGGATTGAATTTTTCGTTAAATCCATTATTTTTATTTTTCCAGAAATTGCCGCGGCTGCAAAAAAGTAACTTGCTGATGAAGCATCAGGTTCTACTGAAATTACAGGGTTTTTTGCAAAATAATAGTTTTTTTTAGAATACCTGTATTCAAAACTTTTATAATTATGATTAGTAAATTTTATATTAAAGTTGGCTAAAAGATTAAGAGTGATATCGATATAAGGTTTAGATATTAACTCACCATCTATGTTAACTTGAACATCTCTTTTTAATATTGGAAGAGCCATAAGAAGGCTTGATAGAAATTGGCTTGAGGTGTTTCCCTTTACGACGACTTCTTGAATTGCCGTATCATTAAATGAGCCAATTTTTAAGGGAGGGTACCCATCATTTTTTAAATAAGTAATTTGTGCACCAATCTGGTTGAGGGCATCAATTAGATCTTTAATTGGTCTTTCATGCATTCTTTTAACACCATCTAAAATATAATTTCCACCTAATAATGATAAAACAGCACATAGAGGCCGAAAAGCTGTACCTGCATTACCTAAAAATAAAGAAACTTCTTTTGAGTATTTATAAATGCCGCCTTCAATAACGATTGATTCCGTTTGATTATTTATGGATAGACCTAAATCTTTTAACGCTTGAATCATGAAGCCTGAATCATCTGAAACAAGGTGATTAGTAACAACTATTTTTTGAGGACATAGCGAACTCAGCAATAACAGGCGATTCGTAATACTTTTTGATCCTGGAGGTTTTATTGATCCATTAATTTTAATTTGCGGGAATAACTTTAAATCTTGCATTTAGTATTTCCAGTTTTTTCTTAATTGACTTGCGCTCTCAATAAAATTTTCAAGCTGATCCTCATCGTTTAATATTTTTTCAAAGAACTCAATTTGTTTTTTAAATTCAGCTAAATCATTTATGCAAGCATCTTTATTATCAATAAAAATATCTTTCCACATCTCTGGAGAGCTGGCGGCGATTCTTGTAAAATCCCTAAATCCACTTGCAGCAAAATTAAGCAATTGTTCTTTGTTGGATTTCTGAAAAATCATATTCATGAAAATCATAGCTAAGGCATGTGGGAGATGACTCACAGTGGAAAAAATTTCATCATGTTGTTGAGCATCCATGATTATCACCTTACCTTTTAATAAATGCCAAAAACTTTTGATTACATTTATTTCTTTATCATTATTTTGATCGTGTGTTGTAACGATGATATTTTTATCATGAAATAAGCTCTCTTGGGCAGCTTCCGGTCCATGTTTTTCAGATCCAGCTATTGGATGTGATCCTATAAAGTTTTTAAAATGCTCTCCAAGAATGCTTTTTGCTTTTGTGAGCACATTATATTTTGTACTTCCAACATCAGTAATGATGGTTTTTTCTGAAAGATGAGGCTTTATTTGATTTAATACTTTATCAATTTGTCTTACAGGTGTTGCAATAATGACAAGATCTGCATCTTGGATGTCGGTGTAATCATCTGATATGTAATGAACAAGATTAAGTTGTTTGGCTGTTTCTAATGTTTTTTTATTTTTTCCAAATCCAATCACATGTTTAACATGATGATTTGCAATACAATCTTTACCAATTGAACCCCCTAATAAACCAAGGCCAATAATACACAATTTATTCATTAAATTTTTTCCACTCTTTTTTATTTAATAGCTCATAGGGTTTGAACCTTGTTTTATAGCTCATTCTAGCATTATCTGAAATCCAATAACCGAGATAAAGATAAGGAAGTTTGTTTTGTTTACACCAATCAGCAAGCCATAAAATTGAATAGGTACCTAGGCCTAACTTTGGCAAATTTTGATCATAAAATGTATAAACCGCAGAGATACCATCGACTAATATGTCAACAATACTGACCATGACTAATTTATCTTGAATAAAAAATTTAATCATTTGGGATTTTATGTTACTGGTTAGTAAAAAATTAATATACTCATTTTTTTGATCTTCCTCAGAAGTCGATTGATCATGATGTCGAATACTTTGATATTGTTGGTAAAGTTGAAAATCTTCTGAGTTGAAATTCAGATCTGAAATAATAACTTCAAAATCATTTTTTTTTAAACATCTTATTTGGCTTTTATTAGGTTTGAAATCTTTCACATTCAGTCTGATTGGAACACACGCTTCACATTCGTGACAATGAGGTTTGTATACATGATTCCCACTTCTTCGAAAACCAATATTGATTAAATTATCGAATTCTTTTTGTTTTATATTTTGGTATGGCGAAGCAACGATTGACTGAGCTTTTTTTCCAGAAATATATCCACAATTGTAATTTGCAGTTAAATAAAACTGAATTTTTTTGAATTCATTATTTTCTGGATAACTCATGAATTAATTATAGCCAGAAACTCTTCTCGCGTAACTAATGTTCCACCCCATTTTTTTATATGTTCACTCTCAACTTGAGCATCAATAATTTGAATACCTTGTTTTTTTAAAAATTGACACATATAGAAAAAACAAATTTTTGAGGCATTAGTCTTTAAATGAAACATCGACTCACCAAAAAATATATTTTTGATTATGAGTCCATAAACCCCAGCAACAAGCTCATTATCATCATAAAGTTCAAATGAGTGAGCATAGCCCATTTTATGGAGATCGGAATAGGCACTGATAATTCTATTATCAATCCATGTCCCATTTTGATTTTTTCTTTTGACTATTTTGCATAACTCAATAACCTGTTTAAATTGATTATTGATACTAAATTTCAAAATATTTTTATTTATAATTTTTTTTAAACTTCGTGAAGTATAAAGATCCTTTATATACAAAATTTGTCGTGGATTTGGAGACCACCATAAAATCGGTTCATCTTCATTAAACCAAGGAAATATTCCATGTTCATATGCAGCTAGTATCAACTGTGGCGTCAAATTATGAGAAAAGGCTACAAGACTGTGATCAGGTGTCGATGATAGATTCAATTCTTTGAAATCACTCGGGCTTTCAATAAAAATAATTTTATTTCTCTTCATGGTTATAATAGTCTCATGAGAATTTTACTCTTTCTAATCTTATGTTATTCAGAAATTGTCCATGCAGGATCAACTCTCTATCAAATCTCAGACACAAAAGGCAATCAACATTTTATTTTTGGGACTTTCCATAGTGATGATAATCGTGTTACAAATTTCGATCCAAAGATAATAAATGCAATAAAGCAATCTAACCTTTTTATGATGGAAACAGATGAATTGAGTGATGTATCAGTCATTCAAAATATTAATATTGATATTCCCGCTCAATTAACTGATAACGAACTTGAGCGACTAAAAGATTTGATCAATTTTCATGTGATGTTCTATGATCAGGCCATAAGAATGAAACCGTGGCTTCTTGCATTTATTTTTGATTCTCCCAACCCAATTACCCCTTTTAATCAGGATAACCTTCTTAAACAAATTGCAGAAGATGCATATATAAAAACTCAAGGCTTAATGACAAATATTGAGCATTTTTCAGTTTTAGATTTTTTGACAACGAATGAACAAATAGAAATTTTGACAAATGCCTTAAAAAGACCAGACAATTTAAAACAAGCGAATTTTGAGAAATTATTAGTGACTTATCTCGAAGGAAATTTAAATAAGATTCATGAGATGAATGAAAAAATCACTCTAGATTTAATGAGTCCAGAGTTGTGGCAAAAAGTTAAACAAAAGATATTAATTGAGCGAAATCAAGTGTTTAATAGAAAAATTTTAGAAGCAATGGAATCACATCAGATTTTTGCTGCAATTGGCGCCTCGCATTTGGCAGGAGATGATGGCTTGGTAGCCTTTTTAAAACAAAATGGACTAACTGTTCAACAGGTAAATTTTTGAATGTTGAAAAATGCATGAGATTAAATCCAAAGATAATAGTCGTTTAAAGTTTTTAAAAAAGCTCCAACATAAAAAATCATTTCGCGAAGAAAATAATTTAACTGTTCTAGAAGGACTTCATCTTTTTGAAAGTTATTTAAAAAATAAAAAAGATTTTGAATGGATATGTTGTACTCAGGACTTTTATGAATCAAATCATATTTTTTTAAAAAAATCTTGGGATAACAAGATTTTTGTTACCACTGAAACAATTTTTAAAACAATTTCAGAATTAAAAACCAACCAAGGGTTTATTGCAGTAATAAAAATTCCCTCTTACCATCTTGATGTTAATAATTTAAAAGAGGGCTTGTATCTATTCTTAGATGGTATTCAAGATCCTGGTAACTTGGGAACGATTATTAGAACTGCACAAGCTGCAGGTAATATGAGTATTTTTTTATCAAGCGACTGTACTGATCCTTGGGCACCAAAAACATTGAGAGGCAGCCAGGGATGCCAATTTGAAATTCCAATTTTCCTTAATTCAAAACTTATAGATTTATCTGAGCTATCTTTTGATATCGTTTTAGCTGATATGCAAGGTATCAGTGTTTATGATTTTCAGTTTTCAAGAAAAACTATTCTCGTTCTAGGAAATGAGGGTCTTGGTTTATCAAAACACATAAACTCTGGGAAATATAAAACAATCTCAATTCCAATGAAAGCTTCTGTAGAATCATTGAATGTTGCAATCACAGCAGGAATTATGAGTTATATGTACAATGCTCAGTTTAAAATTTGACTATTTTTCTTGAAAATGATGTCGATTTCATTTTTTGTTACCAAATATTTTTTCTGACAGTATTCACATACCATTTCAACAACATCATTTTTTAGTGATGCATAAATTTCTTCTGGATTTATTAAACTTATAGTTTTGAAGATTTTTTCTTGGCTACAAGAGCATTTATAGTTAACTAAATGTTCTTCGTAAATTTGTATATCTTCATCTGGAAAAAGATCGCCAAGGAACTTGCTCGGTGAATTGTGAAGACTCGAGATTTCAATCTGATTTATTGTCGCCCATAATTTTTCTGATTTAAAACGTTCATCTTCATTTTCATGGGGAAGTTCTTGAAAAAGAACACCATAAGATACGGTACTAGTTTGATAAAAAAATACTTTGCTTTTGAGTTGCATCGATTGAGTTAAATAATGTTCAATCATATCCTTAACATTGCCTGAGCCAATCTCGATAATTCCCTGATAGGGTGCTTTTTGATCTTTATGGACAATAGTGAGAGCAAAAATTGCATCCTTAATAAGCTCTTCAAAGTTTTTTTCTGTCTTCTGGTTGAGTTTTAAAGTACCCCGAATATTGAATTGATTATCAGACTCGGCAATCATAAGTTTCAGGTCCTTTTTTCCTTGAATCTGCAGAATTAAGCCCCCATCAAACTTTAAAGTCCCAGCTAACATTGGACAAACGGTAATAATTTGGGTAAACGCTTCTTCTATTTGTTTTGGTATTTCAAGAGAATTTTTTAACTGTTCTAAACTATTTTGAATTTTAATGATATTTCCACGTATGGGGGAATTTGTAATTAAAAAGCGATTTAATAAGTCATTGTGCATATTTCAATTATATCGGAAAAATATTCAATATTTTTATTGAAATGAGAATCATTCTCATTTAGAATGAGAATGATTCTCATTTAAGAAGAAAGTATTATGAATAAAAATTTCTTTGTAAAATCCAAAACTATTACAATTATTTGTGGCGTTAGCATTTTAACTAATTCCATTGCAGGTGATTTAAATCTAAAAGATATTGATGTTACAGCTCCAAAGGGTATCTACCAAAGTGAATTTTCATCTACTGCAACGAAAACAAATACAAGCATCATGGAT
>JAQCBB010000077.1 GCA_027621535.1 Pseudomonadota bacterium | reverse complement strand
TCATTAAAGACTTTTCTTGATCTGTGCAAAGTTTTAAAGAGTAATAAAATCCAGCTGTAACAATTATATTAAAAAATCCAAACGGGACTTCAATGCCCATTCCATACAATACAAAAGTTACAAGAAACATTGGAATTATTATATTCCATACGACTTTAGCAAATTTTAAATCACCTTCTTGTAAGTTAAACACGGTTCTCCTTTATTGAAATTACAAAACAATATTACTAATTTTTAAAAGATTATTCTTCTTCAAGTAAAGAAATCAATTTATGGACATCTTCAATTGGAATTGCCGTTATAGGAACAATATATTTTTTATCTACAAAACTGAACTCTAAATTATCCTCATCTAATATTTCAATAGACTTAACTTCACTTCGATCTTTTACAATTGAAAATGTATTCTCTCTTGTTCGTATAATAATTTTTTGTTCATCAAGTTCAACTAAAGGAATAAATAAACTTTGAAAAGTAACTAAAAGTTGAAGCACTCCTAGTCCAAAAATAAAGTAATAAAGATACTCTTCTCTGGTATTAGAACCAAACTCTCCTAATTTAAAATACTTTGTTAATAGATCTCTAAAAGGTCCGCTCAACATATTGTCTGCACCGACATAAGCTAGAAGCAAACCTCGAATAGTTAGTAGAGCTATTCCTTTTCTCTCTCTATATAACTTCATATAAATTTATCTTTATTTATCAGAATAACCTAGTTTAGCTATTGTTTTTGTATGGAGATTGTACTGATACGACATGGTCAACCTGAATGGATGGTTGATGATGAATACCAAAGTAATCCTAAATTAACAAAACTTGGTGTTAAACAAGCAAATGCCTCATCAACTTTATTTGAAAAACATTCTATAGAAGAATTATGGGTTTCTCCACTACAGCGAGCACAAGAAACTCATGAGCCTTTTAAAGAAAAAGAAGTCCCTAAAGCAATACATACATTCGATTGGCTCAAAGAAATGGAAGATGATGAAGAAAAAGCTTTGTATGGAAAAAATAATAGAGAAGTCATGGAGTTTTTTGCTAATAGAAATATGCAGTCATTTGAAGATTGGAATCAAAACTACCATGGCACTTATATGAAATCTTATACAGCTAATATCATTTCTCATCTTGAAGAAGAGCTTGCAAAAAGAGGTGTTGTTTCTGTTGATGATAAATATGATCGCCTCTTCAAAATAGAAGATGATGCTATTAAATCACTGATTGTAATCTCTCATGCTGGAACAATGTCAGCACTTATTTCCTACTTTTTAAATGTTCCTATTTATGCTTGGACGTGGAGAAAATTTTTACCAAGACATACTGGACATACTAGATTGAAATCAAATGAAATCTCTGGTGGACACTTTTTTAGATTAAAAGAGTTTAATAATGTCTCTTTTCTTGAAAATAGAGAAGATAGGACTTATTAGCTAACACTTAGTATGCCGTACGCTAAATCACTTCCAAACATTGAAGTAAGTGCTAAAACACCAAGAAAAAAAAGAATTGTTCTAAGATATGTTGCTCGATTTCTCTTACTATTTGAAAACGTTAAACCAGAAGGTGTCTTTATCGATTCAAATCGTACGGTTGTTGTAGGTGCACCACATCAATCATCTAAAGATGAATACCTAATGCTTTTAATGGTTCTTGCTTTAGATATTGATGCTTGTTACTTATCAGCAAAATGGACTATGAGAAGATTACCGAATCCATTTAGAAAAGTCGAAGATATCGATGAACAAGGAATACGCTGGCCGCTCGGATGGCTACAAGAAATACTTTTTAAAAGACTCGGTGCAATACCAGTGGATAGAAAAGGTAACTCCGGTCAGTTTCAATCAGTTATTCAAGAGCTTAAAAGAAGAGATAATTTCTTCTTAGTTATAACACCTGAAGGAAGATTCGATTCAACTAGATTTAGAACAAGTTTTTTGTATATTGCTCGTGAACTTAATGCAGAAATCATGCCAATTCAACTTGATTATGAAAACAATGCATATAAATTCTTACCAAGTTTTAATTATGAAGGTAGTGAAGAAGACGTTGTACAAAGACTTAGAAGAATTTTTGATGGCGTGATGGGTAGATATAAAAGGTTTATTGCTTAATGGAAGAAAAAATTCATAATTTAGTAAGTGACCGTGGTCCATGGTTATTAAAAAACAATCCGATTTCAAAACTTGTTTACACTTTTTTAAAAAAATATTTGAAGTTTGAAGAGACAATTTATGTTGGTGACCACATCCAAGAAATGTCTGGTGCTGAAGCGTTTAACTGGCTTGGTGAAGTGTACACCAGTAACTGTACTGCTGAAGGTTTAGAGAATATTCCAAAAGAAGGAAAATGCCTCTTAGTCTCTAACCACCCCATGGGTGCTGCTGATGCCATAGCTTTATATCACAACATCTACAAAGTGCGTAACGATGCATTCTTATTTGCTAATGAGTTGTTTGTTTATCTTCTTGGTTCATTTCATAATGTAATGGCACCTGTTGTGTGGAACAAAGACAAGGAAACCCATACTGCAACAAAACTAACATTAGAAAGAGTTAATGCTTTTTTTAAAGATAACAGAATAGGAATTATCTTTCCTGCAGGTAGGCTTTCAAAGTTGACCCTCTTTGGTCTTTGGGATAGAGATTGGGAAAAGACACCCATAGCGCTTGCCAAAAAGTATGAACTTCCATTAGTTCCAGTACATATTTCAGGTCGAAACTCATGGTTTTTTTATTTTGCATCATATGCAAATAAACAACTCAGAGATGTCTCACAGTTAAATGAACTTCTTAATAAAAAAGATCATAAAATACATATAAAAATTGGTAAACCAATACAGCATTTTGAACTTAGTGGACATAACGATACTGCAATACAACAGCTTCGTTATAAGAGTGAGTCATTAAGAAATAAATTACTAAAAATTAATAGATTCTTATATTTAAGAAATTATAGAAACTAAGGCTACTCTACTACTTCACCAGTTGATGGACTGACACCTAAATTACCAACCATATATCCAAGAAGAAGTGGGGTCGTTACAAGT
>JAQCBB010000076.1 GCA_027621535.1 Pseudomonadota bacterium | reverse complement strand
TTAATCTTTTTAAGGTTTTATAAATTAAAATTATCTAAATAAACCAAGGTCTTTTAGGTCATTAAAGGTAGTGAAAAACATCAATGATATCAATAAAAACATCCCGATTCGAAAAAAACCTTCTTGAGTTTTCTGTGATAATGGACGGCCTAAAACCTTTTCAAAAGCATAAAACATCAAGTGTCCGCCATCAAGCATGGGTATAGGAAATAGGTTAACAAGGCCTAAACTTATTGAAATATAAGCCATCATACTAATAAAAGCGAGCAAACCAATATCTGCAACTTGACCTGATATTTTAGCAATTCTAATAGGACCACCTAATTGAGAAGTATCAGCTTTTCCAACAATCATTCCACCAATGTATTTTAAAGATGAAACACTTACATAATATACCTCATTAAAGGCATGCAATATTGACTGGGCCGGACCGAGTTTTACGTGGTTGATTTGATCATTATAAGCACCAAGCTTTATACCAACCATTCGTTTATTAATTTTATTTCCTAAATTATCCTCACCTTCAACTAAATCAGGTTTAATATTTAATATAATTTCATCATAAGAACGCTTAACCTTAAAATCGATAACATCATCTGTTGACATCATGATATATTTTGAGACATCCATGATACTCTTAACTTCATTGTTATCTATTTCTAAAATAACATCACCTTCTTTAAGCCCTCCAACCATAGCAGGACTGTCTTTTTGAACTTCATTAATTACAGCTGGTGTAAAATCTTTACCAATAAAAGTATAAATAGAAAAAAAGATCACTAAAGCCAATATAAAATTAGCTAAAGGCCCACCAAAAACAATTAAAGCTCTTTGGTATAAAGGTTTTAAGGTAAATAATTTATCTTGCTCTTCTTTACTGTATTTATTTATAATTTCTTCATGATCAGCTTGAGAGTAAACATTCCGGTCCCCAAAAAACTTAACATAACCTCCAAGTGGGATCCAACATATCTTCCATCTGGTACCTGACTTATCATTCCAACCAAATATTTCTTTACCAAATCCAATTGAAAAATCAGTAACCCCTACTCCATATTTTTTTGCAAAATAATAATGACCATACTCATGGATAAACACCACAATTAAAATCAAAACTATAAATGGTACTATATATGTAAGCATAATTGTTTATTTTAACTGATTATCAATTAATCACAACCTCACAAAAATCAATATTATTCATATTTTTCTTTTAATTAAATAGAAATACCAACATCCATATTGGAAAAGCAGTAAAGAAGGTTGATACCAATACAAAGCCGAATGATAAGAAAAAAGATGCAGCAAATGACGATATATTATTTTTCTTATTCGGCTTGAAATAGGCAAACATTGAATAGAAAGTCATAATAAGTCCTACTAACAAACTAAATAGACCTGAAAATTCAAATTGATAGGTAAGAACGCTAGTGATTGCAACGGGTAATCCTAAAATAACATAAGGAAAATAATGCTCAATTTTTTTCATCCTTAACTCTCTTTAATTTAAGTTATTTTTAATTTTGGTTGCTAAATTAGAAGAACTTTGTTCACCTGAAATATAATCATTTCCTATTTCAAAAAATGGTACTCCCGTTATATTTTTTTCATTTGCAATTTGTCTATAGGAATTAACCCTTTCAATGTTTTCTAAATTAAAGAATTCATTAATTTTCTCTTTATTTATGTTAAATTCTTTTCCTATATTGATCAAAACTTCTTTATCTCCGATATCAAGACCTTCTATAAAATAAGATTGATAGATCTTTTCTTTAATTTGATTTTGTTTATTTTCTTTTTCAGCTAAATTAATCAATAGGTGTGAAAGAACAGTGTTTGGTGTTTTTTTTATAGCATCAAGGTTAAAATTAAGCCCTTCTTTATTAGCTTCTTCCGCCATTCGATCATACATGGGTTGTGCATTTTCTTTGCTACCAAACTTTATTTCTAAGTACCTACTTCGCTCTATTCCATCTTTTGGCATATCAGGATTAAGTTGAAATGGCATATGCTCAATTTCAAATTGAACATCTTTAAATTCTTCTAAAGCTTTATTTAATCTTGAGTGACCAATATAACACCAGCCACAAATGGTATCTGCAAATACTTTTATTTTCATAATTTTAAATTGTTATCTGTTCTTGTGTCTTTTAGTAAGAGTTAAAATATAAAGGATATTAGAATAAACATTGCAATTAATTTCAAAGTCATACTGGTTACTCCACCTTGAACTAACCAAACGGAAAACTTAATCCAAAAATTTTTCATATTTAATTAGTACTTGAACTAGACTTTTTTTATGAAGGAAATAATTGCGCCAAACGTTGTCAAAAATCCAGCTAACGGCAAAATAGCTACGGCATATTTTTTTGGCATATAATTCTCTTTAAATTCAATACCTTGCCAGCTAATTTCAAAATACCACATTTCCCAATACTTCCCACGCATACCTTCAACAAGTTCAACTCCATAAATCATTAAAACTATACCAATTACCATAATCATAATTTTCCAAAACTGTCGTATATAGAGCGAGACTCTGTCTGGTAATTTTTCATAAATTAAATTTAAAGCTATGTGTTCGTTATCCCTCGCTGTTAATGAAAGCGCTATAAACATCAACCAAATATTACTTAATACTGTTAATAGATCACCCCAAACAGGTGGGTTGTTGAAAACGTATCTCATAGTTACGTTATAAAGAGTAAAACCAACCATCGAAGCCAAAAATATTGAACACATAGCTTCCAATATTCGATGGATTAAACGGTCAAATTTATTTAAAAATTTTAACATTTGCTTAATTGCTCAATAAGTTTGGAAGAAACATAGTCAACTCAGGGACAACAAGTATAAAAAATAACAGTAAAAATAGTCCAACTAGATATGGAATTAATGCAATAGCAACTTTCTCTAAACGCACTTCTGCTATTGTTGCGGCAGTAAAGTACGCGACACCAACAGGCGGTGTTACAGATCCAATTAAGAAGCCAACTATTACAACTATTGCTGCTTGCACTTCAGGAAAGCCAGCTTGAGCCATAACACTCACTA
>JAQCBB010000027.1 GCA_027621535.1 Pseudomonadota bacterium | reverse complement strand
TAAGATAAATATTGATGACAACCCTAATACACCCGCCAAGTTTGGTGTTCGTGGAATACCAACTTTGATGATTTTTAAATCAGGCTCTATAGAAGCCACAAAGGTGGGTGCCTTATCAAAATCACAATTATCAACCTTCATTGACTCAACAATTTAAAATATATGCAAATTTCTGATTTAAAACACTTACCTGTTGCAAACCTCATTGAATTAGCCAACGAAATTAAAGTTGATAATGCAGGAAGAATGAGAAAGCAAGATTTAATTTTTGCTATTCTTAAGAGTAAAGCTAAAAGTGGTGAAACTTTATATGGTCAAGGTACGTTAGAGGTCCTCCCTGATGGATTTGGATTTTTAAGAGGTGCAGATACATCTTATTTGGCTGGTCCAGATGATATTTATGTCTCACCATCACAAATCAGAAGATTTAATTTACATACTGGGGATACTGTTGCGGGTGAAATCAGAACACCTAAAGATAGTGAAAGATATTTTGCACTAGTTAAGGTCGAAAAAGTAAACGAAGAACCTCCCGAAAATACAAAAAATAAAATTTTATTCGAAAACCTAACCCCTTTATTTCCAAGTGAGCGTATTAATCTGGAGCGTGATATCTCTAGCGAAGAAAATATAACTGGAAGAATCATTGACATGATTGCGCCCATAGGAAAGGGACAGAGAGGTTTGATTGTTGCTAGTCCAAAAAGTGGTAAAACGGTAATGATGCAAAATATTGCTCATGCAATCTCCGCAAATCATCCAGATATCGAATTAATTGTTTTGTTAATTGATGAAAGGCCTGAAGAAGTAACTGAAATGAGCCGGTCGGTTAAAGGTGAAGTGGTTGCATCTACTTTTGATGAACCAGCTACCCGTCATGTGCAGGTTGCGGAAATGGTTATTGAAAAAGCTAAACGTATGGTTGAGCATAAAAAAGATGTAGTCATCCTTCTGGATTCCATTACACGCCTAGCCAGAGCATACAATACGGTTATCCCCTCTTCTGGAAAAGTATTAACCGGAGGTGTGGATGCAAATGCTTTACATAAACCCAAACGTTTTTTTGGTGCAGCAAGAAATACTGAGGAAAGTGGTTCACTTACTATTCTCGCAACTGCTCTGATTGATACAGGTTCTAAAATGGATGATGTTATTTATGAAGAGTTTAAAGGTACAGGTAACATGGAAATTCATCTTGATCGAAAAATGGCAGAAAAACGACTTTATCCTGCGATTAATGTTAATAAATCAGGTACAAGACGTGAAGAATTGTTGATTTCTCAAGAAGTTCTTCAAAAAATATGGGTTTTACGAAAATTGCTATACCCAATGGATGATACCGAAGCTATGGAATTCCTCATGGATAAAATTAAATCAACAAAAACCAATGAGAATTTTTTTGATAGCATGCGAAGAGGTTAATGTTGATTTTTTATGTTATTAATAAGATAATTAACGTCTTAAAAAATTTTTAGTTTAAATATTATGAAAAAAAATATACACCCTAAATATCCTGAAATTAATGTAACTTGTAGTTGTGGTAATATTTTTACAACACAATCAACAGCAGGCAAGGACTTAAATATTGAGGTTTGTTCACAATGTCATCCGTTCTACACTGGAAAACAAAAAATTGTAGACACTGCGGGTCGGGTTGAAAAATTTAAACAAAAATATGGAATGTAATCAATCAATATGCATAAAAAGGCAGCAGAGCTGCCTTTTTTTTTGTATATTAATCATATGAAATACTTTTTAAATCATGACTGGCAAGGTAATATGCAAAACCCCAAAAAAAAAGTTGGGGAAAAATCAAAAATTAATTTTTTAATTGTATTTGCTTCAATCTACATTATTTTTGGCTTATTTGATCACAGTCCATGGCGACCACTCGAAACAGAGACTTTTAGTATCTTTGCCGATATTTTTTTTAACAACAATATAATTGCCCCAAATCTAGCCAGCAATCAGGGATTTGGTCATGCTCACCTATATGAGCTTTTAGGTGCAATTTTTAGCAAAATATTTTTTTTTCTAGAGCCGCACAACGCCGCCCGATTAAGTAATATTTTATGGATCTTCATTACAATGCTCAGCATTGGATTAACTAATCGTGAATTGAGAGGTTTCGGATATGGCAGACAGAGTAATGTTATTTTTTTATCCTCTGTCGGGTTATTTATCACTATCCATTCATTTAATTATGAAATTGCAATCTTGACCGCATCTGCACTCAGTTTATATGCATTTTCATTATCTCAAAGGCGGCCTTTTAGAGCTTCAATACTTCTTGGCACAGCTCTTACCATTGGTATTTTTACAAAAGGCTTATTTTTTTATCTTTCCATATTGGGTATAACTGCCTCATTAGCTCTCTTGCCTAATTGGAATACCAAAAGACTCTTTATTTTTTCATCAATTGGTTTCTTATGTAGTGCCATAATTTTATCTATCTGGTTATTTTTATTATCTTCATACGCCCCTGAAAGTATGGATCAATACCTTAATCAAAGTTTCAACCCCCTCACTCAAAATTTTAAATACTACTTAGTTAATTTATTATGGTTCGCTTGGCCTGCCATTCCATTGTTCTTTTGGACACTTTTTAAAGAAATTGATACTTTTTTTAAATTCAAAAGAACCAATCTACCCATTATTTTTATTTTTTGGTTTTTAATCTTATTAGCTTCAGAGTCTTCAATAAATCAAACGAAGTTGATGATTTTATTACCCGCCATTTCAATTTTGGCGAGCAGCTCAATCGATTCACTCCAAAGAGGAGCATCAGGAGCATTAAATTGGTTTGGGATCCTCATATTTTCATCCATTACATTAATTTTATGGATCGGATGGTTTGCATTTCATGTCGGTATTCCATTTAAGCTTCATGAGAGAATGTTGTATTTATCAGGTAACCTGATTCCTGAGCTCAATCTAATCAATTTTTTATTAGCTTTGACTTTTCTCAGTTTATGGATTTTTTCTTTATTAAAAAATAAACTTACTAATCGATCTACAGTAACAAACTGGGCTCTTGGTATTACTTTAGTTTGGGTCACCATCACCCTACTATGGTTTCCAATGATCGAAAACAGAAAAAATTACGGACAGATATATCAATCTATTGAAAAATTAAATATTTCAAAGAAAGATTGTCTTAGTTCAGATTATTTAAATGCAAGCCATATCGATCTTATCTTTTATTACACTCGACTTTCAATAAAAACCCAGACTTATAGTTGTGCGTATACAATAGGTTATACAAATTTGTCTAGAGGTTCAGAACTGATAAAGAATAATGAAAATATTCTTTGGAAAGGACAAATGCCAAATGATCGAAAGTCATTTTACATTATTAAAAATTAAAAGAGCTTAGAAGCGTCTATAACCAAAGGGTTGATATCTGCAATTTTGTCCTCTTTGATAATTTCCTTAAGTAAATTTCTCATTTTGGGGGCCCAAAATTTTTGGATATGATTTGCAACCCCATCAATAGCTTCCTTTTTATCAGGGTAAGCCTCAAAAAAACCTGCAATTTGATTGGCCATTTTTATTAATTGCTGATGTTCCATGAGTTGGTATTTTACTAGATTATTCGATGCTTGTGAGCATAGGTCACGAATCTTTTTTCTCTCGCAAAGCCAATTAAAGTAAGAGAATTGTTGACTGCAAGATTTACTGCCATTGATGTGGGAGCTGATATAGCAATTAAGATGGGAATTTCCGTCGTTAATACTTTTTGCACCATTTCATAACTAGCTCGACTTGAACATACAATAAAATGACCTAATAAATTTTTCATCAATTTTGAGCCAATAAGTTTATCCATGGCATTATGTCTGCCAACATCTTCCTTAATTGAAATTAAATGAGCGTCCTTGTCAAATAATGCCGCTGCATGAATTGAGCCAGTTTTTGACTGAGCCTCTTGGTTAACATTAAACACCTCAAGACTTTTTTGAATAATTTTTTTTTTCAATTCATAATTTTGTTTCTTTGGATATTGAGCTAATAACCTTTGAGCAAAATAGTCTAGACTCTCAATCCCGCAAATTCCACAACCAGTTTTTCCAGATAAATTTCTTTTTACTTCTTTTAATTTTTGAAAGTTCTCTTGAGCAATCTCAACATCTATCTGAATACCATTCTCATTTTTTTTTATTTCGATATCAAAAATATCTTCAAATTTCGAAATAATTCCCTCTGTAAATGAAAATCCAGCAACAAATTCTTCTAAATCAGTGGGTGAAGCCATCATAACAACATGAGTTATTCCATTATAACTAATGGCAATTGGTATTTCATTGGAAAGATAATCCTCACTGTCGGTATTAGGTAAGTTGGAGTCTGTAACTAAATACTTTGAATATAAATTTGGGTCACTCAATATTTAAACTTTTTCTTTTTTAGTACCAACAAAGGAGATTTGTTGTTCGCTAAAAGATCTATACTTATCTTGCCAGGATGAAACTTGATTCACTTTGGTTAATTGGACAGCGGTCACTTTAAATTCAGGACAGTTAGTTGCCCAATCTGAATTATCTGTTGTGATCACATTAGCTCCCGAGAATGGATGATGGAAAGTTGTATAAACCACTCCTGGTTGAACTCTTTCGGTAATCTGACACCTCAATACTGTTTCACCAGCTCGACTAGTAATACCTGCCCAATCACCATTGTTGATACCTCTCTCTTCAGCATCATGAGGATGGATTTCAATGAGGTCTTCAGAATGCCACTGACTATTTTCAGTTCGTCTGGTTTGTGCTCCTACATTATATTGAGATAGTATTCTTCCCGTAGTCAAGATTAATGGGAAACGTTTATTTACTTTTTCTGTAGTAGGGATATATTCAGTCACAAAGAATTTGCCCTTACCACGTACAAATTCACCAATATGCATTGTCGGGGTTCCATCAGGATGTTCATCATTACATGGCCATTGAATACTTCCCAATTCATCTAATTTTTTGAATGAAACATTTTTGAAAGTTGGAGTTAATTTGGCAATTTCATCTAATATTTCTGAGGCATGTTTGTAGTTCATTGGATAACCTAATGCATTAGATAACATTTGTGTTACCTCCCAGTCTTCATAACCATTTTTTGGTGTCATCACCCTACGAACTGGGGAAATACGTCTTTCCGCATTAGTGAATGTTCCACTTTTTTCCAAAAATGATGATCCTGGAAGAAATACATGAGCATACATTGCTGTTTCATTTAAGAATAGATCTTGAACAATTACACACTCCATTGACTCTAATGCATGAGTTACATGTTGAGTATTTGGGTCAGATTGAGCAATATCTTCACCTTGGCAATATACAGCTTTAAAAGAACCATCAATTGCTGAATCAAGCATATTAGGAATTCTTAAACCTGGTTCTGATTGTAACTGAACTCCCCAGCTCTCTTCAAGCATCTTTCTGGTTTCATTATCTGAAACATGTCTATAGCCTGGAAACTCGTGGGGAAACGAACCCATATCGCAGGAGCCTTGAACATTATTTTGTCCACGAAGTGGACTTACTCCCACACCTTCGCGGCCAATGTTGGCTGTTGCCATCGCTAAATTTGCTATACCCATAACCATTGTTGAGCCTTGGCTATGTTCTGTCACGCCTAGACCATAATAAATAGATCCATTATTTTCTTTAGCAAATAAAAGAGCAGCTTGTCTTACTGTTTCGGCAGGGACTCCTGTTTCAAATTGCAAAGCTTCTGGTGAGTTTTTTTCCAAACTAACAAAATCAGCCCACTTTTTGAAAGAATCTATTTCGCATCGCTCATTAACAAATTTTTCATCAACTAATCCTTCAGTAACAATGACGTGAGCAATCGCATTTATAATAGCTACATTAGTTCCAGGTTTTAATTTTAAGTGATAATCGGCTTTAATATGTGGTGACTTATTTACTAAGTCAATTTCTCTTGGATCAACCACAATTAACTTAGCTCCTTGTCTTAATCGTCGTTTCATTCGTGATGCAAACACAGGGTGGCCATCCGTTGGATTTGCTCCAATTACCATGATTACATCTGACTTCATCACAGAGTCAAAATTTTGGGTACCGGCAGATTCGCCAAGTGTTTGTTTGAGACCATAGCCAGTGGGTGAATGACATACTCGTGCACACGTATCAATATTATTGTTTCCAAAACACGCTCGAACAAGCTTTTGAACTAAATAAGTTTCTTCGTTAGTACAGCGAGATGAATTGATGGCGCCGACAGATTCTTTACCATATTTATTTTGAATGCGTGTAATTTCTCTAGCTGCATGGTTTATAGCCTCATCCCAAGTGACCTCTTCCCATGGATCATGAATACTTTTGCGAATCATTGGAGTGGTAATACGATCTTTATGAGTGGCATAACCCCATGCAAATCTTCCTTTCACGCAAGAATGTCCATGATTAGCCCCACCATTCTTATTGGGTGTCATACGAACTAATTCCTCACCCTTCATTTCTGCATTAAAAGAACATCCCACTCCGCAATAACCACATGTTGTGGTAATTGATTTCTCAGGAACCCCTGATTTAATAACTGATTTTTCCATTAGTGTTGCCGTAGGACATGCTTGAACACAGGCTCCACAAGAAACACATTCAGAATCAAAAAAACTTTTATTACCCGCAGATACTTTTGAATCAAATCCTCTGCTATCGATTGTTAATGCAAACGTGCCTTGAGTTTCTTCGCAAGCACGAACACACCTTGAACAGACAATACATTTTGAAGGATCAAAGGTGAAATACGGATTAGATTCATCTTTTTCTGCCTTTAAGTGATTTGAGCCCTCGTATCCATATCTTACTTCTCTAAGCCCAACCGCACCTGCCATATCTTGTAATTCACAATCGCCATTGGTTGCGCAAGTAAGGCAATCTAAAGGGTGGTCAGATATGTATAACTCCATGACGCCTTTTCGTATATCTGCTAATTTTGGAGTTTGTGTTGAAACAACCATGCCCTCTTCAACAGGGGTTGTGCATGAAGCTGGATATCCTCTTTTTCCTTGGATTTCAACCAAACACAGTCTACATGAACCAAATGGCTCAAGTGAATCTGTGGCACACAACTTGGGGATTGATGATCCGAATTCAGCCGCCGCACGCATTACTGAGGTGCCCTCGGCAACAGTGACTTTTTGACCATCGATAGTCAAAGTTACTTGTTTTAAAGTATCTTTTTTGGGCGTTCCAAAATCTCTCGTATCATCCATATTTAATTTTAATTATTTTGGTAATCCCTCTATTCTAAACGTCCGAAGCATTTGTATCAACCCCAAAGTCTTTAGGGAAATATTTTAATGCGCTCATTACAGGAAAGGGTGTCATTCCCCCCATCGCACATAATGATCCATTGACCATGGTGTCACATAAATTTTCTAATAATTGAACATTTTTGGCTTGCTCATCTTTTGCAGTAATTTTATCAATCACTTCCATGCCTCGAGTTGAACCAATGCGACATGGAGTGCACTTTCCACAAGATTCGATTGCACAGAACTCAAATGAATACCTTGCCATTTCTGCCATATTGACGGTTTCATCAAATGCAACAATACCACCGTGACCGACAACAGCATTAAGTTTAGAGTACGCCTCATAGTCTAACTCAATATCAAAATGTTCTTCAGCAATAAATGCACCAAGCGGGCCTCCAACTTGGACAGCCTTAATTTTTTTTCCTGATGCGGAACCTCCACCATACTCATACAATAGTTCACGTAATGTAATTCCAAATGCTTTTTCAATCAGTCCAGTATTTTTTAAATTCCCCGCTAATTGAATTGGTAATGTTCCTTTAGATCGGCCTACCCCAAAATTAGAATAGTATTTTGCACCTTTTGACATAATGATAGGAATGGTTGCAAGCGAAATAACATTATTCACCACCGTGGGTTTACCAAACAGTCCTTTAATAGCTGGTAATGGGGGTTTATATCGTACCAAACCTCTTTTTCCCTCCAGACTTTCAAGCAGAGATGTTTCCTCACCACAAATATATGCCCCAGCTGCTCTACGAACTTCTAAACTAAAGCTTTTACCCGAATTTAAAATATTTTTACCAAGATAGTTATTTTTTTTAGCAATTTCAATTGCTTTATTTAAAGTTATTAGTGCGTGGGGGTATTCCGATCTAAGGTAGATATATCCATGATTAGCATTAACCGCTAAGCCTGCAATGATCATTCCTTCAATGAGCATAAATGGGTCATTTTCCATAACCATTCGATCTGAGTATGTTCCCGAATCACCTTCATCGGCATTACATACAATGTATTTTTGATCTGACTCAACATCCAACACGGTTTGCCATTTTATTCCTGTGGGAAATGCGGCACCGCCACGACCCCTTAACCCTGACTCTTTGACTTCATTAACAATTTGTTGATTGCTCATTTTCAAAGACTTTATAAGTCCATTAAACCCATCATGGGCTGTGAAGTCATCTATCGATAGAGGATCGGTGATGCCTGTTCGGGCAAAAGTTAGTCTTTCTTGCTTTTTTAACCATGTTAATTCTTCAGTTTTACCTAGGTATTTTGGATGTACCCCTCCCTGGTAAAACTCACTATCAAATAAAGAATTAATATCATTAATTTCAACCGGCCCATAAGCCAATCTTCCATTATCTGTTTCAACTTCAACCAAAGGTTCAAGCCAGAACATTCCTCGTGAGCCGTTACGAATAATAGTGATGTCAATGTTTCTTTTTTTTGCATCAGTCGCAATTAAATCTGCAACATCATTAGCTCCCAGTGATAATGATGTTGAGTCTATAGGCACAAAAATTTTAAAAGGCATTATTTATAATCCCTGATTAATTGATCTACTTTTTCTTCTGTTACCCGGCCAAACACCTCATCATTGATCATAATCGATGGCGAACACGCACAATTCCCCAAACAATAAACAGGTTCTAGTGAAAATTTTTGATCATCTGTCATTTCATGATAATCAATTCCCAGCTTAATTTTTATGTATTGTTCTAAATTTTTAACATTCATGGCCTGACAAGATTCAGCTCGGCAAATCTGTATTATATTTTTTCCAGTTTTTTTTGTTCTAAAGTGATGATAAAAAGACACAAATCCGTGGATCTCTGCGATTGATAAATTCATCGACTGTGAAATTAAAGGGAAGCTTTCCTCAGGGATATAACCTAAATCATCCTGAATAGAATGCATCAACGGAAGCAATCCTCCTGCAACATCTTTAAACATATCAATATGTGCTTGTATATTTATTTTATCCATAATTTATTGACCAAACTGATATGAGTATTATACTTGTTAATTAATTCATTTTTTATTAGAAAAATCATTATTCTTATATCCTTCGAATGTTAATTGATCAATACCAAAGAAAAATTACCTATTTAAGATTATCAGTCACCGATCGGTGTGATTTTCGTTGTCAATATTGCATGAGTGAAGATATTGAGTTTATGCCAAAACAACAAATGCTCACCATAGAAGAAATGACAAGATTAAGTCAAATTTTTATTAATTTAGGTATTACTAAAATTCGATTAACGGGTGGAGAACCCTTGGTAAGAAGAGGTATAGATGATTTGATTTTATCGCTCGGACATAATAAAAAACTTAAAGAACTCACTTTAACCACTAATGGGTCTCAATTAGAAAAAAAATATTCCATACTAAAAAAATCTGGCGTTAAAAGAATAAATGTAAGTCTCGACAGCCTTAATGCAAAAAACTTCAAAGCAATCACCCGGGGAGGTGACCTTAACAAAGTATTGTCGAATTTAGAATTGGTAAAAAATAATTTACAAGTAAAGTTAAATGTCGTTTTAATGAAAAATATTAATGATCATGAAATCAATGATTTATTAAACTACGCTATTGAAAGCCATTTCAATATTACTTTTATTGAACAAATGCCATTAGGAGACATTGGTTTTGATCGATACAATAGTTTTATCGACAACGATAAAACAAAAGAATTAATTGAATCCAATTTTTCTTTAATAAAAATTCCTTTATCAACCGGTGGTCCCGCCGATTACTGGAAAATTAAAAATACCAATACCTCTATAGGATTTATTTCTCCTCATACTCATAACTTCTGTGAGTCCTGCAATCGAATTCGAGTCAGTGCCGATGGTCATCTACATCTTTGCCTTGGTCAAGAGAACAAGATCAATCTAATAGAACCTTTACGAGCATCTCAATCAGATCAGGAGGTAGAAAAGGTTATTTTAGAGGCTATGCATACGAAACCAAAATCTCATGACTTTAATTTACAATCAAAAACCCAAATCATTCGTTTCATGTCGCATACAGGGGGTTAAGTGAGGATTGCTGGATTAATCATTGCCGGTGGAAAGTCATCGCGCATGGGGCAAAATAAAGCATTAATACATTTTAAACAAAAGCCATTAATAGAACATGTATATGATCGTCTCAAATATCAGGTTGAAAAAGTTTATATTAATATTAATCAAGCTTGTAACAATTTTAAATATAAAGAAAATATTATTCCTGATAAAAAACAAAACTATCAAGGGCCTTTAGCTGGTCTTGATGCCGCACTTCAAATGATTCAAACAGAATGGCTGCAAATTGCACCTTGTGACACTCCATTTTTACCCCTAGATCTCACTCAAATATTGATGAATAAATCAAAACAATCCTTGCATAAAATAATCATTCCACAGACTCAAAATAATATTCATCCAACCTTGGGGCTATTTCATTCATCCATTGCTGATGATTTAAATCTCTTTCTTAAAAATAAAGATCGGGGATTCATTAATTTTATCAATTCAGTTGGTTTTGAAGGAGTTTCATTTGAAAATGAGCATGCATTTGTTAATATCAACACGCCTGAAGAATTAGAAAAATATGAAAAAAATGAAAATAAATGAATTTTTAAAAGATAAGGGTTGCTTGGCTGAATACGACCCAAACACTATGTCTTATGAGAAAGCGATGACACTGCTTGAACAATTTCTTACGGTTACCAAAAAAACTATAGGGGTTTCGATCGAAGATGCACAAGGATGTTTTTTAGCAGAAGATATAAAATCTCCGGTGAATGTTCCAAATTATAATAATTCAGCGATGGATGGCTTTGTTTTTTGCCATAAATTTATCAAACCAAAAAATAATAAATTCAAAATTAGTGGAAAAATTTTCGCAGGTCATCCTTTAAAAAATAAAATTTCATCGATATCATGTTTGCAAGTCATGACGGGTGGAATGATTCCAAAGACATTTGATACAGTCATACCTCAAGAGCTGGTTCAGATTAATAATGGAATTGTTGAATTTGATTTCAAACCAAAAGTTGGAGCAAATATTCGTAAAATTGGTGAAGATATCAAAAAAAATCAAGTGGCCATAAAACAAGGAGTTTGTCTAAATGCATGTAATATAGGCCTGCTTGCATCACTTGGCATTACAAAAGTAAAAGTTTTCCAATCTATTCGTATAGGTTTTTTTAGCACTGGAGATGAGGTTATTCAGGTTGGTTCAAAAATTAAAGCAGGTCAAGTTTATGACAGTAATCGTTTTTTAATTAAAGCTTTCTTAAAAAAAATGAATGCCTGTTTAGTTGACTATGGAAATTTATCTGACGATAAAGTCACGCTTGAACAACAACTTAATAAAGCTTCTATAGAATGCGATTTGATTATTACCACCGGAGGTGTCTCCGTCGGTGAGGCTGATTATATGAAAGAAATATTAACAAAAATTGGTAAAGTTCTTTTTTGGAAAATGGCTATTAAGCCTGGCCGACCAATGGCTTTCGGTAAAATTAAAAAAGCATTTTATTTTGGCTTACCTGGAAACCCTGTCTCTGCTGCTGTTACTTTTTTACAATTTGTAAAGCCCAGTATCCGCTTTATGATGGGTAACGAAAAGTTTGAAAAATTACCCTATGTGCAATTAAAAATTAATAAAGATGTCAAAAGAAAAAAAGGTCGAAAAGAGTTTGTGAGAGGAATTATACAACGTCAAGGAAAATCTCCTGTAGTTATGCCCCTTTTGCAACAAGGTTCAGGAATGCTGAAATCAATGTCTGATGCAAACTGCTTTATTGTTTTTGATGCAGACCAGGAGTTAATTAGGAAAAATTCCTATGTCAATATACTTCCATTTGATGGGATAATTTAACCCTAAACAGAAATTAATTTATGTTTTTTATTTTATGAGTCCAACCTTACAAAAGTTTGAAGTTAAATTTTTTGAGACATTTGTTTTGTCTTTGCTACTGCATTTCTCCTTATTGATCATAATTCCTCGAATGAATTTAAATGATGCAGTGATTCCTGAATTATTAAATGTTGAAATTGAATTAATAAAGCCACAGCTGCCAGCAAAAATAGAAGAGATCCCCAGACTTATTGAACCGCCAAAGAAACAAGAAAAGCTTGTTGAAAAAAAACAAGAGGTGAAAACTGATATTAAGCCTATACAAGAAACTGTTAAAAAAGATGTAATAGAGCCTATTATTGAAGAGGTAGCTGAGCCTATCAATGAGCAACCCATTGAAGAAGCGATAAGACCCATGCAAGAATTAGTACCCGCACAACCTTCGCCTGAAGTTGTAAAGCAAGTTACCGATAGCTATACAAATCAATTAACAAGAGCCATTGCAAAGCAAAAAAAATACCCCAAAATTGCACAAATGCGACAATGGCAAGGAGAGGTTCTGTTGAATGTTGAAATTGATCCCCAAGGAAATTTAGTGAAAACTGAAATTTTAGAGGGGTCAAGGTATAAAATCTTAAATAATGAAGCGGTAGATATGGTAAATCGTGCTGCTCCATTTCCCAACCCTCCAGAAGAATTAAAAAAAAGAAGTTTCACTGTTTTAGTACCAATATCTTTTAAACTTGAGTAAGATTTATTTGTCACATATATTAATTTAACTTTAATAAAATATTTACAATGAAAATACAAAATTTCGCCCTTGAAGGTACAAGTAATCTCCAGTTTGACTTAAAAAAATTTGCAAGTAAAAAACTGATTATTTATTTCTATCCAAAAGATTCAACTCCAGGATGCACCAATGAAGGCATTGAATTTTCTGCAAATATCGAAGCATTTAAGAAATTAAATTGTGAAATATTTGGGATATCGAGAGACAGTATTAAGTCCCATGAAAATTTTAAGGCGAAATACGATTTCAAGTTTGAACTATTATCAGACCCTGAAGAAGTTGCATGCAATATCTTTGAAGTCATTAAAATGAAAAATATGTACGGTAAACAAGTGCGAGGAATTGAGAGAAGTACATTTATCATTGATGAAACTGGTAACATCATAAAAGAATGGCGCGGCGTTAAAGTAAATGGACATATAAACGAAGTGCTAGATTTCTTAAACTCATAACCGCTATATATGGTGAATACAAAAACAAAGTTATTTGTTCTGGACACTAATGTGCTCCTTCATGACCCAAGCTGTCTGTATCGCTTTGAAGAACATGACATCTATCTCCCCATGGTGACTCTTGAAGAGCTTGATAATATCAAAAAAGGAAGTTCTGAGGTTGCACGAAACGCTCGCCAAACGAGTCGTTTTATTGAAGAAATTATTGCAGATACAGAAACAAATCTAGATAAAGGATGTTTGCTTGATAAGTTTAGTCAAAATTCAGGACGATTATTTTTGCAAACACAACCGATCGACTACAACTTACCTATGCTTGCCGGTATTAAGGCTGATAATCAAATTTTAGGTGTAGTCCATTTCTTAAAAACGGAATACTTCAAACGGGATGTAATCCTCGTTTCAAAAGATATTAACATCCGAATCAAAGCTCGTGCCTTATCTATTCCAGCTGAAGACTACTTCAATGATAAAGTATTAGAAGATACTGAACTCTTGCACTCTGGCATGAAAGACCTCCCTGAGGATTTTTGGGAAAATCACAGCAAGGATATGGAGTCTTGGCAGGAAGAAGGGAAAATGTTTTACAAACTAACTGGGCCCCAATGTAAAGACTTTATTCAGAATGAATTTGTTTGTTACGATTTTGATAAACCATTTCACGCCATTGTTCGTAAGATTGAAAAAAATACAGCCACGCTAGAAATTGTTCAAGACTTCTCAAATACAAAATTTAATGTTTGGGGAATTAATGCCCGTAATAAGGAACAAAACTTTGCTCTAAATTTACTGATGGATCCAAATATTGATTTTGTGACCTTACTGGGTCAAGCTGGGACAGGAAAAACCTTACTTACTTTAGCAGCGGCTCTTCAGCAAACGCTAGACTCAAAAATTTACTCTGAAATTATTATGACCCGAGTAACTGTATCGGTTGGTGAGGATATTGGTTTTCTCCCAGGCACCGAGGAAGAAAAAATGAACCCATGGATGGGTGCATTAGAGGATAATTTAGACGTTCTAAATAATTCTGATGAAACAGCTGGCGACTGGGGAAGAGCGGCCACAACTGATTTAATTAAATCAAGAATTAAAGTGAAATCGCTAAACTTTATGCGAGGTAGAACTTTTCTTAAAAAGTTTTTAATAATTGACGAGGCTCAAAATTTGACACCCAAACAGATGAAAACTTTAATTACTCGCGCTGGCCCCGGAACTAAAGTTGTCTGTTTAGGAAACATTGCCCAAATTGATACCCCATACTTAACTGAAGGCAGTTCAGGGTTAACTTTTGTAGTTGATCGTTTTAAGGGTTGGCAACACAATGGGCATGTCACTCTTCAACGAGGTGAACGTTCACGATTAGCAGATTATGCAGCAGAAGCCCTTTAATAACTCCATCCATAGTAAAGGATTTTACTTTTTCTTGAGTGCTCAATTTTTATCAGCTCTAGCTGATAATGCATTATTGTTTGCTGCGATTGCCTTACTCACTAATATGCAAGCTCCGCAGTGGCATCAACCCCTATTGCTTCAATTTTTTGTGATCTCCTACATTGTTTTAGCCCCTTTTGTGGGAGCCATTGCTGATGCTTTTCCGAAAAGTAATGTAATGTTTTTTTCTAATGGAATTAAATTAATTGGAAGTTTAGCCATGTTAGCTGGAATTCCTCCACTTTACGCCTATGGGATTGTTGGTATTGGCGCTGCCTCTTATTCACCAGCAAAATATGGTATTTTGACTGAATTACTCCCATCAAAAGAACTCGTTGCAGCCAATGGTTGGGTTGAGGGACTCACTGTAGCTGCGATTATTTTGGGTGCAATTGTAGGTGGTATTTTTGCAAATTTTTCACCGCAAATTGCGATCATTATCATATCTTTTTTATACCTGGCTGCGGCCATCTGTAACCGATATATCCCTTTTGTTCCGATAGATCATAAATTAAATACAAAAAATCCAATTTATCTGCTCAAAGATTTTTATATTTCACTTAAAAAATTATGGCTTGATCCTCTCGGTCAACTTTCATTAGTTATCACAACTTTATTTTGGGGCGCAGGTGCGACATTGCGCCTCGTTATTATTGCCTGGGCAGCTTTCGCATTATCGTTTGGTCTGGATAAAGCCACTTTACTCACTGCTATGGTTGCACTTGGGGTTGCCATTGGATCAGTGATTGCTGCACGTTTCATTAAAATGAAAGATGCCGTCAAAATCTTATTAATAGGATTTTTTATGGGCATTTTAGTCTGTATTATGGTGTTTTTAAATACATGGCAAGCGGCCGCCATTAATTTATTACTCATTGGAATCTTTAGTGGTATTTTAATTGTCCCTATGAATGCATTACTTCAATATAGAGGGTATAAATTAATAGGCGCTGGACACTCCATTGCTGTTCAAAATTTCAGTGAAAATCTTGGGATATTGATTTTAAGTGGTGCATATACCTTCATGGTAAAACAATCATTACCCATTAATGGCATTGTATTTATCTTTGGTTTTTTTGTTGCTTTAAGCATGATTGTTGCCTTGATCTATTATGAGGATGCAAATAAATAGTTAATGAAGCTTAACCCGAGCTTCTGTTCTTCGAGAAATAATCTTACCAATTAAACGAAACCCAACGCTCGTAACACCGTGTAATGCAGCTAAATGCGTTTGATACAACATCAGATACATTAAGCGGGCAATCAGCCCTTCAACAAACATACTTCCACCCAATAAGGATCCCATGAGGTTTCCTACGGTTGAATATCTACCTAAATTCACCAATGAGCCATAATCTTTATACACGTAGCTGGGAAGGGGTTTGTTGGGCTTTAAAACGCGATTTTTTATAGTTTTATAAAGTAGCGATGCCTGCTGATGAGCAGCTTGAGCGCGAGGTGGTACTAACTCCTCGGCTCCAGGTTTAATTGGACATGCAGCACAATCTCCAAAAGCAAAAATATTTTTATCTGTTGAAGTTTGTAATGTAGGAAGTACTTTAACCTGATGTATTGCGTTTGTTTCTATGCCCTCTATTTTTGATAAAAACTCAGGCGCTTTTATGCCTGCTGCCCATACCACTAATGATGAAATTATTTTCTTACCCGAATGAGTTTCCACAAAATCCTCAGTTACCCGAGTCACTTTTTCACCCAAAAATAATTTTACATTTAATTTACGTAATTCCGACTCAACAGAACTACTGATTTTTAGAGGAAGGGCAGGAAGTAATCTTGGGCTTGCTTCGACTAAATAAATACTGATATCCCGATCTGGTTTAATACGGTCTAATCCATAAGCAGCCATTTCTCTTGTCGCTTTGTGCAGTTCTGCGGCTAATTCAACCCCTGTCGCGCCGCCTCCCACTATCACAATTTCCAATTGTCCTGGCCTAACTGATCCTTGTTGTGTCTGTGCTCTTAAAATAGAATTGTGTAATTTTTGATGGAATCGTTCAGCTTGATACTGTGTATCGAGGGCAACAGTAAATTCTTTTGCGCCTGAAATGTTAAAGTCATTCACTGTGCTTCCCACTGACAAAACTAAAGTGTCGTATTTAATTTTTCTTTTTGGAATAATCTCAACACCATCAATGTCTGCTGTAGGTGCAATGGTGATGGTTTGATTATGAGCGTCAACATCATATACACGGCCATAGCGAAATTTAAAATGGTGCCAATGTGCTTGCGCTAAATATTCCAGCTCATCCTTGTCTGGATTTAAACTTCCTGCCGCAATTTCATGTAACAAAGGTTTCCAAACATGAGTTTTTTTGGCATCAACTAAAAATATTTCTGCTAGATTTTTTTTACCTAAATTATTACCCAGCTTAGTTGCAAGCTCTAAGCCACCCGCACCACCGCCAACAATTACTATTCGATGTAGTTGCTGTTCCATAGATTCCCCTATTCGTTACCGGTTAAATCTTTGCTGTTACTTCTTATAAAAGCAATGATTTTTAACATTTCATCTACGGT
>JAQCBB010000075.1 GCA_027621535.1 Pseudomonadota bacterium | reverse complement strand
AAATTACTAAGCCAAAAACAAAGAGAATATTTTGATTCAGAAATAAAAAGTCATTGCTTGGACTTCTCAATATCAATAATCGAACCAGAAGTTATTGATAAAATCAATATTCATTATGCATCGCTATTGGCAATGAAGAGATCATATGAAGGTTTAAAAATAAAATCAAAAAATGTTAAATGTGATGGTAAATTTATTCCAGAGATTGAAAATATTAGCTGTCACATCAAAGGTGATTTGTTCTTTAAAGAAATAAGTGCCGCCTCAATTCTTGCAAAGGTCTACCGAGATCATTTAATGCAAAGTATTGCTCAAAACTATCCACAATATTTTTTTGAAAAGCATAAAGGATATTTAACAAAAATTCATAAAGATGCAATTGACAAGTATGGAGCAACACCAATTCATCGAAAATCATTTAAACCTTTTAGTTAATTAAAAAGATACAAGGATTTTTATTTAATTGAATCTTATTTTTTTTCCATTCAGCAATTGATTTTGTTTTAATACTCTCAAGAGGGCCGCTGATATCAAAAGCGATACATAATTTAATTTCCTGAGGAGCTGAATTAATAATATCATCAAAAATTAATTGATTTCTGTGAGGGGTTTCTATAAAAATAAATGTTTTTTTATTATTTAATATCTGTGTGTAGAAATTTTTTAATTGATCATTTCTTTGATTATTGTGTATTGGAAGATAGCCAATAAATTCAAAATGCTGGCCATTCATTCCTGAGCAGATTAATGATGTTGTGATGGATGAGGTATTGGCTATTGATCTCACCTCAATATTGTTATGATGACAATAAGCCACTATATCTGATCCTGGATCAGCAATACAGGGAAGACCACAGTCGGATAATAGACCAAAATTTTCACCATTTTTAATTTTCCGTAAAAAGTATTGATAATCAAACTTACAATTTTTATTATTTTCAATCATATTTAATTCCTGCAAAGAGTTTTTTAATCCTATTTTTTTAAGAGCTTGTCTCGCAGGTTTTGCATTTTCAACTATGAAATTTTGAAACAAGTAGATGCTTTTTTTTTGCATCTCAGAAAGACAATCATCATTTTCATTTAAAGGGGTAGGTATTAAAAAGAGCTTACCTTTTTGATTTTGCATTAAATTAGATTATTTTGTTTTAATATTTTTGATAATTTAATTAAAGGAAGACCAATAATTGCTGATGGATCATCGTTAAAAATATTTTCCAAAAGAGTTATTCCTAAAGATTCTGATTTTATGCTTCCAACACAATTAAATGGCTTATCCGCCTTAAGATAATTTTTAATTTCATCATCTTTCAGTGACCTATAATTGACTGTAAATTCAGAAAAGTCTGAAATGACACTTTTGTCTTTATTGTTAAGTAAACAAAATGCACTATAAAAATTTACTTTTTTACTACTTAAGAATTTGAGTTGTTTAAAAGCATTTTCAAAGTTGATGGGTTTTTGCAAAAGAACATTATCAGTGAAAGCGGTCTGATCGCAGCCAATCACAAAGGTATTCTCATCAACTAATTCAGCCACTTTTCTGGCTTTTTCAACGGAAAGCCTTAAGGCCATTTCCTTTGCCGATTCATCTTTTACCTGTTTCTCATCTATATCGGGTGAGATACATTCAAAATTATTAATAATTCTTGAAAGAAGCTCTTTTCGATAAATAGACGATGAGGCTAATACAATTTTAGCTGCCATTTATAAACAGTTATGCTTGAATTTCAATCAATGTTTGGTCCGGTGAAATACTTTGTCCTTTAGCTATATGAACTCCTATAACTGTACCCGATTTTGGTGCTTGTATTTCATTTTCCATTTTCATCGCTTCAATAACTATCAGTGCATCGCCAGCATTAACTTGATCTCCAACATTAACTTTAATATCAATCACAGTCCCAGGCATTGCTGTGGTCACACAACCATCATGAGTTGGTCTTAATTTTCTATCTTTTCTTGACTGAGGAGAGCTGTCATTTTTAAATTCACTATTTCCAACTTCAACTAAATCAAGCGTTTCTACTAAAACTTCTTCAGATATTCCATCAACAACAACATGGAAGGGGCGCTCATGTTGTGCTGAGTTTCCAGAGCCAGTAAGATTGATATGATAAGTTTCACCATGAAGTGTTACATTAAACTCTGATGGAGCGTATCTGCTAGCACTAGAGCCAAACTCTTCTTTATCTAAAAGCTCCTCAGGTTCAAGTGTTCCAGCGTTTCTTTCTTTTAAAAATGTATTGGCTAGATCAGGGAACATGGCATAAGTTAATAAATCCTCTTCCGATCTTGCTACATCTTCACATTTAACTTTTAAGTTATTTAGTTCGGGTTTCAATTTATCAGCTGGGCGACAAGTTATTGGAATTTCATCTCCAATAGCTTTTTTCATAATTTCACCATTCATCTCACCCAGAGCTTTTCCATATTCACCTAAAAAATAATTTTTTACCTCATTAGTGATGGATTTGTATCTTTCTCCAGTTATAACATTCAATGCAGCTTGAGTACCCACAATTTGTGAAGTTGGGGTCACAAGTGGCGGATAACCTAAATCTTTTCTAACTTTAGGAATTTCCTCTAACACTTGATCCATCTTATCAAGCGCACCTTGATCTTTTAGTTGGCTTGATAAATTAGAGATCATACCTCCAGGCACCTGGTTGATAAGTACCCTAGGATCAAGTCCAGTAAATTCAGATTCAAACTGCCAATATTTTTTTCTTATATTTTTTAAGTAAGTAGTTATATTTTCAATTTTTTCAAGAGAAACTCCTGTTTCATAACCTAAATCATGCAGTCCAGCAACAACAGACTCTGTTGTTGGATGACTTGCACCCTCTGAGAAGCTTGAGTTACAGGTGTCAATCATAGTCGCACCATGCTCTACAGCTGTTAATAAATTGGCAGTAGCTAATCCTGATGTAGCATGGCTGTGGATGTGAAGTGGGAGTGATGTTGATTTAGCAAGACTGGAGACAAGTGCCTTTGTTGATCCGGGAGTTAATAAACCTGCCATGTCTTTAATGGCTAGACTATCCGCACCATGTGCTTCAATTTCTTGAGCAAGAGATGTGAAATATTCAACATTATGAAGAGGAGAGGTTGTGTAACTAATTGCAACCTCAGCGTGCTTCTTGTATTTTTTGACTGAA
>JAQCBB010000074.1 GCA_027621535.1 Pseudomonadota bacterium | reverse complement strand
CCATGTTGATTTTTGCCCGCAACACCATCTCACCATCGGCATATTTTCCCTGTTTCATTTCTTTAAAAAAGGTTAAATTTTCCTCAACAGATTGATTGCGAAACGGGGAATCTTTTCCTGGCTCAGTTAATGTGCCCCGATTGAGACGAATTTCTTCAGACGTTTGTTTATCCACATAAGCTAAATCAGCCTTGATGAGAACAACAGCAGCCTCGTACATGTAGTCAAAATAATCGCTGGCAAAGTATAAATTATTCTCAGTGTTATCTTGAAACTCATAACCTAGCCATCGAACGTTATCGATTATGCTTTTAACGTATTCGTCACTTTCTTTTTCGGGATTCGTGTCATCAAACCTGAGATGACAACGTCCTTGATAGTCTTCGGCTAAATTAAAATTTAAGATGATACTTTTTGCATGCCCAAAGTGCAGGTATCCGTTTGGTTCCGGAGGGAATCTTGTTCTGATTCTCGCATCATCTGTTGGCGCCTCAGCATGAATTTTTTCTGGACCGGGTGTTCCAGCCCATTTTTTTTGTTGATATAAATCGGCTGCTAGATTTTTTTCAATAATATTCCGAATAAAATTGGTCGGTGGAGGCGTTGCATTGTCATTTTTCATAACTCGATATTTTACACACTTTATGAATTTTTACGCAGAGTATACGTGCTATGATTTCATTCATGAAACCCTATGAATTAGCCTTTAAAACCCTGGAAATTTTATCTGATGGAGCCTTTCATTCTGGGGAAAAAATTGCACAACAAATGGGTTGTTCAAGGGTATCTGTGTGGAAAGCCATTAGCCAATTAAAAGAAATTGGCGTGGAAGTTTTTTCAGTCAGAAATAAAGGTTATCGTGTGCCAAGTTCTTTTTTCATCCTTAATGAAAAACAAATTCATCAGGAATTAGGCGAAATTGCTCAATTTATTAATTTTGAATTAATCCATGTGATCGAATCTACGAATTCATATTTAATGCAACGAGCCAATGAGAAGCCTCACGCCACAGTTGTAGCTGCAAATTTTCAAACCAAAGGTAAAGGCAGAAGGGGACGCATCTGGCAATCTCATTTGGGTGAATCATTAGTGATGTCAATTTTATGGAAGTTCAGTAAAGGGGCATCGCAACTTTCCGGACTAAGTTTAGTGATTGGAATAGCTTTGCAGCGCACCATGCAAAAAATTGGCATCAGCAACAGCTTTTTAAAGTGGCCCAATGATCTTTTGGTGAAAGTAGAGGATGCTTACTACAAAATTGCCGGAGTCCTCATAGAGCTTCAAGGAGACATGGAGAGTCGATCATCAGCGGTCATCGGTATTGGGTTAAATTATCAATTGTCCGAACGACTAAGAAAAAAAATTGATCAACCCGCTATGGGAATTCAAGTTTTACTTGATCAAGAATTTAATTTAAATCAAATAGTTGCCATCTTAATCCGTGAAATTATTAATATTTTATCTGATTTTGATCAAAAAGATTTTTCTTCATTCAAAGCGGAATGGTTGGCTTATCATGCTTTTGATAAACAACAGATAAGCTTTTTAAAAGCTAATGGCGAAAGTGTGATGGGTCAAGTTTTTGATTTAGGCGCGGATGGTTCACTGGTCATTAAAAAAGACAATGGCGACCGAGAATCATTATTGAGTGGAGAGGTTAGCCAGATCAAATAAAAATGAATTGTGACGTTACCTAGACTTATATTGCATCCCAGCGCAGTTCACAATATTTGCGATTCCAAGAACATTAGTCTTGCCTTTTTGTTTTAGCAATCTCACCGTTTCCATATAAACTACAACTTCATGTATTATATTCGTGAAATAAGCCTAAGTAACGTTAAAATTAACTCTCAAATATCACGCTATTCCCAAAAATTATTTTAGCAACTATGACCTTAATAAGAATATCAAAAATACTATCTGAACAAGGAATCTGCTCTAGACGAGAAGCTGATCTCTATATTGAGCAAGGATTTGTTTACGTGGATGGTCAACAAGTCACCGAGCTTGGAGCGAAAGCTTATCCTAATCAGAAGGTCGAATTAAAACATCAAGGAAAAAAAATTCAAGACAGTAAAAAAACCATCCTTCTTAATAAACCGGTTGGATATATCTCGCATGCCGATGATGAAAAAAAATATCAGTCCGCATTAACTTTAATTAAGCCAGAAAACTATTTTGGTCAGGAAAAAATAACCAATACTTATTTTAAAATTGCACCTGCAGGACGTCTTGATATTGATTCAACAGGACTGTTAGTATTGACTGAGGATGGGGTGATTGCCAAACAAATTATTCAAGAAGATAGCGATATTGAAAAAGAATACATTGTTCGGGTTCATGGTCAGTTCATTGAAAATGGACTTAAGTTATTGAATTATGGACTTTTTTTAGATAATAAAGCCTTAAAAAAGGCGGATGTTTCCTGGTTAAATGATGATCAACTCAAGTTTATTCTCAAAGAGGGTAAAAAAAGACAAATCCGTCGCATGTGTGAATTAGTTGGATTAAGGGTGACCGGACTTAAGAGGGTGCGAATCGGTAAGGTGAAACTTGCAGACCTGCCTTTAGGAAAATGGCGCTTTTTAGATGATAATGAGAGTTTTTAAAATAGATCAATAATGCTTAAAGCTCTGGTAATGGTGGTAAATAATCGCTGCATCCGAGTCGCTAAAGCTTTTAAAAAAAGGTCTATTTAAGCTTTATTTGAGATTTTGACTTTGCTCGTAGGCGAGGTACATTCCTTTAGCGCGACCACCACTTTTACAATAACCAAGAATGGGGGCCTGTTGTGAGCTCATTTCTTGAGTAAACGTTGCAACATTTTCAGGAGTGATATTGCCTGGGATCACGGGAATGTTTAAAAATACCAAATTATTTTTTAGAGCTTCATTTTTTAAGTCTTCTTGATTAATTTGGTTCTCTTTATCCTCCGCTGGGGGTCGAAAACAAATAATTGTTTTAAAACCAAGTTGTTTTATGGCTTGCAGATCATTGAGTGTAATTTGTCCGGTTGAACTGTAGTGGTTTGAGAGTTGGGTAATATCCATTATTTTTCCTGAATTTATGTTAGTTATCATGACACTCATATAAATGCCCTAGGGTTTGCATGACCTGAAGCACTGCGTCATTGGAGATTGAATAGTAATTAAATTTGCCGTCTTTGCGGGTTCTGACTATATCCTCATTTCTTAAAATGGTGAGTTGTTGCGATAAGGTAGGTTGTTTAATATGGGTTGCTTGCT
>JAQCBB010000073.1 GCA_027621535.1 Pseudomonadota bacterium | reverse complement strand
GTCAGATATTAAATCATCAGATTATAAAGTATTCTCAATATTTGTTGAAAATTTAGCAAAGAAATTAACTAAATTTTATTACTCAAAATTAAACAAAAAGTTTGTTACCTCTAATAAAATTAAGGGCAAAGGGTACGATCCCGTAACCACTGCTGATAAAGCTTTTGAAAAATTTATCAGAAAGGAAATAAATTCAAAATTTCCTAATCATCAAATTATAGGCGAAGAATTTGGTCATCAAAAATCTAAAAGCGATTACACATGGATTATTGATCCAATCGATGGAACAAGATCTTTTGTAATAGGAAATCCTACTTGGAGTAATTTAATTTCTCTAAATTATAAAGGAAATCCAATTATAGGACTTGCTAATTTTCCAGTATTAAACAAATATTATTTCAATTCATCAAACACATCTGCTTTTGTTGTTGAAAATAATAAAAAGAAAAAAATTAAAGTTAATAACAAAGTTAAATTTTCTAACATGAAAATGTCCGTTGCATTTCATGGAGGCATTTCCCTAGATCAACAAAAGAAAATTCCAAAAATATTAAAATTAATGCAGTTTCCATGTGCAGATGCATTAAGCTACTCTCACTTTGCTGAGGGAAAAATAGATGTTGTTATTCAATGTTCTAATAAAATTTGGGACATACATCCATTAATACCAATTATTGAAGCTGCAGGTGGAATTGTATCTACCTGGTCTAATGATAAGGCGATTAAAGCTGGAAATATTTTATGTTCAGCTAATAAATCTATTCACTTGAGAGTAATAAAAATCTTAAAACCTGTGGCCTAAATTAAAGCCAAGAGGGAAAGGGCAAACCTTTTTCTTCAAGAAATTTTTTATTAAACATTTTAGATGAATATTTATCACTTTTATCGCAAAGAATTGTCACGATAGTTTTTCCAGGACCTAACTCTTTACCCATTCTTATTGCTCCAGCAATATTAATCCCACAACTAGTTCCTAAACTTAAACCTTCATTTTGAATTAAATCATACAATATGGGTAATGCTTCATTATCATCTATAGAATATGCATCATCTATTTTTGCGTTTTCAAAATTTTTTGTAACTCTACTTGATCCAATTCCTTCTGTAATTGAGCCACCTTCGGATTTCAATTCTCCATTTTTGATGTAGTTGTAAAGTGCAGAACCTTTTGGATCAGATAAATAAATTTTTATATCTTTATTTTTTTCTTTAAGAGCATTACTCACACCAGAAATAGTTCCTCCAGTTCCCGAGGAGCAAACAAACCCATCAATTTTACCATCTGTTTGTTCCCAAATTTCTCTACCAGTACCTTCATAGTGGCCTTTAGCATTAGCAGTATTATCAAATTGATTGGCCCAAATAACTCCATTATTATTAGTTGGTCTTAATTCGTCAGCAAGTTTTGCGGCAACTTTTACAAAATTATTTTCATCTTTGTAGGGTTTTGCAGGTACTAATCTCAACTCTGCTCCTAAATTTCTTAGTAAATCTTTTTTTTCCTGAGTTTGATTATCGTTCATTACAATGATTGTTTTATACCCCAGTGAATTTCCAAGAAGTCCTAAACCAATTCCAGTATTTCCAGCAGTTCCCTCTACAACAATCCCACCTTTTGAGATTAATTTTTTCTCCTGAGCATCTTTTAATAAAGCTAATGCTGCTCTATCTTTTACAGATCCACCTGGATTTAAAAATTCAGCTTTTCCATAAATATTACAGCCTGTGATTTCTGATGCTGCCCTTAATTTGATAAGAGGTGTGTTGCCAATACCTGAAATAAAATCGTTTTGAATGTTACTCATTATTTTTTTTAGCATCACTATCTGCAGTGATACCGTAAGGTTTAAATTCACTATCTGCTAATCCTACATTCTTAGCAGGTATTCCAACCATTACAGCTTTTTCAGGAACATCTTTTGTAATCACTGCGTTTGCCCCAATTTTTGCACATCTTCCTACTGTTACTGGACCAAGTACTTGAGCCCCTGAACCAATTACTACATCATCCTGTATTGTTGGATGTCTTTTAACATTTCTTTGATCGTTAGAATTAATACTTGGTGCAATGCCACCTAATGTTACCATATGATAAATAGTTACATTATCTCCGATATCTGATGTTTCACCAATTACTACTCCCATACCATGATCAATAAATAAATTTTTTCCAATATTTGCATTTGGATGAATTTCTATACCTGTTAAAAATCTTGAAAATTGTGAAATGATTCTTGCAATTAAATTGAATTTTGCTTTTGCAAAAAAATTTGCAATTCTGTGAAAAAAAACAGCTTTAACACCTGGATAAGTTAAAATTAAGCTTAGTTTTGATTTTGCTGCTGGATCTCTATCAATTATGGATTGTAAAAAATCATTCATGAGCTTTTTGCCGGGTTGATATAAAATTAGTGATATATATAGTTACTAAATAATTTTATTAAAGAACTAAATATGTACAAAAATACTAACTGTTTTCATTTAGCAATCCCTTGTGGTGATTTAGAAACTGCAAAGAAATTTTATAGCGAAATACTAGGTTGTAGACTTGATAATGCTGATCAGGAATGGGCAGATGTAGATTTCTGGGGCAATGAATTAACACTTCATGCAAGTGAACACAAATTAGATAGTGAGAGACACGATGTAGATATGGGAAATGTATCTGTTCCTCATTTTGGAGTACATCTATCTAGAAAAGATTTTGATGCTCTTAAGCAAAGATTAAAAGATAATGGTACTAAATATTACGATGAACCTTATTTAAGATTTAAAGGTACTAAATATGAGCAAGAAACTTTTTTTGTAAAAGATCCTAATGAAAACATTTTAGAGATTAAAACTCTAACTGCTAATCCTGAATAGTTTTTATATTAAATAATCCTTAAATCCGTATATAAAATCCTTAATGGAATATTTACTATTAGGGTTTTTAACTAGTTTAAGTTTAATACTAGCTATTGGTGCTCAAAATATTTTTGTCATAGAACAAGGTCTTAAGAAACAATATATTTTTATAGTTTGTTTAATATGTTCAGTTTCTGATGGAATATTAATTTTTCTAGGATTATTTCTTTTTCATTATTTTAACCAATATTTTAATCCCACTGTTGAATTAATATTCAACATTTTATTATTAATTTTTCTTATTCATTTCATTTACTCAAAAATTAAATCAAGAAATAATACAATGGATTTTAATCAATCAATTAAAGAGATACCTCTTAAAAGTATTGTTTTTAAAACATTGGGTTT
>JAQCBB010000026.1 GCA_027621535.1 Pseudomonadota bacterium | reverse complement strand
TCTCTTATCGTAATACTTGACGTTATCAACTAAAGGAGCTTTAAAATAAAGGCCTGGCTCTTCGTTAACTGCTATAATCTCACCCAACCTAAACACAATTGCATGTTCTCTTTGATCGACTGTATAGGTCGCCATACTCAGTAAAATAAGAACAACTAGTAAAGTTATAAATATTCTTGAAGCTTGCATTATCTCATCTCCCTTTCACGTTCTCTAAAAGCATCCCTAGATCTCTCTTTATTTACATCAATTGAAGTACTTTCCGATCTAGGAAGATTAATTACAGATGATGGTGAGTTGGGATTGCTTGAACTGGATTTATTATTTTTCATGATCTGATCCAATGGTAAATAAATAAGACTATTTGAACCTGATTTTTGATCAATAATTACTTTGGTCACATTAGATAAAATTTCCTGCTGGGCTTCTAGAAATAAACGATTCCTTGTAACTTCAGGCGCTCTTTCGTACTCTTTTAAGATTTGCTCAAAACGACTTGAATTACCCATGGCTTCATTTTCTATAGAAACCTTATATGCATCAGCTTCAGCAATTAGTCTCGCAGCTGTACCTTTAGCTTTTGGGACAACATCATTAGCGTAAGCTTGACCCTCATTTTTTTGTTTTTCCAAATCTTGTTTAGCCTTAACTGCATCATCAAATGCAGCCTGAACCTGCTCTGGTGGTTGAGCATTTTGCATGGTGACGCTGGTTACATTAATCCCTGTAGAATAACGATCTAATATCTTTTGTAAAAGTTCTTTAGTTCGTATAGCTATTTCTTCTCTTCCCTCGTACAAAACAAAGTCCATTTTGCTCTTTCCAACAACTTCACGAATAGCAGTTTCAGAGCCTGATCTGACTGATGACTCAGCTGCGCGGTTATTAAAAATAAAATCTTCAACAGATTTGAGGTTGTATTGAACAGCAAATTGTAAATCGACAATATTTTCATCGCCGGTTAACATAAGAGACTCTCTTAACTCTTGAGCATTTGCTGCTAAATCATTGGAAGATCGATAACCTACTTCAATGGTTCGAACTTGCTCGAGATTGACAACTTCAACCGTTTCAATCGGGTATGGTAAATGCCATCTCGGCCCAGGCTGGGTTACATCAATATGCTTTCCAAATCTTAAAACGACGCCTCTCGACCCCTGATCCACAATATAAAACCCTGTAATTAGCCAAATAAGAAATACCACAAGAAGGATCGGAATTATAGGAATATCCCCTCCTGTCGTGTTTCCAGTACCCGAGCTATTATTTTTTCCAGACCCCCTTGAGTCATTATTCACAACAATTTTTGGTTTTCTTCTAAAGATATTATCAATTTTTCTTCCAAGATCTTTTAAAATCTCATCAAGATCTGGAGGGCCATCTTGGTTTGCTAATATTCCAATTTTTTTAAATAGGCTGTTGAACATTTTCGTCATAATATAATTTTTCTTGATTAGTAAAGCTTGTTGTTCTTTCGACCAAAGCTTCCTTAAGAAATTCAATTCCTTGGCCAGTTTTTGCTGATAATTCAATACGCTTGATTCTACCATACTCATCCATATCTTTTTGTGGCTTTGTCTTATTTTTATCAATTTGATTTAAGATTAAAATCTGATCTACTTGATCCGCCTTAATTTCTTTTAAAATTCGATTGACTTGAAGGATGTGTTCTTTTTTTTCATCATTACTGGAATCAACAACATGAAGCAGAAGATCAGCAGTTGTCGATTCCTGTAACGTTGATTTAAAAGACTCAATCAGATTGGTCGGTAAATTTTTAATAAAACCAACCGTATCCGAAATTACCAAAGAAAAGTTAGGGGGAATGAAGAGCTTTCGTGAAGTAGTATCTAAGGTCGCAAACAATTGATCCGCTGCATAGATTTTTTGATTGGTGAGCACATTAAATAGGGTTGATTTTCCAGCATTGGTATAGCCCACAATCGCTACATTGAAAACTCCACTCTTGCGCCTTCTTTGGCGTTGCATATCCCTTTGTTTTGTGAGCTTTTTAAGGCGCTCTTTCAACTGCTTGACACGACCTCGTAACATCCGACGATCCAATTCAATCTGCTTCTCCCCGGGTCCACCTCGAACACCGATACCTCCCTTTTGCCTTTCAAGATGGGTCCAACCCCTCACCAGCCTGGTCGACAAGTACTCTAATTGAGCAAGTTCAACCTGAAGCCGCCCCTCATAGCTTTTAGCGCGCATAGAAAATATATTTAGAATTAAATTTGTGCGATCAATAACCGTCAAATTGAGCGCATCTGTAAGTTTTTTTTCCTGCGCCGGGCTAATGTCCTCATTAATAATTAAAAATTGAAAATCAAATAAATTTTTTAATTGTTTAATTTCCTCAACTTTACCTTTTCCAATATAAAAACTTGGATTGGGTGAGATCACTTTTACATCTATGGTTTCTTCGATTTGGAAACCCGCAGTTTTTGCAAGCTCATTAATTTCGTATTGATCGTACTGAGTATGCCCATAACCATCGTGAATATTGATGACCAAGCATTTATCAGGATTTATTTTTTTTAGATTTACAGGTTTCAAAAATTACTTATAATTAGGAACAATCGATGAAATTGCGTGCATAAAAATTAATTGTGGGGAATTTCCTTTCAAGATAATACTTTCCTCATCATAACTCTCAATAAGCCCTTGTAACTTAATACCATTCATCAAATAAACAGAAACATTAATCGATTTTGAAATAATTTCATTGAAAAATTCTGATCTTATTTTATTTGTCATTTATAAAAACCTATCCATTCTTTTGTTAAATAGTGCTTTTCCTATGATTGCAATGATATGTCCAATCGAGGGAGATTGATCCGTCCCAAGCAAAACAACTCTCAAAGGCATGGCAATCTGAGGAAATTTTAATTCTCTGTTTTTGACAAAATTTTTGAGGGTAGATTCAATAGCCCCTATTGAAAAATCAGAGTTATTAAACTCGATTGATAAGGACTTTAAATGCTGCAGCGTATCCTGATTTAAATATTTGATTTTTAAATCCTCATCTATTTGCCTTGATTCGCCTAAAATAGTTTCGGCATGCTGTTCAAAATCTCTTAGTGTATGGCATCGATCTTTATAAAGCTCAAAAATAAGTTGTAGTTTTGATTCATCAAAATCATTTGCGATAAATTTAGATGCTAGGACAGTTTTAATATCATCATAATTTTTAGTTTTAATATAATGATTATTAATCCAATTTAGTTTTTTTAGATCAAATTGGGATGCTGAGGATGTCACCTTATCAAAACTAAACCATTGACACATTTGCTCTAGGCTAAATATTTCTGCGTCTCCATGACTCCAACCCAATCTTGCAAGGTAGTTGTTTATTGATTCTGGCAAATATCCAAGGTCCATGTAATCTGTCACACTCGCGGCACCATGTCGCTTAGATAGTTTTTGTCCATCCTCGCCTAAAATCATGGATAGATGAGCAAATTGAGGTACATCAAATCCACAGGCTTTGTAGATATTGATTTGTCGAGGTGTATTGTTAATATGATCATCGCCTCTAATCACATGGGTAATGCCCATATCTATATCATCAACAACTACACTTAAGTTATAAGTGGGTGTCCCATCAGACCTTTGAAGAATTAGATCATCTAACTCCTCATTACTCACTGAGATACTGCCCTTGACTAGATCATCCCATTTAATGAAACCTGTGGGTGGATTTTTAAAACGAATCACGGGCTGAATATCAGCGGGTTTTGTTGGCAAAGTCTTTCCAGTCTCGGGTCTCCAACGACCGTCATATTTTGGTTTTAATCCTTTGTGTTCATAAGCCAGACGCATTTCGTCTAACTCCTCTTTAGAACAATAACATTCATAAGCAGATCCATTTTTTAATAAATCCTGAATTACTTCTTTGTGTCGGTCTTTATTTTCAGATTGGTAAATAATCTCACCATCATGATTTAAATTCAACCAATCCATTCCTTGCAAAATTTTATCCACTGCTTCTTGATTGGAACGTGCTTCATCGGTATCTTCAATTCTAAGATAAAACTCCCCTTGATTTTTTTTAGCAAAAGCATAATTAAATAATGCTGTACGAATACCTCCAATGTGAAGGTAGCCAGTGGGACTTGGTGCAAATCGAGTTTTAATCATCTATAGGTCCAGCAAATAAGTTATAACAATCAGAAGATATAATTTTAACATCGAGACGATCGCCGACGATTAAACCCTCAGGGTTTTTTAAATAAACCACCCCATCAACATCTGGTGCTGAACGAAAAGTTCTAGCTACAGCATAATCATTATCAAAACCATCAACCACAACATGCTGAAAAGAACCAACCAAAGACCGTAGTTTATTCTTACTAATTTCCTGTTGTGTCTCCATCAGATATTGATAACGCTCTTCTTTAATCTTATCAGGAATTTGATCTTCAAGCTGTTGAGCGCTCGCTCCATCCACGTTTGAATATTTAAAACAGCCCACATGATCAATATTTGCATGCTTCAGAAAAAGAATTAAATCTTCAAAATCTTGGTCGGTTTCTCCAGGAAATCCTACAATAAAAGTACTTCTTAGAGATAAATCAGGATTAATTTTCCTCCAAGACTCAATTCGATTTAAATTATCTTCTGCATCTGCAGGGCGTTTCATAGCTTTCAATATTTTAGGATTTGCATGCTGAAATGGTACGTCAAGATAAGGCAAGATTGTCTCAAAGTCCATTAATTCAATCAGTTGATCAACATGAGGATATGGATAAATATAATGAAAACGAACCCATACATTGAGCTCCTTTAACTCTTTCGCTAAGTGATAAAGGTCACCTCGAACGGGTTTTCCATTCCAAAAAGATTGTTTGTACCTAAAATCAACCCCGTAAGCGCTTGTATCTTGTGAAATTATAATGAGTTCAGAAACACCATCATCAATTAGATGCTGAGCTTCATTAAGAATATCTCCAACACCTCTACTCACCAACTTGCCTCTCATCGAAGGAATAATGCAAAAAGAACATTTATGATTACAACCTTCTGATATTTTTATGTAGGCATAATGTGAGGGGGTTAACCTTAAACCAGATTTTGGAATTAAATCTATAAATGCATCATGTGGTTTTGGGGCAACTCGATTAATTACTTGCATGACCTCCTGATCAGACTCCGAACCTGTAATGGCAATAAGATTGTCAAATCTTGCTTTGATAATATCTTTTTTTTCTCCCAAGCAGCCAGTAACAATCACATTTCCATTATTTTTGATTGCCTCTTCAATGGTATTCAACGACTCTTCAACGGCTGAATCAATAAAGCCACAAGTATTCACCACAACCACATCAGAATCAGTATAGGAATCTGAAATATCATAACCTTGTGATCGAGCACGGGTCATAATTTTTTCTGTATCACTACCGGCTTTCGGACAGCCTAAAGAAATAAAACCTATTTTAGGAATTTTAACTGAGCTCATTGTTAATGGATCATGGAGTGAAGCAAATAAATTACGAGAACACCAAGAAAAATAGATGAGGTTTGCTGAAACGTTTGTTGCATCTGTGTTTTTTTATGTAATGTTGGAATCAAATCAGAAATTGCCACATAAATCATACTTGATGCAGCAAGGGATAAGATAAACGGAATGAGAAAACTAAAATCACTCAAAATGAAAAAAGAAATAGTTGCTCCTACCATCATTGAAATCCCAGTAATAATATTCATCCATAATGTTTTTACAAGGCTGTATCCAGAGTTTAATAAAATCGAAAAATTACTGATTTCTTGTGGAATTTCATGAACAATAATTGCTAATGCTGTAATTAAGCCTAAATTTGTATTAACCAGAAAAGCACTACAAATCAAAACGCCATCAATAAAATTATGAAAACAATCGCCAATAATTAAAATACTCCCTTTCTTGATATCGTTAGTGGGTGCAGGCGAATGATGTTCGCAGTGAGAACCGTGACAATGTCTCCAAACCAAAAGCTTTTCTAAGATGAAAAAAATAAGAATTCCGATTAAAACAACTAATGAAATTGTGTGCAGATCTCCCGATAAATCATAGGCGTGTGGAATGATCTCGAGAAAAGCAGCTCCTAGCAATGTTCCCACCGCAAAACTGACAAAATAATCAGCATAATTCACCATTTTGAGTCTACTAAAAGAGTAAGCCAGAACTAAACTTAACGCTGAGCCAAAAAAACAAACTATTAAAATAAGTAATAAATTCATGAGCACAGATTATACGTGAATCGTAACAAAAATTATGGCTTTATCCATGCAAGAGAAATCAATCGATATTGAGTTTGGTCAAAGCGATGTGAAAATAAAAAGTCATGGTCTCTGTATGTACAATAATTTTGGGTTACAGAGTTTCCATAAATTTCATAGACCCCTGAATTTTGAAGAAGCTCTCTTACGATCCCAACAAGATCAACATTAAATTTGTCATTTTTATATTTAAAAAATCTGGTTAAGTAATTATTTTTTTTCATAAAAGCATCATAAACATCGCGATCCGTTGCAAAAAAATTTTGAGAAATACCTGGGCCAATCCAAGCTATATAATTTTTTGATTTAATTTTATTAATCGTATTTTTTATAATATCTTCAGCTAATCCTCGCCACCCGCAGTGAATCGCAGCAACAAATGATCCCTCCTTATTAGATAACAAAATAGGGATACAATCTGCTGTTTTTATCGCAACAACCACATTGGGTTTGAAGGTGATTACACTATCTCCAGTTAAATTAAAAGTATTTGAATGAATTTCACATACTTTGTTAGAATGAATTTGAGTCATTAAAGAAAACTTCAAGCCTATTTTTTTAAAAAGCTTTTGATAATGGAGAGAGTCAGGATTTATAGTTGTTGTGAGTTTTAGAGATGAATTTGATTGAAAAGATTTTATATTTTCTGGAACAATCCAATCGATTTTGATTTTATTTGATCTCATCAATATCGATTGGTTGATTGAGTTGATATACGGGATTTAAAAATGGATCATTATCATCAAGCAAATTTCCCTCTAAATCATCACGAATAACCGTTAAAAGATGTTTCATATCCTCAGGTAAATCAATAGACCATTTCATAGATTGACCTGTTTTCGGATGAATTAATCCGAGCGAAATTGCATGGAGCGCTTGCCGCTCGAAATCTTTGATTGCGTTTAAAAGATTGAGATTTATTTTTTTAGTGGGTATTATTTTTTTTAATCCGTAATCAGGATCGCCCACTATCGGTGAATTATTATCCATCATATGAACACGAATTTGATGAGTTCTTCCAGTTTGCAAAAGACAACGTATATAGGTATGAAAGTTAAATCTTTCTAAAATTTCAAATTGTGTTGTTGCTTCTTTTCCATTAATTTTATTAATGGCCATCTTCGTTCGTTGTCTCGGATGTCTTCCAATTGGTTTATTGATGACCTTATTTTTCCATAACTGTCCCCAAACAATTGCCCTATATTCTCTATAAACTGATTTGGATTGAAGCTGATTAACTAAATTATTTTGTGATTCTTCATTTTTCGCTACCACCATTAAGCCCGTGGTATCTTTGTCTAATCGATGAACAATCCCTCCTCTTGGAAGTCTTTCTAGTTTTTTTTCATAATAAAGCAACCCATTTAATAAGGTTCCTGATGAGTTTCCTGAACCTGGATGAACCACTAAAGCTTTAGGCTTATTGAGTACCAATAAATCATCATCCTCATAAATAATGTCCAAGGGCATATTTTCTGGCCTGACAGTTATTTCATCACAAATAATATCTTTAATAATAATTTCCTCATCGCCCAGGACTTTATATTTTTGAACGGCTGTCTTAGAGTTAATCATGACAAGATTTTGTTTAATCATATTTTGTATCTTGGATCTTGATAATTCAGGTAATAATTCAGTTAAAACATGATCAAGCCTTGACCCAAAGAAAGTAGTAGGTATGATAAGTTTTTTATAAATATCTTTTTTATTCATGTTGAAATATATTACATTAATTGCCACCACAATTTTTTTATCTGGTTGTTTTATTTTTGGAGAGCCCACTGAATTTGATGAAACCACTGGACAGAGTCCGGATTGGATTTATGATAGAGCTCAAGGTTTGCTCGATCAAAGAGATTTTAGAAAATCGATTGATTTTCTTGAAAAACTTATAAAACGCTATCCAGATAATAAATTAATTCCATCGGCACGCTTAAATTTAGCCTACTGCTATCATAAGTTTGGTCAAACTGAATTAAGTTCGAGCACGGTTCAACAATTTATTACTTTGTATCCCAGTCATCCATTAATGGACTATGCTTATTATCTAAAAGGCTTAAATCTTTATAGTGAGAGAGGTATTTTAAATAAACTCACTTTTCAAGATATCAGTGACCGTGATGTGAATCAGCTAAAAAAAGCATTTGATGCATTTAATGAAGTAGCAAAAAGATTTCCTAATTCTAAATATGCTCAAGACTCGATTGATCGAATGACCTACTTAATGAATAAAATTGCTGAATATGATTTACATGTCGCCCGATATTATATGAAAAGAAAAGCCTATGTGGCTGCTTTAAATAGAGCTAAAAATGTTTACACAAATTACCCTGATAGTATTCATGTTCAAGAAGCAATAGTCATTCAATATATTGCCTATAAAGAATTAAAATTAAAAGATCTAGAACTATCGACAAAAAAAATTATTGAACATAATTATCCTGAGGATAAAATCACTTCAAACTATGCCGAAGAGAATAAGAAATGGTGGAAGTTTTGGAAAAGCTTAAGTGATTAATTCTTATTATTTAATTTTTCACGGAGTTTATTTTTTATTTTTCTTCTTGTGACCAAACCCGTACTAATTTTTTTATTATTTTTCTCATAAGGATTTTCTGGTGATGAAAAAATCAACTTCAACGGTATCGATTGAAAATTTAAAGACTGTCTAAAAAACTTTTCTAAATATTTTTTATAGGATAGGCTGACCCCGTCCAAGTGATTGCCGTGAATTTTAAAAGCAAGAGGTGATCGAGAATAAAAACTAATGAATTTTATTTTAGGTCTTATGCCTTTAGAAATGGATGGGGGGTGATTTAATAATGCATCCGATAATATACTATTTAACATTGAAGTCTTGAATTGATTATCCAGCACACTTTTGATACTCATTAATTTTTTGTGGACTTTTGATAAATTAGTCTTTTTTTCTGCTGAAATTTTTAAACATTCAAGGAAATTAAAATTTTTACTAAATTTATCGTACTCTGCATCAAATCTTTCTTTTTGGTAGTCATCCATCAAGTCCCATTTGTTGATTAACAAAATCATCGGTTTGTACAAACTCAATGCTTCTGAAATGATTGCTTGGTCTTGTGCTGTAATACCCTCGGTTGCATCAATCATAATAAAAATAAAATTTGCCTGTGCAGCACTTTCTAAGGACTTTAAAAGGGCAAATTTTTCTTCCTTTTGAGTAACCTTGCCTTTTCGCCTTATCCCAGCTGTATCAATCAGAATGAGCTTGTCGCCATGCCATTCAAATTCGATTTCGATCGAGTCGATTGTCGTGCCAGGTATATTTGTAGCAATTAGCCGTTGAGCACCAATCACGGAGTTAATAAAAGTTGATTTTCCTGCATTTGGTTTTCCAATGACCGCAATCTTAAATAATGGATCTTGTTGTAAATCATGATCTAATAACTCTCCGCTGAGATTATCGATAATGTATTCAAAAATATTGTCCATTCCATAATTATGGCTAACAGAAGTGCAAATCATATCCTCAAATCCTAATTTAAAAAATTCTGATGAGGCTAAGTTACTATCAACGCCATCTACCTTATTAATAATGAGGCAAACTTTTTTTTCTTTTTTTCTTAAAAGTTTTGAAATGAGCATATCATCAGATGTAAGTCCCGACTTATAATCAACTACGAAAAGCACTACATCGGCCTCATCGGCCGCCTGATTCGTTTGATGAATAATCTCCTTATTCATGACGTTATCAGAATGATCAAAATTTAACCCTCCTGAATCAATTAATTCATAAACATAGTCGTTAATCAACAAAATTGAAGATTGTCGATCACGGGTAAGGCCCTCAAACTCTGAGACAATCGCTTTTCTTGATTTTGTTAGTCTATTGAATAAGCTTGATTTACCAACATTAGGTCGACCGATAATGGCAATGCTATTCATCGATTGATATTTTTATAATTTTGGAGTGATTTTGCATAATATATGCAAAACCATTATGGTTATAGAGCTTTGTATAATTTACTGTATCCTTAATGTTCAATTTTGAGCCACCAAAATCAATCAAATCATCAAGGCTGTTATCAAATAAAAAAATTGCTTGACGAACCCCCTCCTCTAAATCCAGGACGTGAAGAATTCCAAGATAATCCACCGACAATATATAATTTTCATATATTAATGGTGAGGATAATTTTCGATGCAATAAGTCTGAATTTTTCCAGACGGTTTTTCCTGTATTTTTATCAAAACAATAAATAGAATCATTCTCATGACTCAATAAAATATTTACTAAATCTGAGGTCAGGCCATGATAACTGCTTATAGCTCTATTCCAAATCTTCGCACCTGATGCACGATCAAAACTGACTATCTCACCATTGTAAGCCACTGCAAATAATAGATTATCGATAATCACTAGATTTCCAGAAATGTCATTGGTTCTGTCAATATCTGTTACCCCCTTGGATCGTGAGGTGGTCAGTTCAGACAAGAAAGCACCGGACTCGGGATCAATAATGACTATCTTTCCACCAGGAAAGCCGCTATACAAAATATTATCTGAAATTATCATAGACGATTGGATACTGATAGATAATGGCGGGTTTTGACGTTTATAGGTCCACAGTGATGTACCTAGATCCACATTAAAAGACTCAATATTATTATTTTTATATTTGAATATAATTTGTTTATCAAAAAAAATAGGCGCCAATTGTGAAGAGTTGGGCAACTTTATTCGCCAAATGTTGTTCGCTTGTTCATCGATCTTGTTTAAAAAGTTATCCTTATCAATGAAAAAAAAGTTTTGTTTTTTTGAGTCGCCATAAATACCAGAAGAAACCCCATTATCGAGCTGCTTACTGAAGACAACCTCTGATGTTGTCGCATCAATTTTTTTAAAATTACCTGTGGAAGTAATTAAATAAATAAATGCATCAGCAAAAACAACATCAGGATGATCAGGCAGAATCTCAAAGTCTTTCGCCCAAGATACTTTAACGCTTATTTTATTTTTAAAATTTTCTGGAAGAGGTTCAGGAATCTCATCTAAGGGTGAAGCCAAATATACATCATTTATTTGACTCTCTAATTCTTTTACTGGGCCAATACAAGAGGATATAAATAAAAATGTTAAAAATACTACAAAATTTTTCATTTTGATTGATTAGTAAATATTTTATAAATTTTGTAATTTATACTCAATGATACGAGCAAAATCACTCTGAGCAGAAAAAGAAGTTATTGCTTTTTGATAATAATTTTTAGCTTCTTCAGTTTTACCCTCGCTGTGAGCTATATCTCCTAAAAGATCAAATTTAAAGCCTTGAAATCCCTTTGATTTTATTTTATTGGCATAGCGAATAGATTCTTCTAAGGAGCTGTTAGATAGTGCGATTAAGCCTAAGTAATAATTTGAAAGACTCTGAATAGAAGGCTCTACCGAGTTATCGCTTGCCCATAATAATCGATTTTTAACATCGTCATTGACTTGATTATTTTTGATGTATGTTTTTACATAAATAATTTGTGCCCTGGATGCATATGGTGTTGATGGATAGTCATTCATCAACTCATCAGCAATTGATTTTAATTTTTCAACATCACTTGATTTACTAATTAAAAGTTGTTGAAATAACTCAGAGGCTTGTTCAGATTTTCTAATTTTCCTATCATGATAAACATCTGATAAAAGTAAAAGTGCAAATAATCCAATTATCGCTCCAACAACTATTTTTTTATTTTTCTGAATAAACTCTTTAATTTTGTCAAACTTTTCAGAGTTATTGTTGATATCTTCAGCCATGTTAATCCTTATTAAATTATTTAAATCGAGCCAGGAATCGAATTAATTAATGTTTGTGTATACTTTGTTTTTGGATTCTTAAACACTTGATTGACAGCGCCCTGTTCCACTAATTTTCCATTTTGCAAAACAATCATTTCGTTAGCGATGTATTTTACCACCCTTAAATCATGAGTGATAAATAAATATGTCAGATTTAATTTTTTTTGAAGCGCTTTTAAGAGTTCTAAAATCTGTGCTTGTATCGATACATCCAAAGCGGAAACCGGTTCATCACAAACAATGATATCAGGCTCGATGATTAGTGCTCTGGCTATACAAATTCTTTGTCGTTGCCCTCCACTAAACTGATGTGGGTAACGCGATAAATCTTTATCGGATAACCCCACAAGCTTTATAAACTTGGCCACATTTGCCTTGATTTGAGTTGGCGTTCCCATTTTATGAATTTCAAGTGGTTCGGCTATGATTTGACCAATGGTAAATTTTGGGTTTAGTGAAGAAAATGGATCCTGAAAAATCATTTGTATTTTTTTTCGATAAGCTTTTATTTTTTGCTTTGGGATATTTAAAACATCTTGTTTTGACAAATGAATTGATCCTGAATCGGGATCCAGTAATTTCATCATAATTTTTGCTAAAGTTGATTTACCACTTCCGGACTCTCCAACAATGGCCAAACATTTGCCTTTATCTAGATCAAAAGAAACATTATTAAGTGCATGAATGGTTGAAGTTTTGGTATTTAAAAAACCTGAGCGTTTTGAATAAGTTTTACTTAGATTTTTAACCGATAAGTACATTAAAGTTTAGCCATTTCACGCTCAAGCTTAAGGTAATCTATGGGTTGTAATATTTTTTTTGAATGAATGCTTGGAATACATTTTAACAATGCTTTGGTATAGGGATGTTTGGGATTTTTAATGATTGATTTTGCTCTCCCCTGTTCAACAATTTTACCTTTATACATCACCAAAACCTGATCAGCTATATCTTCAACCACACCAAAATCATGAGTAATGAATAAAACAGTCATTTGATGTTTTTTTTGTAAATTATGTATTAAATCAAGTACTTGCTTTTGAACCGTGACGTCCAATGCGGTGGTTGGTTCGTCCGCAATGAGTAATTTTGGCTTATTAATCATCGCCATAGCAATCATCACTCTTTGCCTTTGCCCCCCCGATAACTCATCCGGATAATTGTCATATCGATCTGCAGGAATACCGACATCGGTGAACGCTTTTTCGGTAATTTTTCTCGCTTCATTTTTAGTTAATTTATGATGAGCCAGAACAGCCTCAGCAACTTGATAGCCCACGGTAAAAACTGGATTTAAAGAGGTCATAGGATCTTGAAAGATCATGGCTATTTCAGAACCCCGAATGGATCTCAATTGTTTATCATTTAACTCATGTAACTTTTGTCGATTGAAAATAATTTCACCCGAGAACTCTAATTGGCTTGATAGAAGTTTAACTATAGATAGAGCGGTTAAGCTCTTCCCGCTTCCAGACTCTCCCACAATACAAGTAATTTTAGCTTTCGGTAAAAGAAAAGATACATCGTTGACAAGTTTATTTTCAACTTGCTTAATCGGATTAATCATCAAATGATTAACTTTTAAAATATTTTCAGTGGGCATTATTTTTTATAAAATCAACGATATTATTCAGCAAAACTTCTTGTTGGTCCATTGTTTTTCTTAAAAGTTTAATTTGCACCACCTTCTTTTTGACTTCATCATCACCAATAATAATGGCAAAACTAGCACCCGACTTGTCTGCTTTTTTTAATTGAGATTTAAAACTCGTCGAACCAATATTCATGCTTGTTGATATCCCTTGATTTCTTAACACATTGGCAACTTGGAGGGTGAACTCATCCACAGAAGGTCCCATATTGACTAAATAAACTGAAGGCTGTGAGTAATTTTGTACATGATCTAATTGTTCTAATAAAAGAATAATTCTTTCAATACCGATACCCACCCCAAACGCAGGTATCTCCGTATTACACATTGAACCAATCAAATAGTCATACCGACCTCCGCCGGCCACTGTCCCCTGACTGCCTAAGTCATTTGATACCCATTCAAATACAGTACGATTGTAGTAGTCCAATCCACGAACTAAATTTTTATTGATTGTGTATGGGATGTTTTGTTGCTCCAGATAGCCGAGAACTTTTTCAAAATGAGTTTTACTCGCTCCCGACATGCCATCAACAAACTTTGGTGCATGATCAATGATTGATTGCATTTTTGGATTTTTAGAGTCAAGAATCCGCATTGGATTTGAATGTAATCTTCTGCTTGCATCCTCGTCTAATTGATCTTTATGCTGCTCGAAATATTTGATGAGTTGTTTACGATACTCTGATCTTTCATTTGGGTCACCAATATTATTAATATGAAGCTCAATATTTTTTAGACCCAGCTCTTTCCAAAAGTCATGAAGTAAACAAATCATTTCAGCATCAACAAGAGGCTCTGGAAAACCGAAAGCTTCAATACCCAGCTGGTTAAATTGACGCTGACGTCCTTTTTGAACATTCTCATGACGAAACATGGGCCCATGATAAAACAAACGAATGGGGCCGTTATAAGTTAAATTATTTTCTATCACCGCTCTCACACAACCCGCTGTGCCTTCCGGTCTTAAGGTTAAACGATCTTGATTTAAACTGTCCTGCCAAGAATACATCTCTTTTTCCACAATATCAGTTTGCTGACCTACACTATGAATATATAAATCAGTCGACTCTACCAAGGGAAGCTTGATTTCCTGATAAGCATAACGGTCTAGAATTTGATAAGCCTTTTCATAGAAAAAACGCCAGTATTTTTGTTGTTCGGGCAACACATCATAAAAGCCTTTAATCGATTGGTATTTTTTCATTTATTTGTAGCGCGTTTGAATATAGTTATTAATTATTTTTTGGAATTCACTTGCAATGTTATCACCTTTTAAAGTCACTGTTTTTTCCCCATTTTCATAGACTGGGGCAACAGGTATTTCTCCTGTTCCTGGAAGACTTATACCAATATCAGCCATTTTCGATTCCCCTGGTCCATTAACCACACAGCCCATCACTGCGACTTTCATATTCTCCACCCCGGGGTGTATTTGCTTCCAGGTGGGCATATTTTCCCTTAAATATTGTTGGGTTTGTTGGGCTAATTCTTGAAAAAACGTTGAGGTGGTTCTGCCGCACCCTGGGCAAGCAATGACTAGAGGCACAAAAGAACGAATATTCATGGTTTGCAACAGCTCTTGGGCAACAACCACTTCTTTAATTCTGCTTTCCCCGGGCTCTGGAGTTAATGAAATTCGGATTGTGTCACCAATGCCTTTTTGTAACAGATAGCCCATTGAGGCACTGGAAGCGACAATGCCTTTACTGCCCATGCCCGCCTCGGTGAGACCTAAATGCAAGGGGTAATTACATCTTTTTTCAAGCTGCTCATAAACGTAGATTAAATCTTGTGTGTCACTGGTTTTGCAAGAAATAATGATCTGCTCTTTCGGTAAACCTCCCTCTTCTGCACTTTTCGCACTCAATAAAGCTGACTGAATTAAAGCTTCGCGCATTAAAGCATTGGATGACAAAGGTTGTTTGAGCTTTTGATTTGCGTCCATCATTTTCACCAAGAGATCTTGGTCTAAAGAACCCCAATTCACCCCAATGCGAACAGGTTTTTTATATCGAATCGCGAATTGAATCATTTGGTTAAACTGATCATCCCGTTTAGAGCCTTTACCGACATTGCCTGGATTAATTCGGTACTTATCGAGCGCTTCAGCACAATCGGGATAAAGAGATAAGAGTTTATGTCCGTTGAAATGAAAATCGCCCACAAGCGGTACATTGCAATTAAGTTGGATTAATTTATTTTTAATGGGTGCAACAGACTTTGCCGCATCCTCTGAATTGACCGTGATGCGTACAATTTCAGAACCCGCCTTCCATAATTCAAAGACCTGTTTTACAGTGGCTTCAATATCGACTGTATCGGTGTTGGTCATGGACTGAATGACCACAGGATGTTGACCACCCACTGAAATGTCGCCAATCTTCACCACCCATCGATTCTTTTTAATCAATTATTTTTTCCCTTCTTGAATCAGGCGTATGGTTCTTGTTGTTTTATCTTGCACATCTCCAGCCAATTGACCACAAGCGGCATCAATATCGTCACCGCGTGTTTTGCGGATAGTGGTTACGATATCGTGATCAATGAGGATCTTTTGAAACTGTAGTATACGATCTTTATTGGAAGATTCATATCCACTTTTAGGAAACGGGTTAAAAGGAATGAGATTAAATTTACAGGAGATATTTTTTACTAAATTGACCAACTCCATTGCATTTTCATCGCTGTCGTTCACATCTTTTAACATGACATACTCAAAGGTAATAAAATCCCGTGGAGCTTTTTCTAGATAATCGTGACACGCATGCAAAAGTGTATTCAACGGGTATTTCTTATTGATGGGGACAATTTGATCGCGAATACGGTTATTCGGTGCATGCAGAGAGATAGCTAATGAAACTGGGCAGTCGTTCTTCAATTTTTGAATGGCAGGGACCAGTCCGCTGGTTGACACCGTCACCCGTCTTCTACTTAAACCATAAGCCTGATCATCCAGCATAATTTTTAGGGCGCCAACGACGTTATCATAATTCGCTAAGGGCTCACCCATCCCCATCATCACCACATTAGTGACCGGTTTATGTTGTTGGCTGTCGTAATGATCCGTGAGCATTTGATTGGCGAGCCATAACTGACTAATAATTTCCGCTTGGGTGAGGTTACGGTTAAATCCTTGTCTTCCTGTGGAACAAAAAGTACATTCTAATGCACATCCCACTTGTGAAGATAGGCATAAGGTTCCTCTATTTTTTTCGGGAATAAACACCGTCTCAATGGCGTTATTTTCTCCCATGTCAAACAACCATTTCCGTGTTCCATCTTTTGAGGTGTGGTCAAAATTAATGTTGGGGAAAGAGACCTGATAGTGCTCTGCTAAAAACTGTCGGAAATCTTTAGCAAGATCAGTCATCAACTCGAAATCGGTTTGCTCTTCTTTGTAGAGCCAGCGCCACAATTGTTTTGCACGAAAGGGTTGATGACCGGCTTGTGCGATTTGCGATTGAAACGTTTCTAAATCAATATCAAATATATTTATCAATGACCGTTAACCAAAGAAATATTTAATCTCAATTTTAGCATTGTCTTGGGAATCAGAGCCATGGACCGCATTCGCATCAATACTCTCTGCAAAATCAGCACGGATGGTTCCTGGAGCTGCTTCTTTTGGATTGGTTGCTCCCATTAATTCACGATTTTTTAATACGGCATTATCGCCCTCTAAAACTTGGATCATGACCGGTCCTGAAGTCATAAATGAGACTAAATCATTAAAGAAAGGACGGTCTTTATGCACCGCATAAAATCCTTGGGCCTCTTCTGTACTGAGGTGTGCCATTTTAGCGTGGATAATTTTTAAACCGTTATCTTCAAAACGACTGTATATTTTACCAATGACATTTTTTGCCACCGCATCCGGTTTAATAATTGATAATGTTTGTTCTACTGCCATGAATATCTCCAAATGATCTTAAAAGAGCGTTAAAATAACATTTTTTAACACATTAATAAACGATTTAATCAGGAAGTATTAGAAGTCTATGAGTAAGTTTCTTGTGACCGCCTTGTATCACTTTGTGAACATTGATCAATTTCATAGCTTTCAACAACCGATTCTTGATTTTTGTCAAAAAAAACAAATTAAAGGGACGCTGCTCCTCGCCCAAGAAGGCATCAATGGCACGATTTCAGGATTAGCACAGTCGATCACAGACTTTCACCAATTTATTGAAAATAATCCTTTATTTGACGGTGCTTTTAAAGCCCTTGAGTATAAAGAATCGTGGGCTGAATCCAACCCTTTCTACCGCATGAAGGTGAAGCTGAAAAAGGAAATTGTGACCCTCGGTGTACCTGGAATCAGTCCAAAAAAGCACGTGGGACAATATGTTGATCCTCAAGACTGGAATGCCTTAATCTCGGATCCAGATACGGTGGTAATCGATACGCGCAATGATTACGAATATGACATTGGGACCTTTAAAAATGCGATTAACCCAAACACAAAAACTTTTCGTGAATTTCCAGAATATGTCAAAAAAAACCTTGACCCCAAAACAACAAAAAAAATAGCCATGTTTTGTACCGGGGGGATTCGCTGTGAAAAGGCCACCTCCTATCTTTTGGATGAAGGTTTTGAAGAGGTCTATCATCTTAAAGGAGGGATCTTGAAATATTTGGAACACGTGCCAAAAGATCAAAGCTTGTGGGATGGGGAATGTTTTGTCTTCG
>JAQCBB010000025.1 GCA_027621535.1 Pseudomonadota bacterium | reverse complement strand
ATTTTACCTAAAAAGTATTGTCACAACACTGCCAATTAGTAGCATTTTTGAGCTAATTTTTTGTAAATTAGTGTAGTCTAACACAGAGTAAAGAAAAAACCCTCCAGTATGTGAAGGGTTTATATTATTAGTGTAATTTAGCGGTTAGCTTGCTCCCCCTATTGTTCAAAGATGCAGCTCTACTAAATCTTTTAATGGATTAATTGCTGGTAAATAGACTTCCAAAAACTCTAAAATAAAATATTGTAAAGGTTTAGTAATTTTACTTGTTTGACCTGTATTACAACTTTTAAGTATATTGGGTGCAATTTTGACAAATGATTCTAAAAAAGTATAATAAAAATCAAGAAATCAGTGTAGCAATTGATTGTGTGATTATTGGTTATGATCAGAAAAAATTGTCTGTGTTGTTATTTCAACGTCAGGTCGAGCCCTTTAAAGGTTCTTGGTCATTACTAGGAGAGGTTCCTGATGCTAAAACTTCAATGGACAAAAGTGCTCAAGATATTATTTACAAATTAACAGGAGCCAAAGATATATACTTAAGTCAGTTGAAAACTTATGGAGATCTTGATAGAGACCCATTAGAAAGAGTCATATCAATTGTTTACTACAGTTTAATAAGAGTTGATGTGTTTAAAAAAATTGATCTTAAAAAGTATAATGCAAAATGGTTTGATTTGAATGAAGTGCCTGAAATTATTTTAGATCATAATCAAATGATTAATGATGCAGTTTCTAAACTAAGAGAGATTGCTAAAACTAAACCTATAGGATTTAGATTGCTTCCAAAATTATTTACACTACCACAATTACAGAATCTTTATGAGTGTTTATACAGTAATGGATTCGACTCAAGAAATTTTCGAAAAAAAATTCTTTCATCAGGGTTTTTAAAAAAAACTAATATAAAAGATAAATCATCATCAAGGAAAGGAGCATTTCTATACAGTTTTATAGATTCAAATCAATTTGGTGAGGAAAAAACGAAAGACACAAATATTAAAGATGTCTTTGAATTTTAATAAAAATTGAAATTTGCTTTCCCAGCACACCAGAATAATTTCTTAATCACTTGAATCTAAAAATCGTAAATACAGCCACTAGGAAATTTTTTATTAAAAAATATTTGTAAAAAATACATTTAAACAATTTTTTTCTTACATTTATGATAAACGTAAAATAAACAGTTATAAAATTTAAAAAAATATTTAAGCGTTAAGTCAATTTATAAATCAACTATTATGAAAAAAAGGTTTACATGCAAATTAATGTTCTTGTTTGTTTTTCTTATGGGGACAGGTATTTATGCTCAAACTCGGTCTGGTATTGTTAGAAGTGTAGATGGACCATTGCCAGGAGTTTCTGTTGTAGAAAAAGGAACTTCAAATGGAACAAGTTCAGATTTTGATGGTAACTTTACTATTACTGTTGATAACAGCGAAGCAATTCTTGTGTTTTCTTATATTGGATTTTTATCACAAGAAATATCAGCATCTGCCGATTTATCTAACATTGTAATGATTGCCGATACTGAAGAGCTTGATGAAGTTGTAGTAATTGGGTATGGAGGTCAGAGCAAGAAAACACTTTCAGGTGCTATTTCCTCAATAGGTGCTGAAGCTCTTGAGCAAACTTCTTCGCCAAACCTTGCTACAGGTCTTTCTGGAAAAGTTGCTGGTCTTTACATCGACAATTCCCTTAATACTCCTGGTGAAGAGAAAGTGAGTATTCGAATTCGTGGTACTAATTCATTTAATAACAGTTCCGCTTTGATTGTTATTGATGGTATCCCCAACCGAGCAGGTGGATTAAATCGAATCAACCCTTCTGATATAGAAAGTATTTCAGTCTTGAAAGATGCTTCAGCTGCTATTTATGGTGCTCGAGCAGCTAATGGCGTTGTTCTAGTTACAACTAAAAGAGGTAATAAAGGTAAGCCTAAAGTTAGAATGTCTTCTAGCTATGGTTTTTTAGACTTTACTAAAATTCCAGATATGCATTCAGCACATGAATATATGGATATAGTTAATTTAATGTATACATATGATCTTCCTGCCAATGAGTGGGTAGCTGCAAGAGCTGCCAGCGGACAGGTATATACTCGCCCTAACGGAGATCAAGTTCAACCAGGTTACAGTTCAGAAGCAATTCAGAACACGGCCTCTGGAAGCGATCCTTGGTTATATCCCAGTTCTAACTTTGCTGAAGAGGTTTTTGTTAGTGCTCCTATAATTGAGAATAACTTACAAATCACTGGAGGGGGCGAAAATACATCCTATTTAGCTTCACTTAGCCATCTCTCTCAAGAACTTAATTTCAAAAATGCCCCAGATGGTTACGAGAAATTAGATTTGCGTTTAAATCTTGATACAAAAATTAATGACTTTTTGAAATTGGATGTTGGTTTGTACACAAGAAACGAAAACCTCAATAAGATGGCGAGGCCTTATGGCGATACATTTTTTCAAACGTACAGTTTACAACCAACTAATGTAGCTTACTGGCCTACTGGTGAACCAGGACCTGGGTATAGGCAATGGAACCCTGTAGTAAATGTAACGGAACAAAATGGGTTTGATGAAACTAAAACTAATATTACCCAAAGTAATTTGGGGCTTACGTTTGATGTTCCTGGAATTGATGGTCTCTCGTTACGAGGTCTTATTTCTTATGATAAAATGAATGTAGACAGGAAACAATTTGTAACTCCTTATATTTTATACAGTTGGGATGGGAAAAATAGAGATTCTTCTGGCTTATTTCCAGTAGAAAATGGTGTTGATTCTCCAGAATTAACTCAGGATAACATAAGTCTTACTGATATTACAGCCACCTTTAGCTTTACTTACGAAAAAGATTTTGGAGATCATTATATTAAATTTTTAGGGGGTATAACAAGAGAGGAATCTGTTCAGGATTTCACTAGAGCTTTTAAAACAGGGTTTCTTACAAAAGATTTACCTCATTTATCATTTGGATCTAATGAAGGTCAGTATACAAATGGGACTGGTTTTGAAACTGCTCGTTTAAATTATTTTGGACGACTAAACTACAATCAAAAGGATAAGTATTTATTGGAATTAGTTTTTCGATATGATGGTTCTTATTTGTTTCCTAAAGAGGGCCGCTATGGATTTTTCCCAGGTGTTTCAGCCGGATGGGTGCTTTCTGAAGAATCGTTTTGGGATTCTAATTTCTTGAGCTTTTTTAAAATGCGAGGGTCATTCGGCCAATTGGGTAGTGATAGTGTAGCTCCATTCCAGTATTTAAGTTCATATGGTTTTTCACAAACTGCATTAACTGATGTGTATACAACAGCTTATGAAACAAAAATTCCTAATCCTAATATCACTTGGGAAACGCAAACTTCAAGAAATATTGGTTTTGATTTATTAGCTATGGACAGTAAGTTATCTTTAAGCTTAGATATCTTTAAAAACACAAGAGAGGATATATTAACGCTTCCAAACGTAACCTTACCCAGGTACACTGGAATTACTCCACCTAACCAAAATATTGGGGAGTTTGAAAATGCAGGATATGAACTTAATCTTGGATACAAAGGAGAGACTAGTAAAGGTTTGAGTTACGATTTCTCATTTAATTTAAGTGACTCAAATAGCAAAATTGTCTTTCTTGACGAACCAGAATTAGCTGACCGTCCTTGGCAAAGAGAAACGGGAGGAGACGTAAGTAGATTATTACTTTATAAGTCCGATGGGATATTCAGATCACAAGCAGAAGTTGATGCAAACACATTAGATTATAGTGATTTAACAACTGAGCTAAAACCTGGTGATGTAAGAGTTACTGACATCAATGGGGATGGTAAAATCACTTCTGCTGACAGAACACGAATTGGTGGATCTCCGTTTTTTGACACTCAATTTGGATTTAACACCTCATTAAAATATAAAAATTTTGATTTTAACATGTATTGGAATGGAGCTGCAGGTGGCTATCAAAATGTTGAATGGGAAAATATGTCTTCTGATGGATGGAACATTCAAAGATATATTTCTGGACGTGCTTGGTCATTAGAAAATACAAATTCTAAATATCCTAGGTTATCCAATAATAGAATCGCATGGTATTCGATGGTAACCGATGTTCACATGATGAAGCGTGATTTCATAAGACTAAAAAATCTTGAAATTGGATACAATTTAGATGAAAAAATTCTCAAGATGATAAATGCTGATAGTTTTAGATTATCTCTTTCTGGGACAAACTTAATTACTATTTCTGACTACCCTTATGATCCAGAGGTTGCACAGTCTCTTGTTGATGCTAATCAAACAAGAGCCAATATTGATGATCAACTTAACAACTTTGCATCTGGCTGGGCTTATCCCAGCTTAAAGAGAATCTCAGTTGGAGTTCAAGTAACATTTTAATTTTTAAAACACGAAAAAATGAAATTTAATAATCTTTTATTCAAAATTTGTGTTGTCGGATTCATTTCATTTACAACCTTTAGTTGTGATGATGATTTTTTAGAAACACAAGCTTTAAGTGAAGTTTCCTCTGAAGCTGTATTCAAGTCACCTGAACTTGCTGATGCTGCTGTACGAGATTTATATCAGGGTACCTGGGCAGGACCTTTGTCGAGTACTATAACTACTGACGCCTTCACTGATCATGCATTTCATACATATGCTGACTTTGGCGCACCACCAATGGTTGATGGGTCTCTTAATCCTGAATTTAATTTTGGACAATTAGCTTATGCTGTATCTCCTATAAACTATATAGATTGGGAGTCATTATACCCATTTATACGAGGCAGTAATTTAGCAATTAATGCGTTAACTGCAAATGAAGCTGGTTTGAGTGAAAGTGAAGTTAATAAACTCCTTGGTGAGTCCTACTTCATGCGAGCTTATTTTTACTCTCAATTAGTGAGAAATTACGGAGGTGTAGTTTTAACTTTAGATCCTTTAGTTTTAGATAGTGAACCTTTGGATAGATCATCCTTTGAGGATAGTATAAAACAGATTGTATCAGATCTGGACATGGCAATTAATCTTTTAGGGGATTCTAATGCAGGTAATAAGGCAAGAGCCACTAAATTAGCAGCTCTAGCTTTAAAATCTAGAATACTTACGCATGCTGCCAGTGATTTGTTCAACCCTTCTAAAAATTCAGTTGTTTCAACTTTGTCTTCTTTCCAAAATAAAGAGCTCGTTAGCTATACAACTGATGCTACAAATGCCCGTTGGGAAGCTGCAAAAGCAGCATCAAAAGCATTTTTAGATTTAGCAATTGGGTATAATCTAGATTTAACTACTCCTGCATCTATTGAAGACGCCAAACAAAATTATATTGATCTTTCTTTACAAGGTGAATTAAATCCTGACTTTTTGTGGGGTCGTATTTTTAAAGAATTTGGTTATGATTCCAGAACATATAAAACTGGTAGACCTCAAGATTTTGGATGGTATGACCCAGGAATGTTTGCATTATTTCAAGGTCCCAATGGTTATAACCAATGGGCTGGCACAACACCAACAGAAGCATTAGTTTCAAAATATACTATGTCAGATGGAACATTGTTTGATTGGGATAATCCTGTGCATTCTAGTGACCCTTACGCAAATCGTGAAGCCCGTTTTTATGCGACTATATTGCATGACGGTGCACCACATAAACAAAGACCTCTTAATTCTGTTCCATATGATCAATTTAATGAAATTCAAACAGGTGAATATACATTTAATGACGGAACAGTTAAGTTTGGAGTAGATACAAATAAAGGTCAAAATCCAGGCTCTTCGAGTCTTACACATTACTGGTATAATAAATTTACTGATCCAGATACACCTACTGGTTATTTGTCGGACAATCAATTTATTTCGGCACCTTACTTACGTCATACCGAGGTATTGTTAAACTACGTAGAGGCTAATTTGAATTTAGGGAATGAACAAGAAGCCAAAAGTTGGCTGAATAAACTTCGTTACAGAAATGGATTACCCGCTGTTACAGAATCTGGAGCTGCTCTTGTTGAACTTTACAAGAGAGAGCGAGATAAAGAATTGGTAAACGAGGATTCTAGATTTTTTGATATGAGAAGGTGGTTAGAAGGCCCCTACTCTCTAAATAAACAAGCTCAAAGAGTCGAAGTTAAAGGAGTACAAAAACCTGGGAGTACAATGACACCATCAACTTACAGAAAGAGTTCCTCTGATTTTGATTATACGTATGAACCAAAGGATATTATACGTGAAACAAGGGTTTGGAGAGATAAAAAATATTTTTCACCAATCCCGCAAACCGAAATAAATAAAGCTCCTAATCTTATTCAAAATCCAGGGTATAACTAGAAACAGGTGTTAATTTATTGTTAGTTTTTAATTAAAACCTTGCAAAAAAATGCAAGGTTTTTTCTCTTATATTTAGATATGAAAAATATTTGCCTTTACGTTTTTACAATACTCATAATTTATTCTTGTAACAAAGAATCAATTCCATTTGAGAAAATGAGTCAAAATGTTACTAACATTGATTTTGCAAACAATCTTTACGAAACCGATAAATTTAATTATTTCACCTTTCCTTATATTTATTTTGGAGGTGGAGTTGCAGCAGGAGACTTTAATAATGACGGTTTAGAAGATTTGTTTTTTATTGGTAATATGGTACCTAATAAACTTTATCTAAACAAGGGTAACATGAAGTTTGAAGATATCAGCTACTCTGCTGGAGTTGAAGGAGACAAACGTTGGTTTTCAGGAGTTAACGTAATTGATATTAATAGCGATGGTTTTCTTGATATTTATTGTACTGTAGCCGGAAAGGATGAACCAAGAAACAATGTTCTTTACGTTAATAATCAAGATAATACATTTACCGAAATGGCCTCAAAATATGGAATTGATGATACAGGTCATAGTATACACTCTACCTTTTTTGATTATGACAAAGATGGTGATTTAGACTTATATGTAGCGAATTATCCACCTACGAGTTTCTTAGCCTCCACTGATTATTACAAATATAAGATTGAAAATCACGATCACAGTGAGTCTGATCATTTGTATAGAAATGATAGCGGCCATTTTGTTGATGTAACCAAAGAAGCGGGTATCAGCAACTTTGGCCTTACACTTGGGATTATTGCCACTGATTTAAATAATGATGGATATACAGATGTATATGTATCTAATGATTTTGCTTCTCCTGATTATATGTATATCAACAATGGGGATGGAACATTTAGCAATGAAATTCTTCATTCTATTAAACAGACTTCACAATTTGGAATGGGCATTGATGCTTCGGATTTTAACAATGATGGTTGGATTGATATCTTTCAACTTGATATGAATTTTCCAGATAATTTTAATTCAAAAACGAACATGCTATCCATGAATCGTTTTGATTTTTATCGGACTGTTGATTTAGGTTTACATCACCAGTATATGCAAAATTCCTTACAATTAAACCAAGGGAATTTAAACGGTCATTTACCAAATTTTAGCAACATTGCCGTTTGGGCTGGTGTATCCTCAACTAATTGGAGTTGGGCATCATTATTTGCAGATTTTGATAATGATGGTTGGCAAGATTTATTTGTAACCAATGGAAAGCGAAGAAATGTGAACGACAAAGATTTTTATGCTAAGTATAGAGATTTCTTCGATAAAATGGAGAATGATCCCAACTACAAGAATAAAGAAGAAGAAGTTCAGCTTTTAACTTATTTAGAAAAAATGCCGTCTAAAAAGGTTTCAAACTATATTTTTAAAAACAAAAAAGAGAAAGGATTTGAAAATATGAGCACGAAATGGGGTCTGGATGAAAAAACATTTTCAAACGGCGCAATTTTCAGTGATTTGGATAATGATGGCGACCTAGATTTGGTTGTAAATAATCTATTGGATGTAGCTGGAGTATATAGAAACAATAATTCCAATTCTAATTTTGTTGCCTTTAACATTAAAGGAAAATCCAACCAAATACCTGTAGGGACTAGGGTACACATTAAAACATCTGATAATCAATACCAAATGCGCGAATTAAGCCTTTCACGAGGCTACCTTTCATCAGTCTCCCCTAGATTGCATTTTGGACTAGGTAATGCATCTAAGATTGATGAAGTAATTATAGAATGGCCAGACGGGATGCAGTCTAAACTAAAAAATGTTAAAATAAATTCTTATCATACCATTTCTTACAATGCCCTTTTAAAGGAGAATATTTCAAGAGAAAATCAAGTCAAAGACAAGTTACAATTTGAAACCTTGACTCAAGAAGACCCATATGTTCATAAGGAAAATCTTTATGACGATTTTAAGGACGAGATATTGCTTCCTCATAAAAATTCTACATTGGGTCCAGCTTTGGCTGTAGGAGATTTAAATGGTAACGGTCTTGAAGACTATATTGTTGGAGGAGCATTTGGACAACCAACAGCTATGTATATTCAAGAAGAAAATGGAACATTTAAAAAAGTTGAAATTCCAGCTTTTGACAAAGATAGGCACTATGAAGATTTAGGGATTCAAATATTTGATGCTGATAATGACGGAGATCAAGATGTATACATTGCAAGTGGGGGAAATGAATATAAACAAGACTCCAGAGCATATGAAGATCGTTTTTACGAAAACAAAGGGAGTCTCATTTTTATTAGGAATACTTCTTCCATTCCTGATACAAGGATAAGTGGCCTCGAGATATCCTCTAATGATTTTGACAATGATGGAGATTTAGACTTATTTATTGGTGGAAGACTTACTCCTAAAAAATACCCATACCCAGCTAGTTCTAGAATTTTAGAGAATCAAAGTACTGATACTGAAATTAAATTTGTAGATGTCACAGATCAAAAATTAATCAAACTCAAAAATATAGGATTGGTTACCACCTCAAATTGGCTTGATTTTGACGGCGATGGATGGGACGACTTAATCATAGCAGGCGAATGGATGCCTATTAGGGTTTTTAAAAATAATTCTGGAAAGTCTTTTGTAGAAATTACAAACCAAGTTTTTGAGAAAAAACAATACGGTTGGTGGTTTGATATTGAAAAAGGTGATTTTGACAATGATGGAGATATAGACCTTATTGCTGGAAACTTAGGGCTTAATTATAAATACAAAGCTTCAGAAGAGAAACCTTTTAGAGTTTATTTAAACGATTTTGATAATAATTCTACGTTTGATATTGTTTTGAGCTATGATTATGATGGAACAGAGTACCCTGTAAGGGGAAGACAATGCTCATCTGAGCAAATACCGGCTATTATAGATAAGTTTAAAGATTATAATAGCTTTGCCATTGCATCACTAGAGCAGATTTACTCCACAAAAATGTTGGATGAATCTTTAAAATACGAAATCACCTCCTTTTCTAGTGTTTATCTAGAAAACATTGGTGGTAAGTTTAAAGTAAGTCCACTTCCTTATCGAGCTCAGTTTTCGAATATTAACGCCGTTGTTGTAAAAGATGTTGATGATGACGGAAATCTAGACGCAATTGTAGCAGGTAATCTTTATAATTCTGAAGTAGAGACCCCTAGAAATGATGCCAGTTACGGTCTTTGGCTAAAAGGAGATGGAAAAGGTGGGTTTTCTGCTCAAACTCCGAGAAAATCTGGTTTGGTTTTGCATGGAGACGTAAGGAATTTAAGACCTATAAAGGTAGGTCATAATACACATTTACTTGTAGCAATAAACAATCAGGCGTTAACAGAAATAAAAATTAATTGATTCGATTATTGCGTGAAACAGAACGGGTCAACATGAACCGTGTTCAAGTGAATAAGCCAATGATTAAAAATCAAAAGAATATTATTTTTCCTAATACCTACTTGGTAGTATTTTTTCTGTTTATTTTTTTTTATAATTTACAAAGGATTTGAATTTACCAAAATTAATTTTATTGCTATTGCTCTTGAATTGCAGTTCATGCTCCTATGATAAGCCAAAACCATTTATAGATGAGCTAAAATTGCAAACGTATGTTGAGCAGTTTAATGCGGATGATGAAGAACTATATTCAAATATTCCTAATGAAGAAGCGTATGATTTTTTAAAAAATAATATTCCTCTTTTTGAGTCCCCAGATATTGATTTTGAAAGGACTTACTACTTTAGATGGTGGACCTATCGTAAGCATATAAAAAAAACACTCGATGGTTATGTAATTACTGAATTTTTGCCTGATGTAGATTGGTCAGGAAAGCACAATACAATTAGTGCTCCTGCTGCTCACCATTACTATGAGGGACGCTGGCTTCATAATTTTAAATTTCTTGATGATTATTCGTATTTCTGGTTTAGAAAAGGAGGAAATCCACGTCTTTACAGTTTTTGGGTTGCAGATGCAATGTATAGTAGATTTCTAGTAACCTTAGACAGTAAACCACTTTTGGACTTACTACCTGATTTAATTGAAAATTATGAAGCATGGGAATCCGGATGGGATTGGTATGGACATCACATTGGAAAAAGAAAAAACGGTCTATTTTATACTCTTGATGACAGAGATGGAGGTGAGTTTTCTGTGGGAGGTCATGGTTTTCGACCAAGCTTAAATAGTTTCATGTTTGGAGATGCTGTAGCCATTTCCAAAATTGCAAAAATGGCTGGAAAGCCAGATATTGAAAAAAAATTCATCAATAAAGCAGATAAAATTAAAAACTTGGTTCAAAATAAATTATGGGATAAAGAGGCTAATTTTTTTAAAGTCCTATCCACAGACATGGTTGAGAAAGACATAGAAGAAGTCAGTTCATTACTCAGTGATGCTAGAGAGCTTTATGGATATACGCCATGGTATTTTAATATGCCTGATAAAGGTTATGAAAAAGCATGGGAATTTTTAATGGATAAAGATGGTTTTTATGCGCCATATGGACCAACTTATTTAGAGCAAAGACATCCAAAATTTGAAATATCGTACCAAGGACATGAATGTTTATGGAATGGACCAAGCTGGCCATTAGCAACATGTAATGTGTTAACATCACTTGCAAATCTTCTTAACAATTATGATCAAAATATAATTAATGAAGGTGATTATTTTGAATTACTTAAGATTTACACAAATTCACATAAATTAATAAGAGATGATGAAAAAGTAGTTCCTTGGATTGATGAAAACTTGAATCCATATACAGGAGATTGGATAGCACGAACACGTTTAAAATCATGGGAAAATGGTACCTGGAGTGAAGAAAAAGGGGGGAAAGAAAGGGGGAAAGACTACAACCATTCAACATATAATGACTTAATAATTACCGGTTTGATGGGTTTGAGACCTCGTAACGACAATATTATTGAGTTAAATCCTCTTATTCCAAAAAACATGTGGGATTATTTTTGTCTTGACAATGTTCTTTATCACAATAAAATTTTAACCATTGTTTGGGATAAATATGGGGATAAATATAATAGAGGAAAAGGGTTTATGTTATTTGTAGATGGTAAATTAATGTCTCACAGAGAAACTATAGGAAAAATAAAAATTAGTTATTGAATGATACATTTTGATCTAGATTAATTTATTAATCATAAGTCTTAAAATGAAATATTTTTTCTAAGTCAAAGAGCTAAATTTTTGAATAATGAATTTCTGACAACTTTTTTAGATATTCAGCTGCTACCTCAGGGGTAATATCCCTTTGAGGTTCTGCAAACATCTCATATCCCACCATAAATTTCTTAATATCTGCAGATCGAAGTAAAGGTGGATAAAAACACATATGAAAACACCAGTGTTTATTGTTTTGCCCATTGGTTGGTGCTTGATGAATCCCAGCTGAATAAGGGAATGATGTTTCAAATAAATTATCGTATCTAATTGTAAGTTCTTTTAATATTTGGGCATAATCATTAACTTCTTCATTTGTAAATTCTAAAATAGAAACAACATGTCTTTTAGGGATAATAATTGTTTCAAAAGGCCAAATTGCCCAGAAAGGAACTAAAGCAACAAAACTTGAATTTTTACAGATTACACGATCTTCTAACTTTAGTTCTTGTTTTAAATATTCTCCCAACAAGCTTATTCCATTTTGATCCCAATATCTTTTTTGTTGAATATCTTTTTTCTTTACCTCTGTAGGGATTGATTCTTGTGCCCATATTTGTCCATGAGGATGTGGGTTAGAACACCCCATAATTAAGCCTTTGTTTTCAAAAATTTGCACATAATTGATATTTGATTTTTCACCTAATGTTTGATATTCATTTTGCCAAACTTTTATAATTTTTTCAATGGAATTTACATCCAAAATTGGTAAAGTTGTTTTATGATTATCAGAATAACAAATTACTCTACAAATACCTGACTCACTCTTTGCCTCAAAAAGACCATCTTGATATACCTGTATTGGCTCATTCTTTAATGCACTAAAATCATTACTAAAAACATATACATCTTTATATAATGGATTTTTTTCTCCATTATCTCTTTCATTCCCTGGACACAGGTAACAATTAGGATCATAAGATAGTTTGTTGTTGGTTAAAGGCTTTTCTTTTTTACCATCCCATGGACGAGCTAAACGATGAGGAGATACAAGCGTCCATTCACCAGTCAGGATATTTTTCCTCCTATGAGATGTTTTTTGCAAATTCATTCAAATAACATTTGCACTACCTACACCATCTGATATTTCTACCTCAAGTGAAACAAGATTATGATTAAATTTACTCTTATACTTTTCATAGGCCAAACTTAAAAATTCATTTATGAATTTTTTCTCAACAATATTTATTGTGGATCCACCAAAGCCACCACCCATCATTCGGCTTCCAACAACATAAGGTAAATCTTTTGTCAATTCAACTAGAAAATCTAGCTCAGAAGAACTCACTTCATACTTTTTAGACAATCCATCGTGGGATTCATACATTAATTCACCAAACTTTACTATCTCTCTTTTTTTTAAATGAGTTACTGATTTTAATACCCTTGCATTTTCTTGAGAAACAAAAACTGCCCTTTTATAAAGTTTATCAGTTAAATCATCTTTTAATTCATCAATAATATTTTCAGGCACATCAACTAGATAATTGTAACCAGAATGATGTTTTTGTATAATTTCAAGAGCTTGTTCACACTCCTTTCTTCGAAGATTATATTCACTTTCAGAAAGATTATGCTTTACGTTTGAATTAAGTAGAATAATTGAGTAGTCATCAAATTCAAATTGAAAAAATTCAAATTTTAATGTTGCACAATTTAATAGAATAAGTTTTTGAGCTTTACCTTTAATTATGGAAAATTGGTCCATAATTCCACAATTATTTTTAACAAAATTGTGCTCTGCTTTAACAGATATATCAATAAGGTCGTGATCGCTAAAATTTAAATTAAATAATTGATTTAATCCCTCAGCAACACCACATTCTAAAGCGGCTGAGGATGCTATTCCTGCACCTTCAGGCAGACTACTAGTAATTTCACAATTGAAACCTTTTAATTTATCAGGTCTTATTTTATGAATCCCATGAATAACACCTAATATATAATTCTCCCAATGATTAGAACTTATTTTTATAGGCTTCTGAATGTTAAATGAAAAAGATCCGAAACCCTCTGAAATAATTGTACATTGATTATTTTGTGTCTTAGTAAATTTAAGAATTATGTTGTGATTTATAGCTCCAGGAAATACATAACCACCATTATAATCTAAGTGCTCACCAATAAGATTTATTCTCCCAGGAGATTTAATTATAATGCTATCTGTCATATAATTGGAATTCATCTAATTTGTTGGATGCTTCTCTAAAATTTAATTCTTTAGGTTATTATCAAATGAACAGGATGAAGGATAGAAGACTTTCATATAACAAAATATAAAAAGATTAAAATTCAAGACTAATATAAATGTTTTTTTTACATTTATATATTTTGAAACTAAAAAAATTTATTTACCGATAAAATACATTATTAAAATTTTAAAGGTGTTATGGAAATTGGGTATGAAAAATTTTATCATAAAACAAAAAGGGAGGATAAAAAAAATCCCAGTTACAGGTGGACTATAATTTTTTTTAAAGTAATTTAATAATCTAAAAGATGATGAAAAATGCTATAAATTTTTTCTTAGGACTAATTCTAATGAGTGGGTGTAATGGTCCAAAAATCGAATTAAAAATCGCACAAGTTTTTTCGAATCACATGGTCCTTCAGCAGGACCAGTCTAATGCTGTTTGGGGAACTGCTGCACCTAATACTGAAATAACCTTGACTTCATCTTGGGGAGAGGAAATAACTGTTCAGGCAGACTCTGTTGGTCACTGGACCCTTTTACTTCCAACTCCTCGATTTAACAAAGATGAACCTTCTAAAAACTACTCTATCAATGTAACAGACGGAGATTCAAAAATCGATATAAGTGACGTGCTCATAGGAGAAGTGTGGTTAGCTTCTGGTCAGTCTAATATGGAATGGAGGATGAATGAGTGTGAAGGGTGTGTTATAAATCAAACTGAGGAAATCAAGAATTCAACTAATCCATCGATTAGAATGTTTTCGGTTCCCAAAGATTTGACTAATGAATCATTAAAACACACAAAATGGCTATCTGCCAATCAGAAAAATACTGGAAACTTTAGTGCAACTGCGTACTATTTTGCAAAAAAACTTCATGAAGAATTAAATATTCCGATTGGAATTATTAATTCAAGTTGGGGTGGAACAAGAATTGAGTCTTGGATTAGCTCTAAAAAACTAAATAGTTTGGATGAAACCAAAAGTTTTATTCCTGAAGATTATACTTTTCTGGGATATCAAGATTATATCAGAAAACAAAATGATTCCTTAATTGGGGAATTAAATACTAAGTATGGTTTCAGTAATTATATTGTCCCACAACCAAAAATTTTAATGGGCACTGGGCTCCCTGCTAAAGAAGAATTGTTTAATCAGTTTCTTAAAAAATGGGAGGATCTTAATTTAGGTGACAACTCATTCAAAGATCCTGAATTTGATGACGATTCATGGGAAAATTGGACTCCTGGTTTGTACACTTACGGAGGTTTAAAATCTATGGGGCGGTTTGAGTCAGCCTTTGATGAGTCTGATCCGTTATTATCTGATGGGGTGATCTGGTTCAGAACCACAATAGAGATTAATGATATCTCAAAAGACTATATTTTACAAGTAGAAAAAGGCATTGATGATATCGACCAAACATATTTCAACGGTAAGCTCATTGGAAACACTTTAGGTTGGAATCTTGAGAGAAAATATATCATACCTAAAAGACTTTTAAGAAAGGGGGAAAATTTAATTGCTTTTAGAATTTCTGATACAGGTGGCGGAGGCGGCTTTAATAGTCAGGTAAGAATTATTAATGATAAGGATTCAATAGTATTACCCTTTGAGAAATTTAAATTCAAACACCATGGATTTATTCTTAGTGAGATGAATTTAATAGTTCACAATTATTCTAATGATCAATTAGTTGAACTTCCTGAAGAAGTCAGAAAAGACATTTTTCCTAAACCATTTTCAAACATGCAGAATCAATTTTCTGCTTTGTATGAATGTATGCTTTTACCGATAATCCCTTATGGAATAAAGGGGTTTATATGGTATCAGGGAGAATCTAATGTTCATAATCATAGTGACTATACAAATTTGTTATCAGCAATGATTGATGATTGGAGGTCATCTTGGGGTTCAAATTTACCATTTTATTTTGCTCAAATTGCCCCTTTTATATATAATGAAAGTGTAAGTTCTCAAGCTCTTCGTGAATCTCAAAGGAAAGTTCTCGAAAAAGTTGAGAAGACGGGTATGGCGGTTTTACTGGATATTGGTGAAGAACTTGATATCCACCCAGAAAATAAAAAGGATGTAGGTGAAAGACTCGCATTTCATGCTTTAAAAAACGAATATGGTATGGATATTATTACAAGCGGACCACTATATCGTGAGCACCTGAGTCGTGAGAATTATATAGAAGTGTCTTTTGATCATTCTAACAATGGTCTTATTTCTAAAGGAGATTTATTAGGATTTGAGGTTGCTGGCTACGATGGAATATTTTATCCAGCCATTGCTAGTATATTAAATAATAAGGTAAGGGCTTTTTCTAATGAGGTGACTGAGCCTATACACATAAGATATGGCTGGCAAAATTGGTTTGTAGGCACCCTATATAATACTGAGGGCTTGCCTGCCTCATCTTTTTCAACTCAATGATAGAGACATATGTTGGATTTAATAAGCCAAAAGAATATGAAAAAACAAATAATTTATTTAACTCTAATATTAGGAACATTCACAGCCTGTAACATGAAACAAAAACAAGTTTATATTCACAAGTCTGCATACGGTAAAACAACTGAGGGTTTAGCAGTAGATAAGTATGTGCTGTCGAATCACCAAGGCATGGAAATAAGTATAATCAATTATGGAGGGATTATTACATCATGGACTGCCAAAGATAAAAATGGAGATTATGAAGACATTGTGCTTGGATTTAATGAATTATCTGAGTATGAAAAAGCTTCACCTTATTTCGGAGCAATTATTGGCCGTTTTGGAAATCGGATAGCTAAAGGAAAGTTTAGTATTGAAGGTAAAGAATATACCCTAGCAGTGAATAATGGAGAGAATCATCTTCATGGTGGGTTAAAAGGATTTGATAAAGTAGTTTGGAATGCAAGTACGAGTATAAGTGATTCTTCCGCTTCCTTAATCTTGACTTATTTAAGTACAGATATGGAAGAAGGATACCCAGGCAATTTAGAGGTAGAGGTGATATATACTCTAAACAATAAAGATGAGTTGATAGTTACCTATAAAGCTATAACAGATAAAACCACTATTGTTAATCTTACACAGCACTCTTATTTTAACTTATCAGCTAATTTTAATAGCACAATCTTGAATCATGAGCTTGTTATTAATTCAGATTCTTTTTTACCAGTTGACAATACATTAATTCCTACAGGAGAATTTAGAAATGTCGCCAATACCCCATTTGACTTTAGATTTCCAAAAATTATTGGGCTACAAATTGACGAAGAAGATCCTCAATTAAAAAATGGCTTTGGTTATGACCATTGCTGGATTTTGAATGAACAAGATAAGGGCGTCCGTTTTGTAGCTTCCGCCTTTGAACCAGAATCAAGAAGATTTCTTGAGGTTTTTTCAGATCAGCCAGGGATTCAATTTTACTCTGGAAATTTTTTAGACGGAACACTTTCGAGCAAAAATAATGGCAGGTATGAATTTAGGTCAGGGTTTTGCCTTGAAACCCAACATTATCCCGATAGCCCTAATCAAAACAATTTCCCAAGTGTAATACTTAGGCCACAAGAGGAATATAAATCAAAAACCATATTTAAATTATCCGTTAAATAAAATTTATGAAAGCATTTAGAATCTATTATATTGTCCCAATTCTATTGGCATTTTCATTGATCGGGTGTCGTTACGCCAAAGAAGATGAGGTTTTCCTGATTTCATACTTTAAAAATAATGGAGAGGATGGACTCCATTTAGCTTATAGTCATGACGGATTAAAATGGGAAGCGTTGAATAATGATAAATCTATTTTAACTCCTAAACTTAGTAAGGATAAGCTTATGCGAGATCCATGCATCATAAAGGGGCCAGATGGAAAATTTCATATGGTTTGGACAGTAAGTTGGGAAGAAAATGGAATTGGTTATTCAAATTCTTCCGATTTAATTAATTGGTCTGATCAAAAATTTATTCCAGTAATGGAACATGAAGAAACAACTAAAAACTCTTGGGCACCAGAGATCTTTTATGATCAAGAACAAAAGCAGTATATAATTTTTTGGGCGAGTACTGTGACAAATAAATTTTCAGAAACCGAGAACCAAGCAGAGGAAAGTTGGAATCATAGAATTTATTATACTACTACCAAAGACTTTGAGGTATTCGAGGAGACTAAGATTTTTGTCGAGCCAGGATTTAATGTGATCGATGCTACAATTTCTCAAAACGGCAGCGATTATTTTATGATTATTAAAGACGAAACTTTACTTCCTGAGGCGAAGAAAAATCTAAAAATCCTTTTTTCAAAAGACCTTTACAACTGGGATGTTACGATATCTGAACCGATTTCCAAAAGTTGGGTTGAAGGTCCAACCATTACTAAAATAGAGGATGATTGGGTTGTTTATTTTGATCAATATAAGGAACAAAAATTCGGAGCAATTAAGTCAAAGAACTTGAAGAGCTGGGAAGATATTTCGAATGAAGTATCTTTTCCTGAAGGAATAAGGCATGGAACAGTTTTTAAAGTTCAAAAAAGTATTTTATCGAGATTGATGAGTCTTTAATTCCTGAATCTTGAAAATTCTCTGAATTGCAGCCACTCTGACACCTCGTAGAAAAAGAAAAAGCAAAAGTTAAAGCTGAAAAAATAATCAATAAAGATTAGCTTGAATTTTTCTAAATTGTAGGTATGAAATATGTAAAGCTATTATCAAAAATTTCAATTGTATTG
>JAQCBB010000072.1 GCA_027621535.1 Pseudomonadota bacterium | reverse complement strand
TAATAATGGACACGATGTCAACGCAGCGAAATGACCTCCTGCAGGCATTTCAGTCCACTGTTGAAGATTAAATATTCTTTCAACATAAGATCTTGGTGGCCATTCAGACATTTCGGCTGGAAATATTGCAGCTGCAGTTGGAATTTCAATTTTTTTAAAGTCTTTTGGAAAAAATCTTCCCCCTTCCTCTCTTCTACCAAAATAAATCCAACTCGCGGTATCAAATGTGTTTGTTAAAATATAAACCATTATATTCGCTAACAAAGTGTCTTTAGAATAAACACTTTCAATATCGTTATTGTTTAAATCTGACCAAGAATACATTTTTTCAAGTATCCAAGCAGCAATACCAACTGGACTATCCATCATTCCATAAGCTAAAGATTGAGGTTTAGTTGCTTGTTGAGTTCTATAACCTTCTTGCATAATTTGATCTTGATTAAATTTATTTTGCCATTTTTTTTCATCATCAGTTTGTGGACCATCTGGATGACGCATCGTTAAACAGTTGATGTGAATTGCTTTACAAAAGTTTGAATGATCATAACCAAGCCAATTTGCAATGGTTGCTCCCCAATCACCACCTTGAGCAATATAATTTTTATAACCAAGATTTTCTATCATCAGCTTATTTAGTATTTCAGCCATTTTCCTTGGCCCAATTGGTTTTGAAGGATTTCCTGAAAAACCAAATCCCGGCAAAGAAGGAACTATTAAATCAAAACTATCCTCTTTATTGCCTCCAAATTTTTCTGGATGAGCAAGTTTTTCAATAATATGTAAAAATTCTACGATCGAACCGGGCCAACCATGCATTAAAAGCAAGGGTTCAGAATTTTCACTACTCCCCTTTTTTTTAATAAAATGGATATTTATTCCATCTATTTCAGTAGTGTAATTTTCAAATCTATTTATATCAGACTGATGTTTATTCCAGTCAAATTTAGTTATCCAATAATCGCATAATTCTTTTAAATATTTTTTATTAGTCCCATGCTCCCAACCCTCTAAATTTTTTACAGAGTCCCAAGGATAATCTCTTACTTTTTGATAAATAAAAGAAATTTTTTTTTCGTTAAAATTAACTTTGAATTCCTTAATCATTTTGAGAATGTAATATCTATGAATATAAAATCAATTTTATAATTAAGTTGCTGTTAAATTAATTAGTAGATAATCTAATTTTATGGAATTAAACGGAATTTATACTGCTTTAATCACTCCTTATAATTCAGATTATTCAATTAACGAACAAGCTCTAGAAAAAGTTATTAATAATATAATTAAAGAAGGTGTGCATGGGATAGTGCTTGCTGGCTCTACCGGTGAAAATTATTCACAAACATTAGATGAAAGAATTCATTTAATGAAATTGACTACAAAGTTTATTGATAAAAGAGTGACTTTAATTGTTGGAACGGGTGCGGTAACTCGAACAGAAGACTCTATAAATTTAGGAAAAGAAGCAAAATCAGTTGGGGCTGATGCAATTATGATTTCGTCTCCTCCTTATGCGGTACCAACTAGTAAAGAAAATGCATTAAATGCTCTTACAATTGATAAGGCAGTCGGTTTACCAATTTTACTTTATAATTATCCAGGACGTACATCTATTGATATGGATAAGGAGTTTTTAGACATTGTTTCAAAATCTAAAAATTTTTGTGGCATTAAAGAAAGCTCAGGTGAAATTGAAAAAATTGATTTTTTAATGAATAATTATCCAAGTATTGATCTTTGTTGTGGCATGGATGATCAAGCATTTGATTACTTTAAAGCAGGTGCAAAAAGCTGGGTGTGTGCAGGAAGTAATTTTGCAGCAAAAGCTCATATTGCGCTTTGGAAAGCTTGTGTGGTTGAAAATGATTTTGCAAAAGGTGAAAAACTATGGGCAGCTATTAAACCTTTGATGATTAATTTAGAGCAAGGTGGTAAATTTGTTCAATCAATTAAGTATGGAGTAAACTTAACTGCAATTGATGCAGGTCCTCCAAGATTACCTTTACTACCATTAGAAGATAGTGAAAAAGAAAAATTTGAAACAATAGTTAATGAAATGAATAAAACTATTGATCAAATAGTTTAATGACTAAAACAATTGTAGCAAAACGATTACCCATTGATCCTGGTCCTGCTGCATGGAAAGAAATTTTGCCAAAACAAAAAAGATATCCAGAGCTTAATGATAATATTAATACTGATTGGTTAATCATTGGTGGTGGGTTTGCAGGTTTATCTGCTGCAAAAAGAATTTGTGAATTAACTAAAGATAAAGTCACTTTAATTGAAGCAAGTGAAATAGCATCTGGTCCTGCTGGAAGAAATTCTGGATTTATGATTGATCTTCCTCATGAATTAGGGTCAGGCAGTTATCAAGATACGATTGAAAGAGATAAACTCCATGTAAAACTTAATCGATACGCCTTAGATTTTGCACTTAATGTATCGAAAGAATATGAAATGCCAAAAGAAGCTGCTGATCCAGTTGGAAGAATTAATAGCTATGTCAATAAAAGTGGCAAAAACCATAATCAAGAATATTCAAAACATTTAGATCAGTTAGGTGAAAAATATAAAGAATTATCAGCCAGTGACATGAAAGAAGTAACGGGTTCAGATTTTTATAGTGGAGGTTTATTTTTACCCGGTTGCTTGATGTTACAACCTGCTTTGTATATCAGCAAACTTGCAGAAGGAATTTCAAATCAATACCAAGATAATTTTAATTTATTTGAGAATACCCCTGCCCTTGAATTTCAAAACAGTGATAACGAGTGGATTGTAAAAACACCAAAGGCAAAAATTCATACAAAAAAAATTATTATGGCTGTTAATGGTCACGCAGAATCGTTTGGATTTTTTAAAAGAAGACTAATGCATGTTTTTACTTATGCTTCCATGACTAGGCGCTTGACCGATGATGAACAAAATACTTTAAAAGGACAAAAAAGTTGGGGCATTACTCCATCAGATCCAATGGGATCAACAATTAGAAGAATAAATGGTATTGGAGGTGATCGAATTTTAATTCGTAATCGATGGACTTTTGATCCTTCTATGGAAGTACCGATAGATCAAGTAAATAAATTTGGAAAAGATCAAGATGAAAGTTTTAAAAAAAGATTTCCAATGATCAAAGAAGTTTCTATGGAATATAGATGGGGAGGCAGATTATGTTTGTCGCTTAATTCTGTACCTGCTTTTGGTGAAGTTGAAAAAAATATATATTCTGCATGTTGTCAAAATGGAATTGGTACAGCAAAAGGCACCTTAGCTGGAATTGGTGCAGCTGATCTTGCAGCTGGAATAAATTCTGAAATAGTGAAAGATATGCAAACATACGAACAACCTAAAAAATTACCTCCAGAACCCCTTTCAACTATTGGTGCAAGAACAGTTATTAAATGGAGAGAATTTAAAGCTAAAGCTGAATTATAATTTGTTTTATTAATTTA
>JAQCBB010000024.1 GCA_027621535.1 Pseudomonadota bacterium | reverse complement strand
CCAGAAAAAGCAAATCCATTTTTACATAATAGATGTTGTTTTTTTTGATTAAAAAAAGTGTTGAGATTAAATTTTGGGTGTGTGTAGACCATTGATTTTAAAATTTTATTCGGATTGATATCATGATCTGAATTTAAACTCACTAATAGATCGTGCTTTGGGGAAATGCTTTGAAGGATATTCATGTTATACGTCACGCTAGCCTTGCTGGTTGTTTTATTTTTAATAATATAATTCCAAGCAGACCAAATACTCTTATTCTTCGGCATCAGTTTTGTATCCTGATGTAACACAGCCTTGTTAGATGAATACTTAAAGCTTCCGAGAATATTTTTTTCTAATAAACTAGGTTGTTTAATTAATTTTAAAGCTTGGTCTGCGTGACAAGCAAAAAAGACAAAATCAAATTTTAGTTTTTTTTTATTCATTTCAATGATACATTTTCCACTGTTCCGATAGATGCTACTTATTGAGCAATTTAATTTAATTTTACCTTTAAACTGAGATATTATTCTTTCTACATAACTTTCTGATCCATTTTTAATTGTTAGCCATTGTGGTCGATCATTGATATTAATCATGCCATGGTTATTTAAAAAATTGAGGAAAAATATTAAAGAAAATTTTTCAATATCTTTGTAACTAGATGACCATATTGCTGATGACATCGGTAACAAGTAATTATCTAAAAAGTATTCTGAAAAACCATTTTTGATTACAAATTCATTGATTGTTAGATCTTTTATCAGATCCGATTTTTGTAAAATTTTTTTGGCGAGCTTATTAAATTTTATTATTTCCCATAAAAGTCTCCAGAAATAAATATTGAATAAATTTCTCTTTTGAGAAAAAAGTGTTTTTAGGTTATTTCCAGCATATTCGAGTTGAGTAAGCTTAGATTGGACGCTGAAGCTCATCGAAGAGGGCTGGTATGAGACTTTAAGTTCTTTTAGGAGCTTAATAAAATTTGGATACGTTTTTTTATTAAAAACAATAAAACCGCTATCAACTTTTATAATGTCTTGGTTAATTTTGAGTGTATGGGTATGGGTATGTCCCCCTATACGATCTTCTTTTTCAAAGAGGGTGACGTCATATTTTTTATCTAAATAATGCGCTAGAGTGAGCCCAGAAATTCCTGATCCAATAATTGCTACTTTCATTAACTATGTTTTTGTTTAAGGCTCTTGCTCACCGTTCTTAAGTTATACACGATGCCAAAAAGAGATAAAAATTTAAGGCAATAATAAGTAAAATCTATTTCCCACCAATAAAAACCTTGGCGAATAGAGCCAGGAAAGTGATGATGATTGTTGTGCCACCCCTCACCAAAAGTTATTAAGGCAATTAAAAAATTATTTTTACTTTGTTCTCTTGTCTCGTATCTTTGTTTGCCCCAAATATGGGCTATTGAATTTACTGCAAACGTGCAATGGTAAACAAAAACTGTAGAGATAAAAAATCCCCAGATCACCATACTCGTTCCTGAGATTTGGTAAACAGGGCTTAAATATTCGCCCAGAAAATACAGTAGCATTATTAAAATTGAGGGTGGTAACCAATCAAAACGATCGATCCAGACCAATTCTTTGAATTTAATTAAATCTTTGACAAACTTTCGATCCGTAAAAAAATTTTTTTTAGCTAAAAACCATCCCATATGGCTCCATAAAAAATCATGAATGTGGGGAGAGTGGTGATCATTTTCTTGATCTGAATTTACATGATGTCTTCTGTGGTGGGATGCCCACCAAATTGGCCCGCGCTGCGCGGCTGTGGCTCCAATAAAAGCAAATAAGAATTGAATGAACCTCGAAGTTTTAAATGTCTTGTGCGAGAAATAACGATGATAGAATCCGGTGATGGCAAACATGCGAAGTACAAAAAAGCCTAGAGCGGCAGCAAAAAGGATCCATTCGAATTTAATCCAAATGGCTGTTAAGGCAATCAAATGGATGGTAAAAAAAGGAATAACTCTTAACCAGTCGATTGATTCATCGCTTAGTTTTTTTTTGCTTTGATAATAACGTTCAGCATAATCATTATCAAATATTTTCAGTAAGAAACTTTTCATTTTATAGGGTATGAGGTACAAATCGAAGCATGTTTTTATCATAACCTAATTCTTCTGTTTTTTTATAAATCCATTGTTTTTTTTCGGTAGTCATATCACTTTTTCTAGACATAAACCACAGGTAATCTCTCTTATCTCTGGCTACAATGGTATTTTGATAACCTTCATCGATGTACGCAATGATGTACTGAGCTTTGATTGGCCAAATAAATTGCATTCCCCATACGGCATTGTTGGTTCCAGGTACAATATATCCTTTGGGCTTATATATTTTTTGAGGACCATCATAGTCACTATGATTAAAAGTGAAGGTAGTTTCAATTTCTTGTTTTTCTTCAATGTATTTATAACTTTCAATGGCATTGAAAGCATTCTTTTCAATCAGTGCAGGAATGTGGGCCAGCACATACCAATCTCCCATGAATGCATCTAATTGAATTTCAGAAACTGGCTCGATAGATTTTTTTTGTTGGATTGAGCATGCTGTTAAAGTTAAAAGAAAAAGAATAAAAAATTTTTTCATAATATAAGTTTATTTATAAATTTGTTTAAAAAGATAAGAACAATACAGCTTACTATACTAATGATAGCAAGAAAGCTAAATAAGTTCACATTGAAACTTTGAGTGATAATGGGTAGCATTCCCGCAAGGTAACTTGCAATAGCAAATGTTAGAAACCAAACACCCAGCATAAATGATCGTAATCTATCTGGAGCCACACTGCTGACTTTTGAGAGGCTTGTTGGAGATAGGCATAATTCACCTAAAGTGTGAAAAAAATAGATTAAAATAATCCAAGAGAAATGAATTTGATCCTTGTTTTGAAGTATTGCCAGGACAAAAAAACCGAGTCCCAACAAAAATAGACCTCCAGACATTTTCAGCGGAGTTGTTATAGCGTAATTTTTTTCAAGCTTTGTCCATAATCTTGCCAATATCATTCCCAAAGTAATGATTATTAGGGGATTAATAGCTAAAAAAAATGTAGTTGGAATGGTAAAATTAAATAAATTTCTATTCACTTTGGTGTCCGTAAAAAGGGTTAGTGAGCCTCCGGCTTGCTCAAACCCCATCCAGAAAATAACAGAAAATATACCTAAATATAAAATGTATTGGATACTTTTTGTTTCCTCAGCTGTAATTTGTTGTGATTTGCTTTTATAAATAATCACAGAACTTACTATAAGACATAATGATAATGTAAGCCACCATGGAACCAATACGATTATTGATAAAACAGCAGAAAGAGCTAGGAACCATTTGCATATTAATTGACGGTTAAAATCAACTGTAATTTCTTTTGAGTTTGATATTTTTAAAAAAAAGGTTATTAATCCAATTAACATTCCAAAAGCCGCAAGAAAAAATCCAGCATGCCAACTGTAGCTCTCTCCAACAAAACCAATAATGAGAGGTGCAAAAAAAGCTCCGAGATTAATTCCAATGTAAAAAAAACTAAAACCCTCATCCCTTAAACTCTCAGGCTTATATTTATAAAGTGTACTTAAAAGACTTGAAATGTTAGGCTTAAAAAAACCATTACCCAAAACTAAAAATGCTAACCCAAAAAAAAATAGAAACTCAAAAGCTAATAGAAAATGCCCGATCATCATGAGCAAACCTCCTAAAAAGATAGCATTGACATTATTAATGTATTTATCTGCCAAGTATCCACCGAGAATAGGGGTAATGTATACGAGGGCGGTGTAGGCAGCATAAACCTGAAGGGCTTGATTTGGTTGGTAACGAAGCCCATTAACCAGATATAGAACCAGTAAGGCCCGCATACCATAAAAGCTAAAACGCTCCCACATCTCTGTAAAAAAAAGAGTTTTTAAAATTTTAGGATGCCCATTCATTTAGGCGATGAGTTTTTTGAGTTCATCATGAAGGCTTTCAATGGAAAAACTTTCATAAGGTTTTATAAAATCAAAATGATCCTCGACGCGTTCTCCCATAGTGGTGATTTTTGCGTTTGAGATATTAATTTGATAGTTTTTGAATACATTGGCAATCGATAATAACAAAGCAACACGATTTGATGTTTTTACCTGCAAATGACAAAAGCCTTGCTCACTTTGATTTATTTCAATGTGATCTTCAATCTGATGAAAATTTGCTTGTCTGGATTTTTTCAACTGATTCTGCTTAATATTTTCTAGATCGTAAGAACTGTCTATTATTTCAGTAAGACCTGATTCAATGTATTTAAAAAAATCTTTAAATCTTAATGAGCTTTCATCCTCATATGTAACATGAAAGACATTGAGAGCATAGTTATGGGTTGTTGTATAAATTTTAGCTTGACTGATTTCGCAATTAATTTGATAAAAAAAGTGGCAGGTCCTGAAGAATATATGACTTTTATCTTTTGTGTAGATCAGCACTTCGATGCCTTGCCCGCCTTTTTGATGACGGACTCTAACAATTGTTTTTTTTGTTTTGCTGTGGGTAAGAAGAAGTCGGGTATGCCAGGCAATTTCAGATGCTTCGAATTTTTTAAAATACTCATGCCCCATTAAATTCCAGTTTTTTTCATAAATATCAAATGAGACTGAGTATTTCATTAGGCTTGATTTAGCTTGATTGATTCTTTGATCAATCATTTGTGGGTTTGTAAGTCGATTTACCAGGTATTTTTGAGTGGTTTGGTGTAAATTATTAATTAATACTGACTTCCATTGATTCCATACTTTGTGACTTGTGCCGCGAATATCCGCTGTCGTTAATAAATATAATAAATCCAGATGCTCAGGGGGGCTGACTTTGTTAGCAAAGGAACAAATGACTGATGGGTCTGCAAGATCTAATTTTTGTGCCACATTAGACATTAATAAGTGATTTTCTACTAACCAGGCAATTAAATTTGTATCATTCAAGTCAAGGTTGAAAAATTTACCAAATTTGAAAACCTCATTTCTGCCTATTTCAGAGTGATTACCCCCTCTGCCTTTACCAATATCATGAAAAAGACCAGCAAAATATAAAATATAAGGCCGACTTATCCGTTGAAAAGCTTCATATGATTCTGGAAACTCATGTTTTAAATTGCTTTTACTGTAACGTCTTAAATTATCAATAACATTTAATGTATGTTCATCAACAGTATAAATATGGAATAAATCATGCTGCATTTGAGAAATAATTCTGCCAAATACAGGAAGAAATTTTCCTAAAATATTATAGCGATTCAACAACCTTAGTGATCGATTGACTTTTTGCTTTCCAGAAAAAATTGCGAGAAAATCTTTTTGAATTAATAAATTTTTTCGAAAATCCCTATCTATTTTATTTTCAGCAATAATTTGAAATTCGGAAATTAAGTTTGGACCAAAACCATTAAATTCCTTATTTTCTTGGTAGAGAAGAAAGTATTTAAATATATTTTTGTTTACGTCCTTTTTGGTTTTAGGATCAAGCTCGATTAGGCCGTTAATTTCGTATAATTCAGGATGGTTTTTAATTTTTTGAGACTTTTGATGAAACTCAAGAGTAAATTTCTTAGTAATAATCTCATTTAAAAGTATTATATAGCGTATTGATTTATATAAACTATTCATTACATATTCACTAGATTTTTTTTCTGGGCTATTTTTAAATCCTAGATCTAATGCCATTTTGGCCTGGTAATCAAATAACATCCGATCTTCTTGTTGATTGGCAATAATATGTAAGAAGATTCTTCGCTTTATTAATTTGTTGTAATGAAATTTAAGTAAATTTAATTGTTTTCTATCAATAATATGATATTCGTAAAGGGTCTGAAGCTCATGTGAGTGAAATCGGGCGGAGCATAACCACCGAATAAAGTGAATATCTCTTAAACACCCCCGTGATTCTTTTATGTTTGGCTCAAGCAGATAACCAGATTTGCTGTATTTGCTATGCCTATAATCTTGTTCGCTGATTTTATTGAGAATGAATTGTTTTACATTTAATATTTTTTTGAATTTAATTAAATAATCATTGTAAATGTTGATGTTGCCAGAGATGTATCTAGATTCCAATAAATTGGTTGCAATGGTTATATCTTCAATATCTTTTTTTAACTCGCCTTCAACTCTTTGGCTGACGCCAATTTTGAAGCCAAAGTCCCAACCATATCGAATAAAAAGCTCAATTTTTTCTTTTTCTTGTTCTAAATCGGCCAAATTTTTGCAGATAATTGCCAAATCGATGTCTGAAGCCGGATAAAGCTCTCTTCGTCCATAGCCACCAACGGCAACCAAGCAAAACTTGTCTCCTATCTCTGAGGTTTTCCATATTTCTTTTAAAACTTGATCGCATAAATTGGCATTTTTTTTTAGGAAATTGCTACTGTCATGTTTTTCTAGAAATTTTTGCTTAAGTGAATTAAAAGTTTTTACATATAGATTTTTAAGAATCTTTAAATTTTGATGAGGCGCATTCATGTTTTAATTAAGAAAAGGATCTGGGTTGCCTGAAGATAATGTTAATACTTCATATCCTTGGTTAGTCACAAGAATCGTATGTTCCCATTGAGCTGACAATGATCGATCTTTAGTTACAACCGTCCACCCATCAGAGAGCATTCTAATTTCTTTTTTTCCTGCATTGATCATAGGTTCAATGGTAAAAGTCATGCCTTCTTTTAACCTCATCCCTTCACCTTTTTTTCCGTAATGAAGAATCTGTGGGTCCTCATGGAATACTCTTCCAATCCCATGGCCGCAAAATTCTCTAACCACAGAGAATCCATTATTCTCAGCAAATTCTTGAATTGATGCCCCAATATCACCGAGTGTTGCTCCTGGTTTCACTTGCTGAATACCCTTCCACATCGATTGATAAGTAATCTCACAAAGTCTTTTAGCTAGAATAGAGGGCTCACCCACATAAAACATTCGACTGGTGTCACCATGATAACCATCTTTAATTACGGTTATATCTATATTTATGATGTCTCCCTTTTTTAATGTTCGATCTCCAGGAATCCCATGACAAATTTGATTATTCACGGATGTGCATATTGATTTAGGGTACGGAGTATGTCCGGGTGGAGCATAATTTAATGGAGCTGGAATTGTATTTTGCTCGTTGACCATGAAATTGTGGCACAACAGATCAAGCTCTTCTGTGGATATTCCTGGTTTGACAAATGGAGAGATATAATCAAGAACCTCTGATGCCAATTTTCCAGCGATGCGCATTTTTTTGATGTCTTCATTGTTTTTTATGGATATGGTCATATGGATCTATGCTTTACAAGATATTTATATTATAATTGCGTTCTTTTAAATTTACACTTAAATCACCTAAAGGTGCTAGTAATCTAGTCTGGTTTAAGTGAAGTGATAACCTATAGGAGAATATCATGTCAGTTACAATGAGACAAATGCTTGAGGCTGGTGTACATTTTGGCCATCAAACCCGATACTGGAACCCAAAAATGGAAGCTTTTATTTTTGGCGAAAGAAACAAAATTCATATTATTAATCTTGAAAAAACTCTTCCCTTATTTGAAGAAGCGTCAAAGTTTTTAAAAAATTTAGCAGCCAATAAAGGCCGCATTTTATTTGTTGGAACCAAAAGACAAGCCCGAGAAATAATCAAAGAAGAAGCTGAAAGAGCAGGCTGTCCTTATGTTAATTATAGATGGTTAGGCGGTATGCTTACCAACTTCAAAACTGTTAAACAGTCAATTAAACGTCTCGTTGAACTTGAAACAATGATGGCTGACGGTTCTCTCGATAAGCTTAAAAAAAGAGAAGCCCTATCAGTTAAACGCGATCATGAGAAACTAGTTCGTTCAATTGGCGGCATTAAAGAAATGGGCTCACTTCCTGACGCAATTTTTATCATCGACGTTGGTTTTGAAAGTGGTGCTGTTGAAGAAGCAAAAAAATTAGGAATTCCTGTTATTGGCGTTGTCGATACAAACAATACCATTGAAAATATTTCATATGTGATCCCTGGCAACGACGATTCAAGCAGAGCAATTAGGCTTTATGCCAGAGGCATGGCTGATGCAGTGCTGGACGGTAAAAATAAAGCGATTACTGATTTAGCTAAATCTGTAGCTAAAGAACAAGCTGAAGATACAACGGAAGAACAATAAAGCTATTAAAAATTAATTTGTAAGGAATGGAATGGTTTATGGCTGAAATTACTGCAGCACTAGTAAAAGAATTAAGAGAAATGACCGATGCTCCGATGATGGATTGTAAAAAAGCATTATCAGAGGTGGGTGGCGATCTTAAAAAAGCAGAAGAATTATTAAGAGTTAAGTTTGGAAACAAAGCCTCTAAAGTAAGCGGCAGAGTCGCTGCTGAGGGTTTGGTTTCAATTGCAATCTCTAATGATGGCAAAACGGGGGCAATTTTGGAAACAAATTCTGAAACCGATTTCTGTGCTAAAAATGATGAATTTATCAACTTTACACAAAAACTTGTCAACGCTGTGTTATCTTCAAACCCCACTGATATTGAATCTTTGAAAAATACAACAATTGATGGTTCATCTGTTGAAGATACAAGGTCTGCATTGGTCGGTAAAATTGGTGAAAATATATCTCCTAGACGTTTTAATTATGTCAAAGCTAATGGAAGTCTTCACTCTTATTTGCACGGCGGTAAGATCGGCGTGCTGATTGATCTTGAAGGGGGTGATCTTGAGCTAGGCAAAGATATTGCTATGCATATTGCTGCATTAAAACCAAAAGCTTTGGATGAAACAGGAATATCACAAGATTTAATTGATGCTGAAAAGCGTGTAGCGATTGAAAAAGCAAAAGAAGCTGGAAAGCCAGAACATATGCTTGAAAAAATAGCATCAGGTACTGTGAACAAATTTTTAAAAGAGGTGACCCTTCTTAACCAGCCTTTTGTTAAAGATGATAAACAATCAATCCAGACATTGATAGATTCAAAAGGGGCAAAAATTCATAACTTTTTCTTATACATTGTAGGGGAGGGTATAGAAAAAGTACAGACGGATTTTGCAGCAGAGGTTGCACAAGCCTCAAAAATTTAACAAAAAAAGGTTGCTTCAGCAACCTTTTTTTTATGCCATAATTTAAATAATGTTAAAAAAATCAATTAATCGTGTTCTTTTGAAATTATCGGGTGAGGCCTTGATGGGAGAAAATTCATTTGGTATATCACCTGAAATTATTGATCAAATTGTTTTAGAAATAAAAAAAATTCTTGAGAAAAATATTCAATTAGCGATTGTAATTGGCGGGGGAAATATCTTTAGGGGAATATCCTTAGGCGATCAAGGAATGACCCGTGCAACTGGAGATTATATGGGGATGTTGGCAACAATCATGAATTCTTTGGCCTTAGAGGATGCTTTTAATAAAAATAATATTGTGACCAGAGTTCAATCAGCCATCAATATCAACCAAATTGTTGAGCCTTATGTGAGAGCCAAATCCTTACAATATTTGATGGAAAATAAAGTAGTTATTTTTTCTGGAGGTACAGGAAACCCATTTTTTACTACAGATACAGCCGCGGCGTTAAGAGCTTCGGAAATAGATGCCGATATCATGATCAAAGCAACCAAGGTGGATGGAATTTATACAGATGATCCGAATAAAAACAATAAAGCAAAAAAATTAGACAAGGTTTCATTTGATGAAGTAATTTCAAAACAACTTAGAATAATGGATGCAACGGCATTTACTTTATGTAGAGAACAAAGGATGCCTGTTGGAGTGATAAATATTTTTAAACCTAATTCCTTGTATAATTTTATAATTGATCAAAATTTTACAGATGGCACTTTGGTAACAAATTAGGAAATAATAATGAATGAATTAAAATCAAAAATGGAAAAAACAGTTGAAAAATTAAAGAGTGATTTTTCGAAGATTCGAACAGGCAGGGCACATACTGGCATTCTTGATCATTTACACGTTGATTACTATGGGACAAATACCCCATTATCGCAAATGGCTAATATTACCCTGGGTGATAATGTGACAATTAATGTTCAGCCTTTTGATAAAACTCAACTAAGCGCTATTGAAAAAGCTATTCGTGATTCTGATCTTGGTTTAAATCCTGCTGTGAATGGTGATTTAATTCGAGTACCAATGCCTCCATTAACTGAAGAGAGAAGAAGGGATTTAATTAAAGTGATTAAATCTGAAGGCGAGAACTCAAAAGTTGCTATACGAAATATTCGTCGAGATGGTAATGATGATTTAAAAAAACAACTTAAAGATAAGTTAATAAGTGAAGATGATGAAAAAAGAGATCAAATAAAAATTCAGTCCCTCACTGATGATTTTATTAAAGCCATTGATTCCTTGATTGCTGCCAAAGAAAAAGACCTGCTCGAAATTTAAAGTGGAATCTGATTATAAAAACCTTCCTAATCATTTAGCAATAATAATGGATGGTAATGGTCGCTGGGCAGAAAATAAAGAAAAACCAAGGTATGAAGGTCATCAAGCAGGACTAAAAACATTAAGCAAGGTAATTGAGTTTGTATATAAATATAAAATATCGCACTTAAGTGTTTATGCATTTAGTTCTGAAAATTGGTTACGACCCAATAGTGAAGTTAAAAATCTTTTAACATTATTTGAAAAAGCGATCGATGATAATTTTAATTTTCTTATTGAGAATAAGATCTGTTTTCATTTATTAGGAAATATTTCTAAATTCCCCAAATCTTTACAAAAAAAAATAGAGAATTTAAAAGATTACACTAGAAAAAATAATAAATTTCACTTTTATTTAGCGGCTAATTATGGATCCAGAGAAGAGCTTTTATTTGCTGCAGAGAAGTTAAAAATACATCGTAAACCAATCACAGAGACAATTTTCAAAAAAGCTATGTATGTTCCTAAACTTCCTGATGTTGATTTACTTATCAGAACTGGTGGCGAAACAAGACTTAGTAATTTTTTGTTATGGCAATCTGCCTATGCTGAAATTTATTTTACGAAAATATTATGGCCAGATTTTAATAAAAAAAATCTTGATAATGCTTTAAGTTTTTTTGACAAAAAGGTAAGAAAATTTGGAAAAATTAATTAAATCAAATCTTTTTTTAAGAGTACTTTCATCAATTATCTTAAGCTCAATTTTTATTTACGCTTTAATTTTTAATAAGATTTTATTTCTAATCACCACTATTTTAATAGTATTTTTATCTTTTTTTGAGTTGTCTAAAATAATAATGCTTGATAAGCAAGATGTATTTAAAAACTTACTTCTAAGCTTGTTATTTTTATTTCTTTTTTATATTTCCCCCTCTTTTTTTAAAATATTCATAATCTTTTTTTTCATTTTAGTTTTACCTGGTGTGGTGATAAAAAATATCGAGTCTTCTGCTTTTTATCGTTTTTTGCCTGCATTATATTTACCAAGTTTTTTTGCTTCAATAGTTTATTTGTTAAATCAAAATACAATATACCTTTTGGTAGTTTTCTTAGGAATATGGTCCGTTGACATTGGAGGTTACTTTTTTGGACGCTTATTTGGAAGAAATAAGCTATTTCCTATTACTAGTCCAAAAAAAACTTATGAAGGACTGATGGGATCTTTTATTCTAGTGATATTATTTTTATCAATATTGAATTTTAATTTATCTTTATTTAACTTACCTTCTCTTTTATTGATGTCTTTATTGCTTTTGATCTGCTCAGTATTTGGCGATTATTTTGAATCTCATATTAAAAGAAAATTTAATGTCAAAGATAGTGGCAAATTAATACCTGGGCATGGCGGAGTTCTTGATAGAGTAGATTCAGCATTATTTGTTGTACCTATAATTTACTTAATTTATGATTTTGTCTAAAAATATCGCAATTCTTGGATCTACCGGTAGTATCGGTAACTCTACTTTGGAGGTGGTAAGAAATAATCCAATGTTTTTTAAAGTTGTTTGCCTTACTGCTAATAGAAATGTTAATGATTTAGCACGCCAAGTAAATGAATTTAAGCCAAATTATGTTTATATTGATAGTCCTGAGCTTATTAGCGACCTTAAGTTAAAAATACACGACACTGAAACAAAAATTATTGAATCAAAAAAAGATTTATGTGAGATTTTAGCATCCCCTGAAATCGAATCCGTTGTTTCTGCAATGTCTGGAAGTAGCGGACTTTTTCTAACAAATCACGCCTTGGTTAACAACAAACAAGTACTGCTTGCAAACAAAGAATCAATGGTCATGGCTGGGCCGATCTTTAAAAAATTTAAGCATAACATTATCCCCGTTGATAGCGAGCATAATTCAGTATTTCAATTAATTGATAGGTCTGTTGATTTTGTATCGAACATTGTTTTAACAGCATCAGGTGGTCCTTTTAGGGAGTTACCTATTTCAGAATTCAAAAATATTACGAAAGACATGGCTTTAAAACATCCCAATTGGTCCATGGGTGAAAAAATTACCATTGATTCTGCAACAATGATGAATAAGTGTCTTGAGATTATAGAAGCATTTTATCTTTTCGATTTTGAACCAGAAGACATTGATGTGCTCATTCATCCAGAATCAATTATTCACTCTATTATTAATTTCCTAGACGGTTCCTCTATATGTCAATTTTCTGAGCCAAACATGCAAATCCCTATCTCTTATGCACTTGCATATCCTCAAAGAATTTCCTCTGGAAGGCCTTCATATGATCTTGCAGCTAAAAGTCTAACATTTCAAAAACCTGATTTGAAAAAATTTCCATCAATCACATTTGCTTACAATGCTTTGAAAAACTCTGCTAATCATTGTTTAATCCTGAATGCGGCTAACGAAATTGCAGTTGATAACTTTTTACAACAAAAGATAAGCTTTAATAATATTTTTAATATCATCTCGGATTCTTTTGATTTACCAGATAATGAGATTCTTGATAATATCGACGATACTGTGCATGCGGATGAGTTATATCGGGCAAAAATAAATGAAATAATAAATAAATATTATCTTTAGGATTCTCTTAAATATTAAGTTATTGATTTAATTAAAATTCTATGAAAAATTTCGTGAAACAGATATAATGCATAAAAATTATTTATTAGTATTTTAAATTTGAAAAAACTCTTATCTTTTTTTCTGTTTTTTTCTTTCTTTTACATCCCCATATGTATTGCTGAGACTATAAAGGATATTAAAGTGAATGGTCTCCAGCGGGTTGAGCCTGGAGTAATTTTTGACAGCATACCTTTTGAAATTGGCGACGACTTAAACAGTATTGATACATCTCAAATTATTAAATATATCTATAAATCAGGTCAATTCAGAGATGTTTTTGTTGATTTTAATGATGGTGTTTTACTAGTAACTGTATCTGAAAAACCAATCATTGCGTCTATTGAATTTAATGGCAATAAACTAATTCAAGAAGATAAATTAAGAGAGGGTATTAAGCAAGTTAATTTATATGAGGGCGCAGTGTTTGATAAACAAGTTTTATCAAATCTTGAAAAAGATCTTGCAAAAAGTTATAACTCAATGGGGCGTTATAACATATCTGTAAAAGCAGATTTTAAGCCTTTAGAGCGTAATCGAGTAGCAATTTTTGTTGACATTGATGAAGGCTCTTTAACAAGAATCTCTAAGATCACTATTAACGGGGTTCGTAATTTTCCAACGACCGACATTTTGGCTCTTATGGAACTTAAAGAAACTAATCTTCTGTCATGGTGGGAGAAAGATGATAGGTATTCAAAATCCACCTTTCAATCAGACATTGAAAAAATCAAAAGTTTTTATCTAGACAGAGGGTATATAAATTTTAAAATTACATCCACTGACGTTTCTATTACCCCAAATAAGAAAAAACTTATTATTAATATTGATGTAGACGAAGGGGAAAAGTACGCTTTTGCAACTATTTCGCTATCAGGCGAACTCAATGAATTCGATGAAAATGATCTAAAGGATTCAGTAAAGGTCAAAGAGGGCAGTTTTTTTAGTGCTGCAGCTGTAAATGAAACCTCTGCAAATATTTCTAAATACCTCGGGAATTTTGGTTATGCATTTGCTAACGTTAATCCAATCTCTAAAATTGATGATATTAATAAAACAGTTTCTTATGATTTTTTTGTTACCACTGGTAATAAAATTTACGTGAGAAATATCAATTTTATTGGCAATGCAAGAACTAAAGATAAGGTCCTGAGGAGGGAAATGAGACAATTTGAATCATCTTGGTACGATGATTCAAAAGTCGCAAGATCGAAATTTAGGCTTACACGATTGCAGTATTTTAGTGCGGTTGATATTGATACAGCACAAGTCCCAGGCGGTAACGACCAGGTAGATTTAAATGTCAATGTTACAGAAAGAAATACGGGAAGAGTAATGGTAGGGGCAGGTGTAAGTTCCTATGAAGGCTTAATGGGATCATTTAACGTTAGTCAGGCAAATTTTGCAGGAACAGGAAATACGGTCGCTCTTGCCATAAGTACCGGATCAATTAATCGGACATATTCATTGTCATATACAGATCCATATTATACAGAGGACGGTGTATCCAGAGGTTTCCAGGTTTACAGGCGAGATATGAATACGGCAAAACTAAGGGGTATTGGTACTTACAATACTTATTCGTATGGTGGCGGTGTAAATTTCGGTATTCCTTTGAGTGAAAAAGATTTTTTTAATTTCGGCATCACTGCAGACATGACTGAATTGGAATTAACAGACAGATCACCCACTCTCTATAAAGATTATTGTAACAAAAGAAGCGCAGCCGGAGACGTTGACTGTTCTGCAGACTCAATTGCTTTTGATGTAGGTCTTGTTACGGATACTAGAGATAATGTATTAATTCCAACGGAAGGTATGATGACTAAGTATTCAGCAACTGTGACAGCTCCTGTTTTAAATTTGCAATATTATAAGTTGCAAGCTCAAACTGAATATTATCAACCTTTGGATAAACAAAAGAAATTTACCCTTAAGTTAAGAGGATCTCTCGGATATGCTCAAGAATATGGCGATGAAGACAATTTCCCTTTTTTCAAGAATTTCTATATGGGAGGTGTCAGAAGTGTGAGAGGCTACAGAACAAGTTCGATTGGCCCTAAATATAAAAATACAAATAATGGGCAATTTTATACAACGGGTGGGCAAAAATCAGTTCTTGTTAGTGCAGAATTGTTCTTTCCTGTACCAGGATTAAAAAATAACCAAGCATTCCGTTTGAGCACATTTGTAGATGCTGGTGGTGTATTTTCTGATAATGAGTCATTTACCGCAGCTGAAGACTATGAGCAGGGTGAAATGAGGTACTCAGTTGGCTTAGGCGTGATGTGGAATTCACCATTTGGCCCTCTGCAAGCCTCAATAGCTGAGCCATTAAATGATGACAGCAGGGACAGGACACAAAGATTCCAATTTGGCATGGGGACTACATTTTAATCATTTTATAGGGAGATATAAACGATGAGATATATTTTTTCAAGTATTTTGCTTTTTATTTTTACAACATCAGTTTTTTCAGCCGAGCTAAAAATTGGTATTGTTGATGTAAATAAAATCATTAAAGAGGCTCCACAAACAATATCTGCAAATAAAAAATTAGAAAAAGAATTTGGAAGCAGAACAGAAAAATTAAAAGCCAAAATACAGGCACTTCAAGCAGATGAAAAAAAATACCAAAAAGAAGCACTAACGCTAGCAGATGATCAAAGAGATAAGTCAGAAAAATCTTTACAACAAAGAAGGATCGAAATTCAGCGTCTCGAAAGGGAGCTTCGTGAAGATATGGATTTAAGAAGACGTGAAGAAATTGGCGACCTTCAAGAAAAAATTAACCAAACTATTGATAAAATTGCTACTGATGAAAAATATGATTTAATTCTCTATAACGGAATCGCTTTTGCTAGTGAAAATGTTGATATGACCAATCAAATCATAAAATCTTTAGGTGGGGGCACTTCGGAAGCGATAAAAAAAGAAGATAAAAAAACATCCAAAGAAGTAGGTAAGACTAAGAAAGATGCTGCCGAATAAGTCAATTGAAGAAATCGCCAGTTTTTTAAATGGAAAGGCCTCAACAAAAGGCCTTTTTGTTTTTCGTATCAATTCTCTGAAAAATGCTATTGACGGCGATTTATCTTTTTATACAGACATTAAGTTAAAATCTGAATTAGTATCTACTAAAGCTTCGGTTGTTATTTTACGAAAAAAAGACATTAGTTTATGCCCAACAAATTACATAGTTGTTGATGACCCTTACTATGCTTTTTCCCAAGTTTCTAATTTATTTAATCCTATAAAAGATCCTGTGCCATGTGTAAAGACGTCTGTAAAGATTGGCGTTAACTCAACTATTCCGAGCTCATGTTTTATCGATGATTTTGTGGTTATTGGAGACAACGTTACTATTGGCGAGCATGTGATAATCGAGTCAGGTGTAAAAATTGAAGACAATGTATCCATAGGCAGTAATTCGAAATTGCAACACAATTGTGTAATAAAACATGATGTAAAAATTGGAAATAATTGCCATATTTTTTCAAATGCGGTTATTGGTTCTGATGGGTTTGGTTATGCATTTAAAAATCAAAAATGGAACAAAATTCAGCAACTAGGCTCAGTTGTAATTATGGATAATGTTGATATAGGATCAAATACCGCTATAGATAGGGGAGCACTTCAGGATACAATTATCCACGACGGTGTAAAGATCGATAACCAAGTTCAAATTGGCCATAATTGTGAAATTTTAGATCATACAATTATTGCTGGATGTGTAGGTATCGCTGGAAGCACAAGAATTGGAAAGTTTTGTAAAATTGGTGGTGCTGCAATGATTCTTGGGCATTTAGAAATTGCTGAGAATTCAACAATTTCTCCTGGAACTATGATATCAAAATCTATTAATACCAAAGGTAAAACCTTCACTGGTATTTTTCCGTTCTTTGAAAAAAATGATTGGATTAAAGTTACAATGATAATTAAAAGATTACTCAGAAAGAGAGATTGATGATGCAAATGAATATTCATGAGATTTTAAAACATTTACCTCATCGTTATCCCTTCGTCTTGATAGATCGAATCGAAGATCTCCAGTTAAATAAGGAGATTACAGCGATTAAAAATGTAACTATAAATGAACCTTTTTTTCCAGGCCACTTTCCTTATCATCCAGTTATGCCTGGTGTTTTAATAGTTGAAGCCATGGCACAAGCTGCAGCTATTTTATCTTTCAAGACAATGAATGTATTACCCACTGAGGATTCTGTGTATTATTTTGCTGGAATTGACAACGTAAGATTTAAAAAACCTGTCTCTCCGGGCGACCAGTTAGTTTTAAATGTTAAAATTGATAGGGTATTGCAAGGTATTTGGAAATACAAGGCAACAGGTCATGTGGCAAATGAATTGGTAGCTGAAGCAGAAATGATGTGTATTTTAAAAAATATCTGATATATGACTTCATTAATTCATCCCACTTCAATCATTCATGATGGAGCTAAAATTCATGAATCTGTTCAAATTGGTCCCTATACAATAATAAATAAAGATGTGGACATAGATGAAGGCACTTTCATTGGTTCACATGTTGTCATTGATGGCCTCACAAAAATTGGTAAAAAAAATAAAATTTTTTCACACAACAGCATTGGACAACAACCACAAGATAAAAAATATAATAACGAGCCTACTCGCCTTGAAATTGGAGATTCAAATACCATTAGAGAGTTTTGTACTATAAATACTGGGACTGCTCAAGATAAGGGTATAACAAGAATTGGTTCTCGTAATTGGGTAATGGCTTATGTTCACATTGCTCATGATTGTGATCTTGGAAACGATATTATTATGGCTAACAATTCTTCCCTTGCAGGACACGTACATATAGGTAATTATTCTATTTTAGGGGGATTTACCCTTGTTCATCAATTTTGTAGAATTGGTTCCCACATCATGACAGCTGTTGGAACAAAAATCTTTAAAGATGTGCCAGATTTTATGATGGTTCATGGTGAAAAAGCATCACCAAGCGGAATAAATCTTGAAGGTTTGAAGAGAAGAAATTTTACAAAATCAGAAATTGACTCTATTAAAGAGGCTTATAAAATAATCTATAGACAAAATAACACCGCTAATGAGGCTATTGAAAAACTAGCTTTTAGTTCAGACCCTAATATTATTAAACTTGCCTCATTTATTAAAAACTCATCCAGAGGTATTGTAAGATAAGTGAAAATTGCAATTGGTATAGGCGAACTATCAGGGGATATTTTTGCAGCGAACTTAATCAAGTACATAAGAGAAAATTATCCCAATATTGAGATTATTGGCATTACCGGCCCAAATTCATACAAACAAGGGTTAGCTTCCAAATTTAACATTTCATCTTTATCTGTACGAGGGTTTTTTGATGTCATCTTTAATCTTCAATCGATATTAAAGTTCAGAAATAATTTTTTAAATTTTCTCCTGAATGAAAAACCTGATATGTATCTTGGTATTGATGCACCTGACTTTAACTTTTTTATTGAGAGAAAATTAAAAAAGAAGGGAATTAAAACTTTTCATATGGTTTGTCCATCAGTTTGGGCATGGCGCGCAAATAGAGTAAAAAGTTTTAATAAGACTTTTGATCACTTATTTACTATTTTTGACCATGAAAACAAATTTTTAAAGTTACATAAATTTAAAAATTTTTCTTATGTTGGTCATCCTCTAGCAAAAGATATACCTATATTACCTGACGTAAATCAATCAAAAAAAAGATTAAATATTACACATAAAGGAAAAATAATTGGTTTGCTTCCTGGAAGTAGACCCTCAGAGGTCGCTTGGAATACCGATGTTCTAATTAAAGCCTCATTTTTATTATCAAAAAAATACAAAAACTTACTTTTTTTAGTACCCATTACATCAAAAAATAACTTAAATTTAATTCAAAATAAATTGTTCGAGACGAAAATTAAAAATATTCGATTAGTTCATGGACATTCTCATGATATTTTAAACATTTCTGATGTTGCTATTATCGCTTCAGGTACAGCAACCCTGGAGGCCGTTTTTTTTAAAACGCCTATGGTTGTTTATTATAAATTATCGTCACTGTCTCACTTTTTATTCAAATTTCTATTAAAGTCAAAATATATTAGTCTGCCTAATATCCTTTCAAATAAATCACTTGTATCAGAATTAATACATAAGCAAGCTACACCTCAAAATATTACTTTTGAAGTTTCAAAGTTGATTGATGATTTATCACATTGCAAGGTGCTGATAAAAGAGTTCAAAGATATTCATAAAAGGCATCGCTTTAATACAAATGAGATTATTTGTAACAAGCTTTTCAATGATACTCATTGGAATTGATGAGGTGGGAAGGGGCTGTGTTGCTGGACCTGTTGTTGCTGCATCAGTTGTCATAGATACTGCTAACTTTAGTATTAAGGTAACAGACTCCAAATTACTAAGCCAAAAACAAAGAGAATATTTTGATTCAGAAATAAAAAGTCATTGTTTAGACTTCTCAATATCAATAATCGAACCAGAGGTTATTGATAAAATCAATATTCATTATGCATCGCTATTGGCAATGAAGAGATCATATGAAGGTTTAAAA
>JAQCBB010000071.1 GCA_027621535.1 Pseudomonadota bacterium | reverse complement strand
TGGGGGTATAGCTCAGCTGGGAGAGCGCTTGCATGGCATGCAAGAGGTCAGCGGTTCGATCCCGCTTACCTCCACCACTAAATTTAAAAAATAGAGATGTAGTAAAGAGTAAACCATGAGGTATTTTTTATTATAGCTATTCATTTCTAATTCAGCACTCGCAGATGAGATAGTTTATATAGTTCTTGATTCGATGCCATGTGTTTTGAGTTGGGGTAAATATTGGGGTAATTTATTCCATTAAATACAAGATTGCATTCATATCAATGCATACAAAGCATAGTTCGGTAGTGCCCATTCCTTGAAAAGACGGCATGATGACAATTATCATGAGTTTTTTTGAACATTTTCGTCACTCTTTAATCACATACTTTTTAAAGAAATACATTCATGAGATTAGTCCTAACAAATAATCAATTTAATCCAATTCCATTTTGGGGTAAACCCATAGCAGATGATAAAGTAAAACCTTCGAACCAACTTGTTGAGTTCTTTGATCAAAACGGATATGACCTCACGTTGTTAGAACAAAGTTATGCTGAGGCTAACCATGCGAAAACAACCACGCATAGAAATTCAGAGCACATCACATTGAGACAAACATGGTTTAAGGATGATGCACCGAGAGGTTCTGGAGCTCATATCAATCATGCAGTCATGTTTGAAAGAAAAGGTTTTACAGGTGATGCGTTATTACAATTGAAACAATGGGCGAGGCAATCACCCCAACTATATAAATTAATCGCTATGCGGCCAAAATGGGGGTTAGATTTTTCTATCGACTACTGTGACGAACAAGGCAATGTTTTTGAATTACTTCACTGGGAGTTTGACGGGTTCGATTATCAAGAAATCTATAACAAGAAGATGCACATGGAAGAATTTTTAATTACACAAGATTGGGATGAAAGAGCAAAAATCATGCTTGATCAAAAAGAAGACTGGCACTCTTTAGGATTTTTTGAACAAAGTGAATGGAAAACTCATTTTTTTGGCATAGATAAAGAGCGTTTCAAAATGGTACTCTGGAAGTGAGAGATTATTAAAATTATGAGAATAACAATAATACTTTTTTTAAATTTATTTCTAGGAATAGGCTTAATGAAAAAAGCTGCATCTGGAGTTATGCGGTTATTGAGAATTGGATTGCTCAGTAGCAACAAACACAAGACTTTATCAATAACAACGACATCGACTTAATTTAAAATCTATGCGCTATATTTGTTTACTATTATTTGTTCCATCAATATTATTAGCCTGGGAAGATACCTTAGAAATTACAAGTGACAAAAAAAGAAGAATTACATCTTATTTTAATGATGAAAACATGCAATTTTCTCGTTCAAAATATTATGAGTTCGACTGCGTTAATGAAAATTTTAAAATCTTAAAGGCAACCTCCTATCAATTTCCAGACTTAAGGGGGAAATCTCTTGATGAAAATGCTGAGCCAGAAAAAGTTTTTCAACCAAAGCCTAATTCAAATGAATATATATTACTCAAAGAAGTTTGTGATTATAAATAACATGCGTAAATATATATTATTAATTCTTTTTCCATTAACAAGCGTTTCTGAAGAAATTACATTTCAATGTAAATATACATCGGATGATGATCCATCAACAGAAATGAATGAAAATATTATCTACGATCCATCTAAAGAATCTCTTAGTGTTAAAAGGTATAAAGACCGTTTATAGTGCGTTAAGGATAACTGGGTGATGAATTGTAAAGGCGCATATGAGAACGAGGATGATGATATTCAAGATTTAGTCACTTTAGGTCGAAAAGATATTAACTACAGACAGACCATCACATTAACTAAAAAAAATAATTCAGTACAAACGATCAATAAATTTAAAGGTAAGTGTCGAATTGTGGAAAGTAATTAAGAAGAAATTTTAAGTGATAAAAGTTTATCTTAATAACATAAAGAAAGCCTTGTTGGCAATTGTTATATTGATTTCAGCATATTTTTGGTTTTCGCCAACCCAGAATTGCATCAGGAATGGTGAAGCATTCAAGTCTTTTGATATCTGGAGAGATGGTTTATCAACTAAAGAAAAAAAGTTTATTGAAGACAGCTGGGCTATAAATTTATATGGCAAAGAAAAAACTAATTGGGAAAGAGTTATTACAAAACAATGTCGCTCAATTAATAGCTGGTAGCTTAGATATTTAATTTTTAATAAATCAAAAACCACCCTATAAAATGATTATTTCACCTACATGACACTCGCTATTGTTTTCATTAATCAATTGATCATACTTGGTTTGACCAAAATTTTTATAATGAGCGAATAGCCAAATCCAAGCTATCAATATATAAATAAAAAATAGTTGCTTTAATTTATTTTCCATCATCATTTTCACCAAGTGGTATTAAGTTTTTCGAAGGATTGAGAGGTTTAAATTCTTCTTGTTTTTCCTTTTTTACCCCTCTCGCATCATTTTTATTAGTTTCAACCTCATGATAGTAAATATCATTATCCGACTCTAACCATATTAAAAAGGCAATAAGACCTATTATTAAACACAAAGGTATGTATAAAATTTTTTTCATAAAATTCCTAAAATTTAATATAGCTACCAAGAACTAAAATTAATAAATTTTGTCAATTTGAATTAAATATTATTATGGAGCAACTTGTGAAAAAAATTTCACTAATTCTTTTAGGGTTATTTGCAACGTCAGTCTATGCAGGCGATTGCGATATCAATCTTGAAGCAACAACAGCTATGGCATTCACTACAAATGAAATTATAATTAAAAAATCTTGTGAAGAAGTAACGATTAATTTAAAAGTTAATGGTACTTTGTCTAGGACTGTAATGGGGCACAATGTTGTTTTTACAAAAAAAGCAGACATGGATGCTGTCGTAAAAGATGGAATAGCAGCAGGATTAAATAACAATTATGTTAAAGCAAAAGATAAACGCGTAGTTGTTGCAACTCAAGTTATTGGTGGGGGCGAGTCAACTTCAGTGAAATTTAAACCAATTGCTTTTAATACCAATGAACCTTATGTATTTTTTTGTAGCTTTCCAGGGCATTCTTCTATTATGAAAGGTAATGTTAAATTTAATTAAGGATTTATTTATCTAAATAGCTATTTATATCCAAATAAATAGCTATTTATACCCAAATAAAAGTGGACCTAATTTTTTTTAACTTTATATTTCATTTTAAACCATTGAAATGTAACTATTGTTACAAATACCATAGTAATAATGGCTATATGTCCAATCATGCTATAACCAATCGTTACTAATTCACCCATGTATAAACCAAAAGCTAAACACCAAAAACAAGCTAATATTACAGTAGCCATGAATGCATATTCCTTTGGTGCATGCCTTAAAGGATTATGACTTGGATGTAGCAATAATTTGACTATTTTCCACATTTATATTTCCTTTACTGTTAATTTTGATTTTAGTTATATTTTTTAATTAATTCTTTTACGACTTTCAAATATACCTTAACATTTTAAACAATTATTTTAATTATTTTAATTTATTTATATAATTTATTTTAG
>JAQCBB010000001.1 GCA_027621535.1 Pseudomonadota bacterium | reverse complement strand
GAGCTTCTTGATGCTGGGGATATTGAGTGCTCAACACTTAGTGGAATCAAAAATGAACGCAAGCCTGTCATAGCTAGTGGATTATCTATACTTGCAGCATTATTTGAAGAATTAAAAATAAAACAAATGGAAGTCACTGAATCCGCTCTTCTTTATGGATCGATTCATAGAAAATTATTTAATTTAATTGGTAGGCCAGATACAGTTATTGGTGCTTATAAAAAAATCATACCTATCGACTTTAATGATCTCAATAGAGATCAATGCGAAGAAGAAATTAAAATTTTAGAGAATAAATTCTACGTAGATGATAAACAAACTCAGCGAGTATTTCTTACAGCATCACATTTTGCAAATCACCTAATAAAAAAAAATTCAGATCTTAAAATCTTATTATGGGCAATCCGATTATTAGAGATAGGTAAATCTATTAATTTAAAAAATTATCAAATTTACTCAAGTTACATCATTAGCAATAGTGAGTTACATGGATTTACTAATAAAGAGAAAATAAGACTTTCTACACTTGTGCATGCTCACCGCTCATCCCTGAGCAAGTATAATTTTAATATTAATTATATTGACTGGTCCATGCTTTTTATTATTCGCATTAGTTATATCTTATGTAAAAATAGAGAGCTAATTAACGTTGCTAACATCAAAATAATTAATTCTGATAAAGAATTAAAAATCAAATTTGAAAAAGAATGGCTTACCCAAAATCCATATTTAGAATTTAGACTGGGTAAAGAAAAATCTTATTGGAAAAAAATAAATAGCAAATTTAAAATTTATCTAGACTAATTTTACTATCTATTAATACCTGAGCTCTATTTGCTAAGACTTTTCTATTTTTTTTATGTGATGTTAAGTGTTTACAAAATGTAACATGGGCAATAAAACCTCCCGATTTAACAATTTTAAATATAGATTGAATTATCGTATCATCTCCAACATAAGCTGGAACATCAGTAAATTTTTTATCCTTAGTATATTTAATAGCTACTGGATAAGTTGATATCTCTAAATCAATTGGGATCTGAAAAAAATTACTGTGAAACTTCCCAATAGATAAACCAATCGTAGATGTTCCCTCGGGAAAAATAAAAATTGAATTATTTCCTATAAATTTTTTAATTTTATTTGTAGCATCAATAATTGAATTTCTAGAAGAGCGATTTAAAAAAATTGTATTACACGAACTAGCCATCAATCCGAATATTGGCCAGCTCTTAACAGATGCCTTTGCGACAAATATACAGGGTTTAATACTATTGATAAGGATAATATCAATCCATGAGATATGATTGGCAACAAAAAAAACATCTTTATTTTTAACTAACTGTAAATTATGGATATCAATTTCAACAGCTAAAATCCTTAATAATACCGAACACCAAATCTTAATGATTAAATTACGATATTTTTTTTTTAATAGCGGGAAAAAGACGATTAATAACAATCCAAATAAAATATGAATAATAATTAGAAAATAGGTAATAAATATTTTAATTGTCATATTTTTTTCATAATTGTTTTTTAGAATCATACCAATGATATATGTAACAATAAAATGAATTATTATAGAGCGATCTGGATATCAGATACTCATCTTGGAACAAAAACCTCCAACGTATATCATCTTATTAATTTTTTTAAGCATAATTCTGCCGATAGTATTTATTTAGTTGGAGATATCATTGATGGTTGGGAATTAAATAAAAAATGGTATTGGCCAAAGTCACATAATCATCTTTTAAGAGAAATTTTAAAAAAAGCAAAAAAATCAAAAATTATATATATTCCAGGTAATCATGATTCATTTCTTAGAAATTTCCTTAGTTTAATTAAATTTTCATCAATCACATTTAAAAAACATTCAATTCACAAAACATTGGATCAAAAAAAAATATACGTTTCACATGGTGATCAGTTTGATTCAGTAAGGAAAATTTCAGTATTTATGAATATATTGGGTAATTTTTTATATAACATTTTTATTTCAATTTCTAATTGGATTACTCATTTAAGGAATTCAAAAAATCTTCCACATTGGTCCTTTGCGACACAAATAAAAATGAAATCAAAAAATGTAAAAAATTATATAGAAAGATACAAATTATTTATGGTGAATGAAGCAATAAGAAATAATTGCGATGGAGTTATTTGTGGTCATATTCATTATCCTGAAATAGATAATATTAATGGAATTGATTATTACAACGACGGAGATTGGGTTGAAAGCTTATCAGCTCTTGTCGAGGATATTAACGGAAAAATTAAATTAATTTATTGGAAAGAAATTAAATAATTAAATAAGGAAAAATTTATGAAAAATTTAAATTCTGTAATCTTAAAACAAAATTTACCTGTAAACATAAATAAGAAAAAAATTAGGCCTGAAATTGTTGCTGATTGGGTTCAAAATGACAATGATTTAAAAAAGGTACAACAATTGAGGTATAAAATTTTCAAAAAAGAATTAGGGGCTAATATTAAAGGCTTACTTGATCGTGACAAATTTGATGATTACTGCGAACATCTAATTATTAAAGACTCTATTAGTAATATTCCTGTTGGTACTTACAGAGTACTAACCCCATTTAAAGCAAAAGAATATGGCTCTCTTTATACCGAAAGTGAATTTGATATTGGACCACTTTTTGTTCTAAAAAGTAAAATGATCGAGCTTGGAAGAGCTTGTATCGATAAGAGATATCGAACAGGAAGCGTTATCATGATGTTATGGGCAGAAATTGCAAAGTTTATGATAACTAATGATTATAGATACTTAATTGGTTGCTCAAGCGTCTCTGTAAAAGATGGTGGTCACAATGCTGCTAATATTTATCAATCATTAAAAGACCAAAAAAAAATTCATGAAATTAACGGAGTTAGGCCTTTTAATCCTCTTCCTGTTGATAAGTTATTCAATGATCATCTTGTTAACATCCCACCATTACTTAATGGCTACTTAAAATTAGGAGCTAGAATTATTGGGAAGCCAGCTTGGGATCCAGAATTTCAGACTGCAGATTTTTTAACCCTACTAGATCTTGATGATCTTCCTGATAGGTATAAAAATCATTTCCTTAAAGGGTAAATTTAATTTTCATTTGAAACAGACCTTGAAAAAACTTTTTCTGAATAAGGTTTTAGAATTGTATCGACTCTATTGGCTATAATTAGATTTGAAGTACTCACAAAATCTTTAAAAGATGCGATGATTGGTACATCATGAATACATCTATCTTTTAATAAAGGTTCATAAATAACCATTTGCTGACCATTTTGTTTCAAAATATCAATAACATCTAAAATTGCAGATTCTCTGAAATTGTCTGAATTTGATTTCATAACTAATCGATAAATTCCAACAATTTTTGATTTAGTTTCAATAATCTTGTTAGCAATATATAACTTCCTTGTATGATTGCTATCAACGATCGCTTTCATTAATTTGTTTGGTATCTCATTATAAGAAGATAATAATTGTTTAGTATCCTTAGGTAAGCAGTAACCACCATAACCAAATGATGGGTTATTATAAAAATCGCCTATTCTCAAATCTTTACAAACACCATCAATAATATCTTTAGTATCCAACCTTCTATTACTTGCATAAGTATCTAATTCATTAAAAAAAGCTACCCTCATTGCAAGATAAGTATTAGCAAATAATTTTATTGATTCAGCCTCAGACTCATTTGTAAAGATCACAGGTACAGTCCTATTTAATGATAATTTTTTAAAAATTTTTCCAATTTTTTTTGCTTTTTTATTTTTCCCCCCAATTACAATTCTGGTGGGATTAAGACAATCATACAATGCGGTTCCTTCCCGAAGAAATTCAGGGGAAAAATAAATATCATCATATTTAAATTTCTTTCTGATATGAAGGATATATCCAACTGGTATAGTTGATTTAATCAAAATCATAGCTTTATTATTAAATAAAAGTATATTCTTAATGGATGATTCAATTGAACTGGTATCAAATGAATCTTTTTCAACATCATAGTTTGTTGGTGTTGCAATAATAATAAGATCTTTATCTGAATAAGCCATCTCAAAATTTTGAGTAGCTTTGAATTTTTTACTTACATTAGGTAAAAACTCGTCAATCATTGAGTCTTTAATTGGTGACATTCGTTTATTGATTAAATTAATTTTTTTATTATTTAAATCAACCAATGTAACTGGAAAAGATTGATCAAGCATGATGGCATTCGCCAACCCGACATACCCTATTCCAACTACTGTAATTTTCAATGAGTTAAGCCTCTGATTAATATGTCATGACATTGTTGCCATGACCATTTCTTCGAGGATTGTTTTTTTATTTTATTTCTATTTAATTTAAATGCGAGTTCTATATTGTCTTTTAAATCATTACCAAGATATCCATCAATACCATTTGAAATAATGTCTTTTGGTCCAGTAACATTAAATGCTGCCACAGGAAGTCCATTCGATAAAGCTTCAATAATAACTATCCCAAATGTATCAGTTAAACTTGGAAAACAGAAAACATCATGAGAATGATAAAAATGAGCTAACTCTCTACCAAACTTATACCCAACAAATTGAATATTCTTATATCTTTTTTCAAGATTATTTCTAATTGGACCATCACCTACAATGGTTATATCGAAGTTGTTTTGTAATTCGCATAATTTATGAAGGTTTTTTTCTTTAGATACCCTTCCTACATAAAGGACTTTGATTTTTTTTTTATTTTTACGAATAAAAGGGGCATCTATTATAAGACTTTCTGAGACGCCCCTGGTCCATAAATGTAATTTTGTAAAGCCTATATTCTTAAGATCATCTAAGCATGATTTACTTGGAACAAAGATCATTTTAGATTTTTTATGAAAAAACTTTAAATACATGTATGCAACACTTTTAAAATGACCAAAATATGATTCTAAATACTCAGGAAATCTTGTGTGGTAAGCTGAAGTAAAGTCTAGCTTATTTAGTTTGCAGTATATTCTAGCAACCATTCCTATAGGCCCTTCAGTAGCAATATGTATATGAGTAGGATTATATTTTTTTATTTCTTTGTACACTTTTATAAATTGAAAACAAAATTGTATTTCTGGGTAAGCTTTAAAGGATTTATATTTGAACAAGGCAGGATGAATAATCTTAATCTTCCCATTTGAACACTCATAAATATTTTTATAAGTGGTCGACACGCCATTGATTTGTTCGAATGTGTCTGTTGCAATTAATATTTTTGTCATAACTATATTTTTTCAATGAAATGTTTCATTTGTGTGACAGATGAATATTAATTTAATGATTTGTGATAAAAATATTAAAGATGTCATAAATGTTTAATATTTCTAAAATATTCTTAGTGTAATGTCAAAAGCCATTAAAACAATATTAACTCAATGTAATAGGGCGGATATCAATTTTTGTTTGAAGCTCAATCAGCTTTCAAAATACCCAGTCATTTTAAATTTTTTTAATTTCATCAGCTGGTTGGGTAATGGAAAAATTTGGTATTTAATTATTTTTATCATTCCATTTATTTGCAATACAGGCATAAAAATATCTGTTGAATTAATCTTTTTTGGATTAATCGGAACAATAATCTATAAGATTTTAAAAAACACAATTAATCGTCCAAGACCCTATAAAATTAATCAATCAATAAACCTGGGAGGAAAAATTTTAGATCAATTTAGCTTTCCCTCAGGCCACACATTACACTCTGTTATTTTTTCACTCATACTCATTTATCATTTTCCTATACTTACAGAAATATTAGTGATCTTAACTCTATTGATAGGGTTATCCAGGGTTATTCTTGGCATGCATTTTCCATCAGATGTTTTTGTAGGAGCATTACTAGGATACTTAATCTTTAAATTATTTTTAATATATCGAGATTATGAAAATATTATTTATCTCTGATGTCTTTTTTCCTCGTGTTAATGGTGTTTCAACATCAATACAAACCTTTAAAGAAGATTTAATAAAACTTGGACATACAGTTCATTTAATTTGTCCTTTATACCGTGATGAAAAAAAAATAACCACTATTACAAGAATCAAGTCAAAATCTATTTTTTTTGATCCCGAAGATCATTTAATGTCTGGAAAACATCTAAAAAAAATAACGCCTTGGATAAAGAAGCAAAAATTTGACATTATTCATTCACACACACCCTTTGTTGCTCATTTTTATGCAAAAAAATTGTCAAAAATCTTAAAGATTCCCTTTGTAGAAACTTATCACACATCATTTGAAGACTATCTACATTTATACATGCCTTTTCTTCCAGAATCATTTGCACGATTCTTATCAAGAAATATTGCAAAATTTATATGTAATCATTGCGATGGTCTCATATCACCATCAGAACAAATGAAAGATATTTTAGTTAATTATAAGATTAAAAAGCCAATTGAAATTATTCCAACTGGATTACATCAAAGATCTTTTACCCAAAAAGATAGATATATTTTTAGGAATTTAAATAAAATTGATGAAAATGATAATTTACTTCTTTTTGTTGGGAGGGTTGCGCATGAAAAAAATATTGATTTTTTATTATATGCATTCGAAGAAATATTAAAGTACAAAGAAAATGCAAAGTTTTTAATAACTGGCGAAGGCCCTGCACTTGATCATATAAAAAATTTAATTAAACAATTAGGATTACAAAAAAATGTTATTTTGACAGGTTACTTAGACCCCGAGTGTGAGCTGCTAAATTGCTACGCAACCGCAAACTTATTTATCTTTGCATCAAAAACTGAAACTCAGGGACTAGTATTAATTGAAGCTATGGCACAAGGACTTCCTATAGTTGCTCTCGCTGAAAATGGAACAAAATCAATATTGGTTAATAATCCAGGAGCAATAATTTCTAAAGATAATTATGAACAATTTGCTCAAGACTGCATTCGTTTGTTGAATGATAAAAAACTACTAACAACAATGTCACAAAAAGGAAAATATGAGGCCCAAAGAAAATGGACTTCAATAGCTCAAACAGAAAAATTAACTTCATTTTACACAACAACAATAAATAATTTTCATAATTTAAAGTTGTTAAAAGAAGCTATCAAAATATAAATGCTGATAAGCGTACCAATTAGAAATGCCAAATTTATAATATTTCTTTAATTGGTCGGAACGGTGAGATTCGAACTCACGACCCCTTGCACCCCATGCAAGTGCGCTACCAGGCTGCGCTACGCCCCGATGTGCTAACTAACTTTTAAGGATTTTTAAAATTTCTGCTAACTGACTTTTTAGATTCTCAACTGGCTCTTTAGTGTTTAGTGGCTCGCTATTTAGAGGCAATTCTGCTTGTGCTTTTTGTATTTCCTCTTGGGAAACTGTATCCTTAACAAATTGCTTGTTAGAGAGTTTTTGTTTTGCACCCTGTATTGTATAACCTTCATCATATAACAGCTCTCTAATTTTACGAATTAATAGAATTTCTTCAGGTTGATAATAGCGGCGATTTCCTCTCCGGGTATTGGGAGATAAATTTGGAAACTCCTGCTCCCAATATCTTAAAACATGGGGCTTTACATTGCACAATTTACTAACCTCACCAATCGCAAAATATCTTTTTTGAGGCAGTGTTGGGAATTGATTTTGCTCGTTATTTTCCAGGTTTTCCACCATCTACACTAGACTTAAGCTTCTGACTAGAATGGAAAGTGACAACGCGTCTGGCTTTAATTGGAACTTCTTCTCCAGTTTTAGGATTGCGACCTGGACGCTCAGGTTTTAATCTTAATTCAAAGTTACCAAAACCAGATAATTTTACACTCTCACCATTTTCTAATGCGAGCTTAATTTGTTCAAAAAAAGCTTCCACCATTACTTTGGATTCAGTTTTATTTAAACCCACTTGTTCAAACAATAAATTCGATAAATTAGCTTTTGTTAATGTCATATTAAATTATTTTTTTTCTTACCTTAATACAGCATTGATCTCTTTTTTTAGAAGACTCAAGATATTTTCGACAGTTATTTCAACATCTTTTTCTTCAAGCGTTTTGTAAGTATCTTGCATAAGTATCAGAAATGCAAGGCTTTTTTTGTCATCATCAATTCCTTGTCCCTGATAAACGTCAAATAGACTAAAGTCGGTCACAAACTCAATCTTGGCATTTTTAACTAAATTAACCACCTCTCCAACTTTAATTTTTCTGTCTACCACCACAGAAATATCCCTTTGTATAGGAATAGTTTTTAGTGTTGTGGTATTCAAATTTATACGTTTAACGAATCCGTCATTAAGATTAATTTCAAACAAAAACACTGAATCATCTGCATCAAAATTTTTTTGAAATAATGGATGAAGCATACCGAGCCTTCCAATAACTTTTCCTTGCGACAATATTTCCGCATGTTGTCCAGGGTGAAATAAATGGATTGGTTTAATTGAAGTTTGAAATTCAAGTGGGTATTCCAATAGATTTTCAATATCGGATTTTACATCATAAAAATCATATTTTCTATTTTTCTCAACCCAGTTTTTCTCGATTGCAGTTCCGCATACCAATCCACTCAGTACAAGTTTTTCATCGTAACCCTCAGATTTTTTTATGAAGGTCTTTGCAATCTCAAAAAATTTAATCTTACGTTGATTGCGATTAATATTATATTGCAAAGCCTCAAGATGACTTGCCCATAAATGACTTCTCATTGTATTCATATTTTCTGCAATAGGATTTTCAAGCACTATGTTATCTTGATTCCCATGCAAGCTTTGCTCTAAATTATGATCAATAAAGCTGTAACTCACCAACTCATGGTAACCAAGGCTGACTATTTTGTGCCGAATAGCATTATATGAGGATTCTTTAAGCTTATAAGACAAGGGTTTGAGCAGTGCTTTTAGTGGCTCAGCAATAATATTGTCATAACCAATTAAACGAATGACCTCCTCAATTAAATCTTCTTCAATACTTAAGTCAAAACGATAACTTGGAGGTATAACCTCAATAATATGGTTCTTGATTTTAAAATCAAAATCTAAATTTGAGAAAATATCTTTTATTTTACTTAGATCAACAGTTCTCCCTAAGATTTTATCTACCTGCAGAGGATTCAGTGTAATAACATGCCTTTTCGGAAGTTCACCCTGAATAGACTTTATGGCTGTTGCTTCACCACCGCATGAAGACACAATCAAATTTACTAACCTCTGAAGCGTATCTGATGTTTTTGCAAAATCAACGCCCCGCTCAAATCGATGCGACGAATCCGTATTGAGTCTGTAATGGCGAGCTTTACCTGCCATAGAGTCTGGAGTAAAAAATGCTGATTCAACCAAAATTCGATTACTAGAAGATTGCACAGATGTTCGATTACCTCCCATAACGCCAGCAATAGCTAGCGCGCCTTCTTCATCAGCAATAATTAAATCATCTTTCTTGATTTGTACCGTTTGATCGTTTAATAATTCAATTTTTTCATGCGCCTTAGCATCCCGAACGAATAGATTTCCTTTGATTTTATCCATATCAAAAGCATGCATAGGCTGGCCTGTTTCCAGCATTACATAATTCACGAGATCCACTATGGGGTTGATTGAATTAATATCTGCGCATTCTAAGCGATGAGTAATCTCAGCAGGGAGTGATACAGTATTGTCTATATTGATAATTTCAACAAAACTATAGGCTGGGCAAGCCTTATTATTTTCAATACTGACTTCAAGTCTCGGAGTTTTGGCTGAAGTTGAGATTGTAGCATCTGGATAGCTAAATGTTTTCCCAGTAATTGCTTTTACTTCTCGAGCAATTCCTTGAATACTCAAGCAGTCGGCACGGTTAGGTGTTAGTGAGACTTCGATGATCGCATCATCGAGATGAAGTGCTTCAACGATTCCTGTCCCATTTGTTAAGTTAATATCCAACTCTAACAATCCCTCAGCTGCATCAGATAGCTTGAGTTCTTTAGCAGAGCAAAGCATGCCATGCGATTCAACTCCTCTTAATTTTGCTTTTTTGATTGTAAATTCTGGGAATTTTGCGCCAATTAATGCACATGGAACCTTTATTCCTGATCGCGCATTTGCAGCTCCGCATACAATTTGCAAATTCTCAGAACCCACATTCACTTGACATACATTTAATTTATCAGCATCTGGGTGTTTTTCCATAGATATTATCTCACCCACAACGATGTACTCTAGATTTTCAGCTAAATAATGAACAGACTCAACCTCAAGACCAGCCATCGTTAAGTCTTGCTCTAATTGTTGAATGTCCAATGATTTTTTGAAATAACTATTCAACCATGAAAAAGAAAACTTCATCTAAAATTGCTCCAAGAATCTTAAATCATGATTAAAAAAATGTCTGAGATCATTGACCCCATATTTGAGCATCGAAAGTCGCTCTACCCCCAGACCAAATGCAAATCCTTGATATTGCTTAGGGTCAATATGGACATGTTTGAGGACATTCGGATGAATCATGCCGCACCCACCAATTTCCAACCATCCGCCATTCCAGCTCATATCAATCTCAGCGGATGGCTCAGTAAAGGGAAAATAAGATGGACGGAATCGAATTGTGAGTTGATTATCCTCAAAGAAACACTGTAAAAAAGATTGGACAATCCACTTTAAATTCGCAAAGTTTACCTCTTCATTCACCATCAAACCTTCAATTTGGTGAAACATCGGTGAATGGGTCGCATCAGAGTCGACACGATAAACACGCCCAGGTGAAATAATTTGAATGGGAGGTTTATTCTCCTCCATATAGCGCACTTGAACTGGTGATGTGTGTGTTCTTAAAACATACTCTTTATTAACATAAAATGTATCGTGCATCGCTCTTGCCGGATGAGATTTAGGAATATTTAAAGCCGTAAAATTATGAAAATCATCCTCAATCTCAGGGCCATCGGTAACATCAAAACCTATACTATGAAATATTTGACTAATATCTTCAATGGTATTCATAACCGGATGCAGCGAACCTTTGTCTCGCGGCCTGGAGGGTAAAGTTACATCAATTTTTTCATTTTCAAGCTTTTGATTCAACTCATGATTAGCAATTTCGTTTTTTCGGGCAATTAATAAATCTTCGATTTGATTCTTGATTTGATTTATTTCCGCACCTTTTTTTGGTCGTTCCTCAACGGGTAATGTTGATAGAGACTTCATGGCTTCAGAAATGGGCCCAGTTTTTCCCAAAAACTTAGCTTTGATGTGATCAAGATCACCCAGTTTTGAGCAGTTCAAAAACTCATCTCTAGCTTGGTTAATTAATTGATTTAAGTCGCTCATAAGTTAATAAATAAAAAAGGGGCTTTGTGGAAGCCCCTTTTTAAAGTTGTTTATCAAATTAGGCTTCAATATTTGATTTTGCTAATTCTGCATATTTCTGAAAAGCTGCTTTATCAAAAATAGCCAAATCAGCCAAAACTTTACGATCCACTTCAACTGAGGCTTTCTTTAAGCCGTTAATTAAGCGGCTATATGTCAATCCGAACTCTCTTGCGCCTGCATTGATTCTGGCTATCCATAGTATTCTAAACTGTCTTTTCTTTTGTCTTCTATCGCGATAAGCATACTGGCCTGCTTTCATGACCGCTTCTTTAGCTACACGATACACATTACTCCGTCTTCCACGATACCCTTTGGCCGCGTCTAAGACCTTCTTATGCTTTGCTCGGGCGGTTACCCCGCGTTTTACTCTAGGCATTATTTTCTCCTTTAATCTTTACTATTGAGTTGGCATCATAGAACGAACGCGCTTCACATCTGATGAAGATATGATTTCTGTTCCACGGAGATGTCTTTTTTGTTTTGTTGTCTTCTTAGTCAAGATGTGACGAAGATGTGAATGCGTTCTTTTGATCGCACCACTACCCAGGAATTTAAAGCGTTTTTTTGCACCGCTTTTTGTTTTCATTTTTGGCATTTTTTTCTCCTATTATTAAGAGACGCTTAGGCATGCCTAATTAGCCGTATCGTCTTCTACTTTCTTCTTCTCGGTCTTTGGTTTCTTATTTGGTGTTAACACCATGACCATTTGTCGACCTTCCATTTTAGGAAATTGCTCAACTATCGCATATTCCTCTAAATCTGTTTCAACTCTTTTCAGCAAAGTCATTCCGATTTGTTGATGCGCAATCTCACGACCCCTAAATCTGAGCGTAACTTTTGCCTTATCACCATCTGTTAAAAAACGAATTAAATTACGTAATTTAACATTGTAATCTCCATCATCAGTTCCTGGTCTAAACTTAACTTCTTTGACCTGAACATTTTTTTGTTTCATTCTCGCTTCATGGAGTTTCTTACTTTGGGCATATTTAAATTTGCCATAATCCATTAAACGACAAACAGGTGGTTCAGCTTTTGGCGCAATCTCTACAAGATCAGTCTCAAATTCTTCCGCTTTTCCTAAAGCCTCTGATAAACTTATAATTCCAAGTGCTTCACCTTCAACACCGACTAAACGAATCTCTTGAGCTGTTATATCCCCATTGACTCTTGCATCTTTTGATTGTGCTATGCTTTAACCCCTAAAAAAATAAATCGTCAACTCAATTCCCTAGATTTTAGTTAGAATTTTGTTAGATAGTGTATCTACAAAATCTTGAAGATTTACGACACCTAAATCTTCGCCTTGTTGAGTTCTGACGGCAACTTGTTTGTTTTCCATCTCTCGGTCTCCAATCACTAATAAAAATGGAATACGAGAAATGCTATGTTCGCGTATTTTATAGGTAATTTTTTCATTTCTCAAGTCCGATTCGCATCTAATGTCATTTTTCTTTAAAAAATCAACGACATCTGTTACGTATTTCGACTGTCTGTCTGAAATATTCATGACAACCACTTGAATTGGAGCCAACCATACAGGGAATTTTCCCGCATAATGTTCAATCAATATGCCTATAAATCTTTCCATGGAGCCCACTATGGCCCGATGTAACATAACTGGATTTTTTTTGTTGCTATGTTCATCAACGTATTCAGCATTCAAACGAACAGGTAAATTAAAGTCGAGTTGAATGGTTCCACATTGCCATAGACGATTTAAGCTATCACGTAGCACATACTCAATTTTTGGCCCATAAAAGGCACCTTCACCTGATTGAACCTCATACGCCAAACCAGTCGCCTTTAATGCTTCTTCCAGCGCTTCCTCAGATTGATCCCAAACTGTATCGCTGCCGACTCTTTTTTTGGGTCTAGTGGATAATTTTACTTCGATATCATCAAAACCAAAGTCATGATAAGTTTCCATGAGCATCTTATTAAAACTTACCACCTCATCAAGAATCTGCTCTTCCGTACAAAATATATGGGCATCATCTTGAGTAAACCCTCTGACGCGCATAAGTCCGTGAAGGGCGCCCGACGGTTCATTACGATGACATGATCCAAATTCGGCAAGCCTTAAGGGAAGTTCTCGATAACTATGAAGGTTGTGATTAAATACTTGAACGTGTCCAGGACAGTTCATTGGTTTAACAGCATAGTCTCTATTTTCAGAGGAAGTGACAAACATATTTTCATGATAATTATCCCAATGTCCTGATTTTTCCCAAAGACTTTTATCCAATACTGTCGGTGTTTTAATCTCCTGATAATCATATTCCACGAACTTTTTTCGCATGTATTTTTCAATCTCTTGCCACAAGGACCACCCCTTCGGATGCCAAAAAACCATGCCTGGTGCGTTATCTTGCATATGAAATAGATCTAAGTGTTTACCTAATTTACGATGATCTCTTTTTTCAGCCTCTTCTAATCGATGGAGGTAATCTTTTAAATCATCTTTGGTGGCCCAAGCCGTTCCGTAGATACGCTGTAGCATTTCATTATTTGAATCTCCACGCCAATAAGCCCCAGCTACTTTCATTAATTTAAAAACTTTTAATTTACCAGTCGATGGCACGTGAGGTCCCCGGCATAAATCAGAAAATTTACCCTCATGATAAATGGTGACTTGTTCATCTTTGGGAATGGAAGAAATAATTTCAGCTTTGTATTTTTCGCCTTGATTTAAAAAAAACTCAGCAGCTTGATCTCGCTGCATAACCTCTCGCCTCACTGGATGATCCTCTTTTACTAATTCAGTCATTTTCTTTTCAATGACTTCGAGGTCTTCTAGAGTAAAAGGTCTTTGATATGAAAAATCATAATAGAATCCATCATCAATAGTGGGCCCGATGGTGACTTGTGCTTCAGGGAATAGCTCTTTGACTGCATAGGCCAACAAATGAGCTGTTGAGTGCCTCAAAATATCCAAACCTTCATCGTTTTTCGCAGTAATAATAGATACGTGAGCGTCTTTATTGATCGGGTGGGATAGGTCAACGAGATGTCCATCGACATGTCCAGCCAACGCGGCGCGTCCCAGACCTTCTCCGATGTTATAAGCCACATCAGACAGAGTGATTGCTTCTGCAAATTCTTTAATTGAGCCGTCTGGAAGTGTAATTTTTATCATGTTTTTTTATATGGTAGGCGCGATTGGATTCGAACCAACGACCCCCACCATGTCAAGGTGGTGCTCTAACCAACTGAGCTACGCGCCTGCTGTCTACAAACTAATCGCTCATTTTATATCAAGCCTCTGGTATGGGCAATGATTAAAGATTTAATCATAAAGTGTAGAAATAATTTTTAAATATCCAGATTGATAATTTGGATATTTAAATTTGTAATTCATCTTCTTCATCAAATAAGAAGATATAATTTTTTTCCCCTGCACATGATCATGAACTAAACCCTCAATGGGTTGTAATTTTAATTTCGACCTTATAAATGATAAAACTGTATATAAATCAATAGGTTGTGAGTCTGTTACATTAATAATACGAGGGTATGAGATGGTTTTATTCTCATATAAAGCACAAATAACTTGATAAATAATGTGTGCCGCATCAGTATCAAAAATACGATTTGTATAGCGATTTTCAGGCCAGCTTTGTGGATCCTTTGCCAAACCAATCATCATCTGTCTATCTAGACCATATATGCCACTTAAACGAAACACCATACCGTCTTCAGCATCGGTGATTAAGCGTTCAGCGTTGGTCAGAACTTCGCCTTGCGGATCAGATGGCTTTGTTTTAGCATCATCATCCAGGAAAGTATCGTTATGATGCCCATTAAACACTCGAGTGCTTGATATAAAAAAAAGTTTTGATTTAGGTAATTGACTCGACAAATGCTTAACTTTTTTTAAACCGTTAAAATAAATTAATTCGTAGTCTTTTGGGTCTTGTGAACTGGGTGTTGCTGAGTAAATAATGTAATCTGGTTTTTGCTCATGAAAAAAAACATCAAATTCATTTGAAAAAATATCATAGGAATACATTGGAAATTTGCTTGAATCTACTTTTGATCTTCTAATACCAAAGACTGAAAACTTATTTGTTTGAAAAAAATTGCCAATGATTTGACCAAGTCGGCCACAACCAATGATCATTATTTTAGGCATGGTTACTTCCACAACACCTTTACGACAAAACCTGGCGAGCTAGAAACAATAAATAGAGATAGCAACGCCGCATAAAATTGCCAGCCTTGTTCATGCACATTACCAAAAATTGATAATTCAAGTAAAAAAGTGACAAGCCGAAATATAAAAAAATACAGCAAGATCTCAACAAAAATAACAAATAAAGTTTTTTTGAATTTTATAAAAATTAAAAAATCTTGAGTAATCCAAGGTAAATTGGACAAAAAAATCATTAAGATAAGCGTTAGTGTAATAATCATTTTAAAAAATGAGTGCTGAAGTAAGGGTTGCAATGTCCATTAATGTGCTTGGAAATAAGCCCAATACAATCAACGCTAAAACATTCATTGTTAATGTAAGGTTCAGTTCATTATTAACACTCTTTGATGTTTTAGTCGCTTTAATTGTATCGTCAAAATATGCAATTTTTATCATTCGAAGATAATAGTAGATTCCGATAAGCGCTGATATCACTGCAATTACAGCTGGCCATATCCACCCGAATTGCAATGTTGCTTGAATGATGGAAAATTTAGCATAGAAACCTATTGTGGGTGGAATTCCTGCGAGACTTAAAAAGATTATCAGAAGTAAAAAAGCAACCCATGGCTGATCTTTCACTAATCCAGAGAGATCCGATATTTTATCGATATCCCCTCTTTGATTACTTAAACGTATAATTAATCCAAAAGAAGCTAGGGTCATAAGAACATATGTCGCAATATAAAATAAAGCTGCAGATATTCCAGTTATTGTTCCAGTTGCAAGGCCAAGCAGCATAAAACCAACATGAGAAATAGTTGAGTAAGCAAGCAGTCGCTTAATTTTTGTTTGTGCTATCGCCGTGATATTTCCCAAGAGCATTGAAGTGATTGCCATCACTAATAACATCAATTGCCAGTCCATAACTAAATGATCTAAGGTTTGATAGAGTAAACGAATCAGCATAGCCACAGATGCAAACTTTGGAACTGAACCTATAAACATTGTGATTGGAGTTGATGACCCTTGGTAGACATCTGGAACCCACAGTTGAAATGGAGCTGCTCCAAACTTAAAGGCAATTCCAACCGTAACAAACACAAGCGCAAATGAGAGAATCATAGGATTAATTTCAGTGACACCGATTTGTTCAGATATTTTGCTAAGATAGAGCGATCCAGTAATGCCGTAAAGCATTGAAAAACCATATAGTAAAAATCCAGAGGCCACTGCACCAAGAATAAAATATTTCATCGCTGCTTCTGTTGCTTCTTTACGCTTTCGATCAATGGCAACCAAAGTGTAAAGACTAAGAGAAAGAAGTTCAATGCCCATGTAAAGGGTTAATAAATGGTAGGAAGATATAATTAAATTAATTCCTAGCAAAGCGAATAAGACCAAAGAAAAAAATTCACCATTTAGCAAATTTTTCTTTAATAAATAATCACGACTATAAATTAATACCAAGGAGAGGCCAAAATAACTCAATAGCTTGAGGTATAGAGATAAGCTATCGGCTACGAACATGTCATTGAATGCTAATAATTTAGATTCAATAGGTAACTGAGAAGTAAAATATGCAGCAATTAATAAGGCTAACTGTGTAATTCCAAATAAAGAAGACGCATTTTTATTTTTAAAAAAAACTCCAAGCAATAAAACACTCATGGCAGAAATTAAGATAATAATCTCTGGCAATGCTACGGTAAGTATATTAGTTAACATTCTATTTCCATTTAAATTTTAGATTGCTGAATCAATTCCAACATTACAATAGAGGACTGATTGGTAATATCAGTAATTAAAGCTGGGTAGATACCAATCGTTAATGTCAATACTGCAAGCGCACTCATTACAAAAAATTCTTTAGCATTTAAATCCACTAAACCTGCAATTTTTTTATTTTTTACAACACCAAAAATAGTTCTTTTTACTAGCCACAGAGAATAAGTTGCTCCGAAAATTAAAGTTAATGCAGCTAAAAAAGCAATCCAAAAATTTTCTTGCATTGCGCCGAGTATAACTAAAAACTCTCCAACAAAGCCTGATGTTCCAGGTAATCCAGAATTAGCCATGGCAAACAATACAAAAAAAGATCCAAATAATGGCATACTGTTTATCACTCCACCATAGTCTTTGATTTCTCTCGTGTGCATTCGATCATACAATACGCCAATAGAGAAAAATAATGCTGCAGAAATAAAACCGTGGGAAATCATTTGGATATAACCCCCTTCAAATCCCAAAGGGTTGAGCATAAATAAACCAAGGGTCACAAAGCCCATATGCGATATCGAAGAATAGGCAATTAATTTTTTCATATCTGTCTGCACAATGGCCACAAGAGCGATATAAACTATGGCTATTAATGAAATAGCTATCAAATATGGTTTTAGTAATAAGAGGCCATCTGGAGCAATTGGCATGGCAAAACGAATAAAACTATAAGCTCCTAATTTCAACATTATGGCAGCCAAAATAACTGAGCCTCCCGTTGGCGCTTCGACGTGGGCATCAGGAAGCCAAGTATGCATTGGCCACATGGGTATTTTGACTGCAAATGCCATGAAAAATGCTATGAATAAAAAAACTTGAGTATTTAATGATAATTGTTTTGTATAAAAATCAACTATTGAAAAACTCCCAGTTTGGTTAAAGAGATAAATGAAGGCAACTAACATTAGCAATGAACCTAACACCGTATAAAGAAAAAATTTGATTGTCGCATAAACTCGATTTGGCCCACCCCATACTCCAATTAATAAAAACATAGGGATAAGCATAGCTTCCCAGAAAACATAATAGAGTATTGCATCTAATGCTAAAAACACACCGATCATCAATCCAGAAAGAATTAAAAAGGATGCAATATAAGATCCTAAAGATCGGTTTATAGAATTAGAAGATATAAAAATAACTAACCAGGTGATAAAACTTGTCAGCATAACCAAAGGTAAAGATATTCCATCAAGACCAAGATGGTATTGAATTGAAAAATGACTAATCCATGGAGAAATTTCTTGAAATTGAAAACCTGAGTAAGTTGTATCAAAGAAAATATAAAGTGGAATTGTGATTAAAAAAGCAATAAATCCAAAAATATTTCCAAGCTTGTAAACGACATTTGTGGATAATTTCTTTTGTATAATTAACAACAAAATGCCTAAACATATTGGTGTCCAAATGGCTATTGATAAAATAAAGCTCATCATAATAGCCAACCAATTATAAAATAACTTATAAAGGCAATCAAAGCTATTGCCATCCCAAAAGCATAGTGAGATACATAACCGGTTTGAATTTTTTTTGTTACCAGTGAGAATGAATTAATCAATCGAGCTACACCGTTGACCAAAACGTTATCAATAAATTTCATATCAACAAAATTCCACAAAAAACTCCCGAGCTTTAATGTTAACGGAGCTATGATGGATTCATTCAAGCGATCAAAACCATACTTTTCATCGATAATTTTATTTACTATTCGTGGCAATTTAATCCAATTGTATTTTTTATAATAAATATAATACGCAGTAACAAAACCAAAAATCATGAGCCAAAATGGGAGTGTTAAAACACTATGCAGAGCCATACCGAAAGGGCCATCAAAATGTTCAACAACATGAGCTAATGCACGATGTGTTTCCTTAATCATTAGAGTATTTGATAAAAAGTCAGTCGTTAATATGGGAGTAATGGTAAAAAATCCGATAATCACAGAGGGAATGGCCAATATTATTAAGGGGAGCGTGACAACCCAGTCTGATTCATGCGGTGATTCTGATGAGTCCAGTCCATGATGATGTTTACTTTTGGATGTTCTCCAATTCTCATTACCATGAAAAACAATCAAATATAATCTAAAGCTATATAGTGAAGTAATAAAAACTCCGATGACAGCAGCAAAATATGCAAAAGATGAACCCATCAACTCACTATGCTTCACAGCCTCAATGATTGACTCTTTTGAGTAAAAGCCTGAAAAAAATGGCATGCCCACTAAAGCCAGAGTCGCAAGTAAAAATGTGATCCATGTAATGGGCATATATTTTTTCAAATTTCCCATGCTAAAAATATTCTGCTCATGGTGCATTCCAATAATCACGGATCCAGCGCCTAAAAATAAAAGTGCCTTAAAAAAAGCATGTGTAAATAGATGGAAGATTGCGAGTGAATAACTTGAAACACCTAGAGCTATAGTCATATATCCAAGTTGAGATAAGGTTGAATATGCAATTACTCTTTTAATATCGCTTTGAAAGATACCCAATAAACCCATAAATAAAGCCGTGATACTCCCTATAATTAAAATAAAGCATAGTGCTGTTTCGGAAAATTCAACGATAGGAGAAACTCTTGCAATTAAAAAAATACCTGCAGTGACCATCGTGGCTGCATGAATCAGAGCAGATATCGGTGTGGGTCCCTCCATCGAGTCTGGCAACCAGACATGCAAAGGAACTTGAGCAGACTTTCCCATTGCTCCAATAAAAAGCAATATGGCAATCAATGTCATTAATGAAATAGAGCTACCCATAATTTGTATATTTTGCTCACTTAATGCTTCAAGTCTATTAAAAACATCAATGTAATCAAGAGAGCCAAACCAAAAAAGTATTAAACTTATGCCAAGTAAAAAACCAAAATCACCTATTCTATTTACTAAAAAAGCTTTCATGTTGGCATGAATTGCTGTCGGCTTTTGGTACCAGAAACCAATTAATAAATAAGAGACCAATCCAACGGCTTCCCATCCAAAAAATAATTGTAAAAAGTTATTGCTCATGACGAGCATTAACATGGCAAATGTAAATAGTGATATGAAGCTAAAAAAGCGACTGTAGCCTTGATCATCTTTCATATACCCAATTGTGTAGACGTGAACCATTAACGACACAAAAGTCACTACGACCATCATTAGCGCAGATAAATTATCAATCAAAAAACCAATTTTCAAATCATACTGACCTACAGTTAGCCATCGAAATAAAGTTTCATTGAAAATATAACCATGTGAAGAAATATATAAAGCGTACAAAGATATAATAAAACTAGCAAAAACAAATAAAATTGGCAGCAAATGGGAAAAGGTTTTGGGCAGCTTAGACCCAAACAACCCTGTGATCACAGACGCTAATAATGGAAGAGTTGGGATTAAAGTATAAAGCGGTAATAGTGTCATTGTTTTAATCTATTTAAGTCTGCAACATTTATCGATTTATAATTTCTAAAGATTAAGATAATAATTGCCAACCCAATTGCAGATTCAGCAGCGGCAACGGTGAGGATAAAAAAAACAAAAATTTGTCCAGCTAAATCCCCCAGGTAATAACTAAAAGCAATAAAGTTAATATTGACCGCAAGTAGCATTAATTCAATTGCCATTAAAATAAGTATGATATTTTTTCGGTTGAGAAAAATACCTAGAATGCTAATCGCAAATAAAATTCCAGCTAAAAAGAGATAATGAGATAAAGTAACTGGCATCACCTTTTCTCAGATTTCATTTTAACTATACGAATTCGGTCATTTCTTTTGACCTTAATTTGATCCTTTGGATCGATTGCTTTATGTGACTTATGGCCAGACATTGTTAATGCAATTGCAGAAATAATCGCAACCAAAAGGATAACTGCGGATATTTGAAATGGAAGCAAATAATCGGTGTATAAAATATTACCAATAGAATGTGTGTTGCTTTTAGATGTGCCAAAAGTTTCAATCTGAGACTCTAGAAAAAATTTATCAGAGACAACTAAATAGATCTCAACAATAAATACTCCGGCAATTAAGATCGCAAAAGGAAAATAACTCCAAAATCCTCTTTTTAATGATTCCAAATTTATATCAAGCATCATCACGACGAACAAAAAGAGAACCATCACTGCTCCCACGTATACCAACACCAACGCGATTGCAAGGAATTCAGCATGCAATAATAGCCAAATACCGGCTGCACTAAAAAAAGCTAGTACTAATGATAAAGCAGAATAAACCGGGTTATTTGCTGTAATCACTTTTAAAGAAGCTAATATTAAGATCGAGCTAAAAAAATAAAATATATAATCAGAAAATTGCATCATCTAAATTTAGATTCCTGTTTGCGATCTTTTGCAATTTGTTTTTCATATTTTTTACCCACCTCTAATAACATTTCTTTGGTGTATAAAAGATCACCACGCTCTTCACCGTGATATTCAAATTGTCGCGTTTCTACGATCGAGTCAACCGGGCATGACTCTTCACAAAATCCACAAAAAATACACTTAGTAAGGTCAATATCATATCGTGTTGTTCTTCGAGTATTATCTTCTCTTTGTTCAGATTCGATCGTAATTGCCATTGCCGGGCAAACCGCCTCACACAATTTACAAGCGATGCACCTTTCCTCTCCATTTGGGTATCTTCTTAACGCAAGAAGGCCTCTAAATCTAGGTGATTGTGGTGTTTTTTGTTCTGGATATTGAATGGTAATTTTTTTTGAAAAAAAATATCGCAGTGTCAAACCCATGCCTCTGAGTAACTCATGCAAAGTTAAGCTTTTAACAATATTCATAATAAAATTTTTCATTAGTGGAAGTACTCCGCATAATCTGTTTGCATCATCGCCCCAATAAAGATAATCCATATTAAAGTGAGAGGGATAAAAACTTTCCATCCAAGTCGCATGATTTGGTCATAACGATACCTGGGGAAAGTTGCCCGAAACCATATAAAGAAAAATAATACAAATGCAACTTTAACTAATAACCAAAAAATACCATCGGGTATGAAAGAAAAAGGTGACATCCAACCACCTAAAAACATTATGACTGCAAGAATACTAACCAAAATCATATTTGCGTATTCAGCAAGAAAAAATAAAGCAAAAGCCATACCAGAATATTCCACATGAAAACCAGCAACAATTTCTGACTCGCCTTCAGCGACATCAAAAGGGGCACGATTGGTCTCTGCAACAGCACTGATAAAATAGATAATAAATAATGGGAACAATGGCCAGCAATACCATTGTGATATTCCCCCTTGTTGTGCCATAACTATTTCTCCTAGATTTAAACTATTAGCACACATTAGGACTCCCACTAAAGTAAATCCCATAGCTATCTCATAAGACACAATTTGTGCAGCCGAACGAAGGCTGCCAAGAAATGCATATTTCGAATTTGACGCCCATCCTGCAATAATGACACCATAAACAGCTATAGAGGTCATGGCTAGAACATAGAGAAGGCCGGCATTAATATCTGCAAGTACCATCTCAAATCCAAATGGAATTACTGCCCAAGCCGCCAAGGCTGGTGCTATAGATAATAATGGGGCTAGGAAAAAAAGAAAATTGTTAGATTTTGCGGGAAGAATAATTTCTTTAAATAACAACTTTAAAGCATCAGCGATGGGTTGAAGTAATCCAAAGAAACCCACACGGTTTGGACCAATTCTTGATTGCATAAAGCCGATCACTCGCCTTTCAAAGTAGGTAAGATAGGCGACCGATATCATTACGGGTATCACGATACAAAAAATTTTAATAAGATATGCAAAAGTGATGGCGAATTTCGGATCTAAATATTGTTTTAAAAATTCTTCCATTTATTTTTCATTCCTTAAATGAAGAATATCTTGAAGTGCTCTTGATTTTCGTACCAATAAATCTGACTGGTTTATATTTGCTAGACGATAATTAAATTTATAATTCTTTAACTCCTCGTTAACTAAATTCAATTGTTTAAAGGTATGAATTTTATTATTAATTTTATTGGTTATCTGTGAACATGCCTCAAATTCAAAATCTGGGCATTCAATATAATTTCCCATAACTCTTAAAATTTTCCAAAGTGGCTTTGATTCAAATTTCGGGACAATTGTTTGCGAAAAAATTTGCAGTCTTGATTCAATATTCAGAAAACTTCCCTCATTTTCAAAGTGTGTTACTGAGGGTAAAATTAAATCATAGTGTTTGTTATTCTGATTAAGAAAAGGTGATATGAGAATATTAAACTTTGATTTTTGCATAATCTTTTCATGTATTTCTGAGTCAGCGATATCAAATGCTGGATCTAAATTAATAGTGAGACTTGCTTGGTAATTTTTAACTTCAACCTTATTTTTATAATAACTAAATAGTTGATGCAAACCAACAGAGTTAGCACCAGTAGGTAAGCATCCAAATTGCATAGCAGTTTCATCGATAATGTTATTTATGATGGGTGCAAATTTTAAAAATTCTGGATGCGAGTAAACATCTTCACCAATTAGCAATAAGGTTTTGTTAGATATAGTTTTTGAAAGCTTTTGCTCCACGGTTTTAGATATTTTTTTAAAATTAGTTTTTATATATTTTAAAATTTGTTCAAAAAGTTTTTTAAATTCTGTAATCGGTTTAATAACTTTTTGATCTAGATTGAGCTGTAAATTAAAATCAATGTGGTTTATTACATTGATTGACTTTCCATGCAATGCCATTTTTCTTAAGCGTTGAAGAATCAGAGGATTCTGATTTCTCAACTGTGACCCAAGTAAAATAATGGATTCAAATTCCTCAATTTTTTTTACTTGAGTATTTAAAGACGGTTGTTTGATGAATGTTGGTCCATTAGCTGCATCAAATTTTATTTGATCTGATTTAAAATACTCAGCCATTTTTTTTAACAAAAAAGCTTCTTCCATTGTTGATTGATTGGAAGCAAAAAATACAACATCATCAGGTTTAAACTGATTTTGTTTCGGGTGTAATTGTTTCTCAATTAATTGAAATGCAGACTCCCATGATATTGGTTCATGCGTTGACCCTTTTTTTATCAGTGGTGTTTTAATTCGATTCTGGTCATTAATTCCCATGTATGAAAACCGATCACGATCAGAAATCCAGCACTCATTAAGATCTTCATTTTCCTTGGGGAGAACTCGCATGACATTTCCATCTTTTACATGTGCTTCTAAATGGGAACCTAAGCTGTCATGAGCGGAAATTGTAGATTTGCGAATCATTTCCCACGTTCTTGCAGAATATCGGAAGGGTTTTGAGGTTAATGCCCCTACTGGACATAAATCAATTACGTTGCCAGAAATTTCAGATTCTACTGATTTTTTTACATATGCAGAAATTTCAGCATGCTCTCCTCTTCCAATTAAACCAAGCTCCTGCATTCCTCCAACTTCTTTTAGAAACCTGACACATCTAGAGCATTGAATGCATCGATTTAAGTCCGTAGAAATCAAAGGGCCTAAATTTTTATTTAAAACTACTCGTTTTTCCTCTTGATAACGCGATTTTGGACTTCCATAAGCCATCGCCGTATCTTGAAGATCACATTCTCCACCCTGATCACATATAGGGCAATCAAGTGGGTGATTAATAAGTAAAAACTCCATAACACTTTGCTGACATTCTTTGGTCTGCTTGGATTTAGTAAATATTTCCATACCATCAGTAACTTGAGTTGCACAAGCGGGGAGGGGTTTTGGAAAATTTTTAACCTCAACCAGACACATGCGGCAATTTGCCGCTATGCTAAGTTTTTTGTGATAACAAAATCTTGGAATCTCGATACCATGGTTATCGGCAACCTCAATAATTGTTGTTTTCTCTTGAACTTTAATGGTTTTACCGTTGATTTTTAGTTTTATCATTTTTAATTAACTAATTTTTTTCCATTTTTAATAAAGACTTCAAATTCATCTCTGAAATGTTTAATAAAACTGAGGACTGGAGTTGCAGCTGAATCACCAAGTGCACAAATAGTTCGTCCTGATATTTTTTTACTTACATCAGTAAGAAGATCTAAATCTTCATGGGTGGCTTGTCCTTGATAAATTCTGCTTATAATTCGGTAAACCCATCCAGTTCCTTCACGACATGGGGTACATTGTCCACAAGATTCCTCATAGAAAAAATAAGACAATCTCTTTAATGCTGTTACCATGCAAGTTGTATCATCCATAATAATCATTGAACCAGCACCAACACTTGATCCGATTTTAGCTAAACCATCATAATCAAGGGTTGCACCTCTAATAATATCGGCTGGCACTAGCGGTGTTGATGGGCCTCCCGGGATAACTGCTTTTAACTTTCTTCCCTTCCAAACCCCGCCGGCTTCATTTAATAATTGTTCGAATGGCATGCCAAGTTCAATTTCATAATTCCCTGGTTTTTCAACATGGCCCGATATTGAAAATATTTTTGTTCCTCCTGAATTTTTAACTCCATGAGCCATAAAGGCTTGTCCACCATTTTCAATAATCCAAGGAATAGAAGCATAGGTTTCTGTGTTATTCACATTGGTTGGTTTACCATAAATTCCATATGTCGCAGGAAATGGTGGTTTATATCTAGGTTGGCCCTTTTTTCCCTCAATTGATTCAATCAGTGCAGTTTCTTCACCGCAAATATATGCTCCATATCCATGGAAGGCATGCAGTTCAAAATTAAAACCTGAGCCAAAAATATTTTTACCTAACAGACCTGCTTTTCTTGCTTCTTCAATGGCTTTTTCAAAGGAAACATATTCTTCCCATATTTCACCATGAATATAGTTGTAACCAACATGAGCATTCATAATGTAAGCTCCAATTAACATCCCTTCGATTAATTGGTGAGGATTGTGGCAAATAATATCTCGATCTTTAAAAGTACCGGGTTCGCCTTCATCACTATTACAAACAATATATTTGATTCCATCATAATCACGAGGCATAAATGACCACTTAATCCCCGTTGGGAAACCAGCACCACCCCTCCCCCTTAATCCAGAAATTTTAATTTCATCAATCAGCTGTTGTGGATCGAGTTTATTTTTTAAGATTTTCTTTATCTGTTCATAACCCCCAATAGATTTATAAGTCTCTAGTGAGCTTGAGTTTTTTAAATGCTTTGTTCTTAAACAGATATTAAATAACTGTTTGTTCTTTATTTCTAAATTAAGATTTTTATCTAGGATTTCATTCATTATTTTAAATCTTTTAATAATTGATCTACTTTTTTAACATCTAGATGTTCATACATTTTCTGGTTATTTACTGTAAGCAGAGGAGCTCCTTCGCAGGCTCCCATGCACTCACTCTCTTTGAGACAAAATTTTCCATCCTTACTAATTTCATTAAAATCAATTTTTAATGTTTTTTTTAAATGATCAACAATTTGATCAGCATCACGTAACATGCAAGAAATGTTAGTACAAATTGATAGTTTATATTTCCCGACAGGCTTTAAATCAAACATATTGTAGAAAGTTGCCACCTCAAGGACGGCGATTTCAGGCATATCCAAATACACTGCAACATCGCTGATATCGTCTTGAGATAACCAACCCCTATGATGTTGCATGATCGCTAAAGCAGCAATCACTGCAGATTGTTTTTTATCAGTTGGATATTTAGCGACCTCTTTATCAATCAGTTTTTTTAACTTTTCAATCATAGCTATCGATCAATTTCTCCAAAAACAATGTCCTGAGTCCCAATGATTGCGACTAAATCAGAAATCATGTGCCCCTTTGTCATTTCATCTAAAGAGGATAAATGGGCAAAACCAGGTGCTCTGATTTTTAAACGATATGGTTTGTTAGCTCCATCTGAAATCAGGTAAATACCGAATTCGCCCTTGGGATGCTCAACGGCTGCATATGCCTCACCTTTTGGTAAATGAAACCCCTCTGTAAAAAGCTTAAAATGATGGATCATGGACTCCATATCTTCTTTCATGTCTTGTCTTTTAGGGGGGGCATATTTCTGATTGTCAGAAATCACAGGTCCTGGATTTACCCTGATCCATTTACTACACTGTTTAATCAAATTAATTGACTGCCTCATTTCTTCAATTCTTACGAGGTAACGATCATAACAATCTCCTTCAACTCCAACTGGTATGTCAAAATTAAGTTTGTCATAAACCTCATATGGCTGTTTTTTTCTTAAATCCCATTCAATGCCTGACCCTCTTAACATAGGCCCGGTAAAACCTAATTCTATGGCTCTTTCTGGGGAAACGACACCAATACCTACAGTTCGCTGTTTCCATATTCGATTATCGGTTAATAAAGTTTCATATTCATCAATATGTTTTGGGAATCGGTTCGCAAAATCATCAATGAAATCCAATAAAGATCCTTGACGATTTTCATTTAATTTATGGGTAACATTTGGACGGCTGAAGCGGGTATTTTGGAACTGTGGCATGTGATCAGGCAAATCTCTGTACACACCGCCAGGACGGTAATAAGCTGCGTGCATTCGAGCCCCTGATACCGCCTCATAACAATCAAATAAATCTTCACGTTCGCGAAAAGTGTATAAGAAAACTGACATAGCGCCTACGTCTAAAGCATGACACCCAAGCCATAATAAATGATTAAGAAGGCGAGTGATTTCATCAAATAATACCCGAATATATTGTGCTCGAATGGGAACTTTTAAATTGAGCATCTTTTCAATTGCCATCACATAAGCATGCTCATTCATCATCATTGACACATAATCTAAACGATCCATGTAAGGAATGGACTGGATGTAAGTACGATTTTCAGCCAGCTTTTCTGTTGCTCGATGCAACAATCCAATATGCGGATCAGCTCTTTGAATCACTTCTCCATCAAGCTCTAAAATAAGGCGGAGTACTCCATGAGCAGCTGGATGCTGAGGTCCAAAATTCATTGTGTAATTTTTAATCTCAGCCATTTCTAAAACCCTCGTCATGAATAACTCTAGGGACATTATTTCTAGGATCAATTGTTACAGGCTGATAAATTACTCTTTTTTGAGAAGGGTCATATCTCATCTCAATATTTCCAATCATTGGAAAATCTTTTCGAAAAGGATGCCCAATAAATCCATAGTCGGTTAAAATTCTTCTCAGATCAGGATGATTTAAAAACATAATGCCAAACAAATCGAAAGCTTCTCTCTCATACCAGTCTGCATTCGCATATATTGAAGTAATTGTTTCAATAAGAGGAAAACTATTATCTTTTATAAAAGCTTTCACTCGGATACGTGAGTTATGCTTCAAAGACAATAAATGATAGACCACTGCGTATCTGCAATTTTCGTAATTTTTTTGGGGATATTCAGAAAAATCTACAGCAGCTAAATCAATCATCTGTTCAAATTTTAACTGGCTCATTGTTTTGAGCTTTTTTAAAACTTTGGACACATCATCTGCTGGAACTGACAAGGTGATTTCATCAAATTGGAGATAGATTGGGTACTCAGGGAGTATTTTTTTTATGTTGGTAGATATTTTTTTTAAGTCAGTCATCGCGCAATCGTATTTGTTCTTTTTATTTTTTTTTGTAATTGCATTAGACCAAACATTAATGCCTCAGCAGTTGGTGGACATCCAGGGACATAAACGTCAACAGGAACAATTCGATCACATCCTCTTACCACGGAGTAAGAATAATGATAGTAACCTCCCCCGTTTGCGCACGACCCCATTGAAATAACCCATTTCGGATCTGGCATTTGATCATAAACTTTTCTTAACGCAGGAGCCATTTTATTTACTAAGGTTCCAGCCACAATCATCAGATCAGACTGACGAGGACTTGGTCGAAAAACCATTCCAAATCGATCAAGATCATATCGCGATGCACCCGCATGCATCATCTCAACTGCGCAACATGCCAAACCGAATGTCATTGGCCAGAGTGAATTTGTTCTTGTGTAATTTATTAGGGTATCCAAATTAGTGGTAATAAAACCCTTTTCTAACAGTCCATCAAGACTCATGCTGACTTACTCCCAATCTAATGCTCCCTTTTTCCATTCATAAATAAACCCAACAATCAAAATACCCAAAAAAATTAACATCGCAACAAAGCCATGTAGTCCCAAATCATTTAGAACAACTGCCCATGGAAATAAGAATGTGATTTCTAGATCAAATAAGATAAATAAAATTGCAACAAGGTAATAACGAACATCAAATTTCATCCGAGCATCCTCGAACGCTTCAAAGCCACATTCATAGGGTGAATTTTTTTGATCATCAGGATTGTGAGGTGATAAGATTTTTCCTAATATGAGAGGTCCAATGCCAATACCTAAACCGACAAAAATAAAAAGTAAAATTGGAAAATATGAATCTAACATGGAAACCTATCGTTTAATTAAATGGTGCCGTCGGAGAGACTCGAACTCTCACGACTTTCGTCACTACCCCCTCAAGATAGCGTGTCTACCAATTCCACCACGACGGCAAAAACTATTCTGGTATGTCTGAGAGCTCCTCACTCACCTCATCTGACTGCATGTTATCAAAAGAGTTTCCATCATCAAGCTGTTCAACAACTGATGAGCTAATTAAGCTTTTATTACTATGTTTATTGCTCGCCACAAGAGCTAAGCTAATGCTCGTTATAAAAAATAGAATCACACTTATTGCAGTCGCTTTGGTCAAAAAGTTTGAGGACCCTTGAATTCCGAACATACTGCCTGAATTCCCTCCCCCAAAAGCAGATCCCGCATCAGCACCTTTTCCATTCTGCAGCAAAACTAAACCAATTACGCTGAGGCTTGCTAACAAGTGAATAATAATTAAAATTTTTTCCATTTTTATAGTTTTTTTATAGGGTTAAAAATTAAAGCTGATGTGCTATTTCGCATATTTGTAGAAATTTATCAGGAGAAAGAGAACATCTACCAATTAAAGCACCATCGACCTCATCTAAAGACAGTAATTGTAACGTATTTTTTTCATTTACGCTTCCTCCATAAATGACTTTGACGGGTTTATTTTTACCACCTAATTGATTCACTTTATCCAGCTCACTGTCTACAAACTCTTTAATGAATGCACACATACTTTTAGCTTGTTCAGGGGATGCAGACATGTCGCTACCAATAGCCCAAATTGGCTCATAAGCTATAATTGAATTATGAAAAATATGTTTACCATGATTTACCAAAGTTTCTAATTGAGATTGCACAACTTTTTTCTCCATCCCTGCTTCTCGCTCAATCAAATTTTCCCCGATACAAAAGATTGGCCACATATTTTGCTCTTTAATTCTTAAAAATTTTTCAGCAATATTTATATCTGATTCACAGTAAGCTGTATTTCTTTCAGAATGTCCTATGATAGAAAACCGTGATTCAAATTCTTTTAACATTTTTGCACTCACCTCCCCGGTAAAAGGGCCTTCAATGTCTTTAGCTACATTTTGTGAGCCCCAATAAATGCCTGAATTACTCAGAATTTTTTGTGCCAAGTGAAGATAGGGGTATGGTAAACATAATGCAATTTCAATCTTGTCTAATGATTTATGCATCGAAAATTCTCTTAGTTTTTTAAAAAAAACATCGTAAAAGCTTATTGAGCCATGCATTTTTAGATTTCCGATGATGTATTTTTTAGTCATTGATTATTTTTTTGATATTAATTACCACATTACTCTTGTTCATATATTTATTTGTTTCAAGCGTGTAAAGACATTTCATTCTACCAAAAATAGGTTCAATAAAATTAAACAAAATAGAATCGTAAACAGAGTCTTTAAATTTCAATTTTAATTTAGAGTGGCTATCCTTTATAAGTTCTTGATCAATACATTCAAATTCATCCATAAATAACGGTTTTGGGAATCCATTTCCCCATTCCAAAAAATTTATTTCCTCAACAATTGAAAGATTTATATTTGATTCCAACAGGCTTGTATCAAATTCAATGACCTCATTCAAATCATCATGGTTGATATATTGACCTGCAACCTCTTCAAATAATTTAACAAACTCATTAAAGTATTTTTTATGAATTGTTAATCCCGCAGCCATTGCATGGCCCCCAAAAGTCGATATTATGTGGGGACTCTTTTTGGCAACAATATCGATCGCATCCCGAATATGAAATCCGTTGATCGATCTTGCCGATCCTTTTAAATAATTATTTTCATCTTCAGCAAAAATAATCACGGGTCTGTAGAAAGCCTCTTTAATTCTAGAGGCCAAAACTCCTACAACCCCTTGGTGCCATTCATCACTAAATAAACAAATCGTTTTTTTTTGAGGTTTAAAATCTTTAAGGATTTTATTTGCATCCTCTTTCATGACAGACTCTGTTTGTTTTCTCTCATAATTGAATTCAATAAGCTGTTTGGCATAGTAACTTGCCTCGAACTCATTAGCTGATGTTAAACATTGAACACCAAGACTCATATCATTCATTCGTCCTGCAGCATTAATTTTTGGTGCAATGATAAACCCCAAATCAGAGGCTTGGCATTCCATATGATTCTTATTGCTTAATTGAAATAATTTTTTTATTCCTAAATTACACTGATGTGATCTTATTTTTTTTAAACCAAAATGTAACATTAGTCGATTATTAAAATCTAAAGGAACCACATCAGCAATAGTTGCTAGGGCAACTAAATCAAGAAGTTGCATTAAGTTGGGTTCTTTTAAATTATCAGAATAGTAATGTTTATTTCGTAAAGACTTTCTGATCGCAATTAATAAATAAAATAAAACACCTGCACCGCACAAACTCTTACTCGGGAAAGAACAGTCTTTCCTATTAGGATTTACAATGAAGGATGCTTTGGGGAGAGTTTCAGCTTGCAAATGATGATCGGTAATGACCACATCTATTCCTAGCTCATTTGCTCTATTTACACCATCAAAACTTGCAATGCCATTATCAACAGTAATAATAATTTCTGCATGCATCGAATGGGCAAGATTTACAATTTCAGGAGACAGTCCATAACCTTGTTTAAATCGACTCGGTATTAAAAAATCTACATCAAGCCCGAAAAGCTGAAAACCCAAAATAGCAACAGAAGATCCAGTTGCCCCATCTGCATCATAATCTCCGACAATAACCACTTTTTTTTGATCAATGATAGCTTGTGATAAAAAATTTGAAGCCTCATTACAATCCTTTAAAAGCTCAGGAGGTAAAAGCATCTCAATTGAATAATTAATATCTGCAAAGGATTTGATATTTCTGGCTGCCAAAAGTTGTGCCGTATGTTTTGCTATCCCATTTTCAATTAACTCTGATCTGAGTTTGTCATTAATTTTTTTTTGAATTAATTTCATTCCATATTTTTCTTGATTTAAAATTTATAACTTCCGACAACCAAGAACTTCTCTCTAAGACATAACATTCTTTGTCAAAGGACAAATAAACTTGTCTTATTATTTGTTGATGGAGTGTTAAAAAATCTAATAGTTTTAGATCATCTTGCATAAAAAAAGTATTTTCCTCGTCCTTGTTTATATCTGACAAATTAATTTCATTTGAAAAAAAATATTTTTTTGAGGGGTTGATTTTAATATTATTTCCAAGCGGGAATAATACTAAATTATTAAAATCAACATTCAAATGATTCTGTTCAATATATTGAAATAGAATCATTGAAATATTGTTGAGTAAAACTTTTGTGTCGTTATTATTATGCTCATTAATAAGCTCAGGATTATTTAACAAATCATGGATTGAGTTATAACTGAATATATATTGTTTTCGACTTTGAAAAAAAATGAAATTATTATCACATGAAAAATATCCAAAATCTTCAAGAAGATATTTGTTTAATAATTCACATAAATGGTTAATTTGCTGCACATCACAACTTTTTAAACCATTAAATAAATAATAGTCTCGCATGAGCTGAAAATCCGCGGTGTGCACTGAATAAAGCCAATGATTATCTTTTATTAAATCTTGTGATATCACTCCTTCTGGAAATGTATTGTTAGAGTGAGTTAAAAATGTTGCCAGAAGATCATGATAAGAAAGATTTAATTTATAAGCTTTATAGTAACCTTGCCAATTTTTCAGAAAATTAAGGGATGAAAAGCTTGGATTTTTAATGACGAGAGAATTTTTCAATTACCCAATTACAAACAAATAAATCAAAAGCGCAAAATATAAGAAAGCAAAACCAGCAATCAATATAAAAACTGTTTTTAAAGTTTTTAGAATTGCCTGGAGTGAGTCATTTATTTTTTTTAACTGTTTATCGCTCATTATATAAATTTGGTGCCCGGAGCCGGAATCGAACCGGCACGATCGTAAGATCGAGAGATTTTAAGTCTCTTGTGTCTACCAATTTCACCACCCGGGCAAAGACCTTATTTTATCACCATCCCAGGTAAAAAAGAATGGAGGCGCGTGCCGGAATCGAACCGGCGTCTAAGGCTTTGCAGGCCTCTGCATAACCACTTTGCTAACGCGCCAAAAACATAAAAGGGGAGCTACACTCCCCTTTTGAAAAATTTGGAGCGTGAAACGAGGTTCGAACTCGCGACCTCAACCTTGGCAAGGTTGCGCTCTACCAGCTGAGCTATTCACGCAAACAGAAGCAGTATTTTAGCTTTTTTTTAAGTGATGTCAATGACAGCTTTTCCAATGTATTATTTTTAAATTGACTACTTCACAGTAAATGCTTGTTTTAAATAATAGAGCATGGAAATGATAGTCAAAAATGCGGCCGCCCATATGGTGATCTGACCAAGGAAGAAAATCGGAATAAAAAAGATATCTTCAAAATATAATAACAATCCAATGGCAATAAATTGGAGCGTTGTTTTTAATTTACCAATAAAAACAACCGCAACACTATTAGATGATCCAATCCCCGCCATCCACTCTCTTAGAGAGCTGACGGCGACTTCTCGTCCAATAATGATTACCGCAATAATGGCGCTCACCCGATCCAATTCAACTAGCATTACTAATGACGAAATGACAATTAATTTATCAGCCACCGGATCAATAAAAGCTCCAAACTTAGATTCAAGTCCCATTCTTCTTGCTAAATATCCATCCAGCCAATCACTGATACCAGCTAGAATAAAGAAAAATGTTGCGAGAAGATTTCTACTCAAACCTCCTAGAAAATTTTCAGGTAGATAAAAAACTAAAATAAGAAAAGGAATGATGAGAATGCGAAAAAATGTAATGTAATTAGGAAGGTTCATAGCTTAATGATAAAAGTTATAAACGATCTCAGCAAGTTTTAGATCTATTCCTGTTACCTGAGTTAATTCTTCAATCGAAGCATTTTTAACCCCCTCCAAACCACCAAAGTATACGAGTAATGATTTTCTTTTCTTTGGACCAATTCCCTCAATCTGTTCCAAAGTTGATGATAAATTAACTTTTGCTCTTTTTTGTCGGTGTCCAGTAATTGCAAAACGATGGGCCTCATCTCTAATATACTGAAGCAGATGAAATCCAAGATTATTATTAGGGATATCAGAAATAATTTCACCATCATCAAAGATCAAGGTTTCCAGGCCTGATTTTCTATTTTCACCTTTAGCAATTGAAATTAGACGAATCCCAACAATATTGTATTCATCAAAAATTTCTATAGCCATCTTTAATTGTCCCTTTCCCCCATCGATTAACATCAAGTCTGGTTTTGTTTGCTCCTCATTAACTATTCTTTTAATACGTCGCTCTAACACTTGACGCATCGCCGCATAATCGTCGCCAGGAGTAATGTTATTGATGTTGAATCTGCGATATTCTTTTCCCTGCATGGCTAAATCATCATAAACCACACAAGACGCTACCGTTTGTTTGCCCATCGTATGACTGATATCAAAACATTCGATTCGGTTTACATTAGGCATATTTATTAACGCTTTTAACGAGTCGAGTTTATTTGTTTTGCCTGTTTCTAGTAAATTCTTTTGTCTCACGTTAATCATTGCATTTCTTTTTGCCATCTTTAACCACATTCTTTTATCACCTGAGGCTTTAGTGATAATCTTAATTTTTTGTTTTGAAAATTGAAGATTAAAAAAAGCTTTAATTAGCTCTTGATCAAAAACTCCCTCCGCAACAATCACAGGGGGCGGTAAATGATCCATATAGTGCTGACAAAGAAAAATTTCAATAAGATTAGAATCATCAGTTAAGTGATTTTTTGGAAAAAAAGTTTTATCCCCAAGATGTCTTCCACCCCGAATCATCACCAAATTGATACACGCTAACCCCTCTTCTTCAGCAAAGGCAATAATATCTGCATCATTCTCACTAAAATCACTTACAAATTGTTTTAAACGAACCTGTCTTAAACTCTGAATACGGTCCCGAAAAACAACCGCTCTTTCATACTCCTGATTTTCTGCGGCCACATTCATTGCGACTGTCATTTGCTCAACCACTTCATTATCTTTTCCTTGAAGAAATAATTCTGCTTGTCGACAATCTTGAGCATATTGATTTTCATTAATCAGCCCTACACATGGGGCAGTACATCTTTTGATTTGATGCTGTAAACAAGGCCGGGTTCGGTTTGAAAATACCGAGTCCTCGCAATTTCTGAGTAAAAAAACTTTTTGTAAAAGCTGGATACTCTCACGAACAGCATTTGAGTTTGGAAAAGGTCCAAAATAACGATTCCCTTTTTTTTGCAACCCGCGATGAAAACGTAACATCGGAAATTTGTGCGCCGTCATCATTAAGTATGGATATGATTTATCATCTCTAAAAATCACATTGTAACGAGGCATTAAATCTTTGATTAAGTTATTCTCTAAAATGAGCGCCTCTGCCTCAGTATTGGTTACCGTAAATTGAATGTTTGCGATATGAGAAACCATTAACCTTGTTCTGGGACTCGCAAGATTTTTATTAAAATAACTTGCTACTCTTTTTTTTATATTTTTAGCTTTACCGACATAGATAACTTTTTCTTGCTTATCCAGCATTCGATAAATGCCCGGATGTGTAGGTAAAGTTTTTAGAAAATCTTTAACATTTTCCACATTAATTAACCAAGTAAATTTCCTCCAATAGCCCAATCCTCAGTGGCTACTTCATCAAACACAATATATGTATAAGATGCCGGCTTGTGAGCAATGCGAGACATTGTGTCGGTTATTTCTTTGGCAATTTCAGCTTTTTGATCTTTGTTTAAGGAACCTGCCAGTTTTACATTGATGTAAGGCATATTATTTCTCCATTTCTTTTTTAATATTTAAAAAAATATTCTCAAACATGGCCTCAGTGAGGCGCTTTGTTTGAGTGTTATATTTGCTGCAGTGATAACTATCATACAATATTTGTTCACGCGATAACTCATGTCTAGCTCCATGAGAAAACTGGTAGTGACTTTTTTTTAAGTTTAACGACATTAATACCGCATCATGAGCTATTTTACCTAAAGACAAGATAATGATCTTATCTTGAATACGCTTTATCTCATGAGATAAAAATTTATTGCATTGTAAAACTTCTATTGTCTTAGGTTTATTTTCAGGGGGTAAACATTTCACAGCATTAGTAATGCGAGCATCAATTAATGATAAAGAATCATCTGCAGATATTGACCTTGCTGCTGATGAAAATCCAAATTTAAAAAGTGTTTGATACAAAAGAATACCGGCAAAATCACCGGTAAAAGGTCTACCTGTTTTATTTGCTCCATGCATTCCAGGGGCTAAGCCAACAATTAATAATTGAGGATGTGATACTCCAAAAGAAGGAACCGGTTTGCAGAAATAATTCGGATTTTTATCTTTAACGGTGTCAAGAAATTCGGCTAGCCTTGGACACTCTCTACAATCAGGATTAAATTCCATAAACCAAGCTTAACTTACGGAGTTAATTCCAATAACCTTTTTTTCTTTTACATAGTCATCCATTTGATGAAAATTTAAGTACTGATAAATGTTCTCTTCATGTTGAGCAATTTTTTCTTTTACAACTTGATGATACTCAGAAACACTTGGAATTTTTCCTAACAAGGCACAGACTGCGGCTAATTCTGCAGACCCCAAGTATACTTGAGCATCTTTCCCCATTCTGTTATCAAAGTTACGAGTGCTGGTTGAAAAAACATGAGCTTCATTCTCAACTCTGGCCTGATTGCCCATGCAAAGGCTGCATCCCGGAAGCTCTGTACGAGCCCCGGCTTGTGCGAATATAGAATAGTAGCCTTCTTTTCTCAGCTGTGATTCATCCATTCGAGTGGGTGGGGCTATCCATAATCTTGTTTTGATGCCGCCTTGATTTTCTAATACTTTTCCTGCCGCTCGATAGTGACCAATATTCGTCATACAACTTCCAATAAATACCTCATCAATTTTATTTCCAGAAATCTCTGATAGGGTTTTAATGTTATCAGGATCATTTGGACATGCGATCAGTGGTTCAGTAACCGTATTCAGATCAATCTCAATGACCGATGCGTACTCAGCATTTGCATCAGGATCCATAAGCTCTGGGTTGTCGAGCCAGTTCTGCATCGCCTCAATTCTGCGCTGCAAAGTTCTCTTATCTTCATAACCTTGTTCTATCAAATTTTGCATTAATGTAATATTTGATTGCAGGTATTCAATAATGGGTTCTTTATTGAGTCGAACTGTACAACCATTTGCGGATCTTTCTGCTGAAGCGTCAGCAAATTCAAATGCTTGTTCCACTTTTAAATCTGGTAAACCCTCTATTTCAAGGATCCTGCCACTAAATACATTTTTCTTACCTTGCTTTACTACGGTTAACTCACCATTTTGAATCGCTTGATAAGGAATAGCATTCACAAGATCTCTTAAGGTAATCCCAGGCTGCATCTCACCCTTAAATCTTACCAATACCGATTCGGGCATATCCAGCGGCATCACTCCCATAGCTGCAGCAAAAGCGACTAATCCAGATCCTGCTGGAAAAGAAATCCCTATTGGAAATCTAGTATGAGAATCGCCACCCGTGCCTACTGTATCCGGCAGTATCATTCGATTGAGCCAAGAGTGAATTACTCCATCTCCAGCTTTTAGGGACACTCCGCCTCTGCTACTGATAAAGTCTGGTAATGAATGTTGTAATTGAATGTCAACTGGTTTTGGATACGCTGCAGTATGACAAAAACTTTGCATGACAAGATCTGCTGTGAACCCTAAACAAGCTAACTCTTTTAACTCATCTCTTGTCATTGCACCTGTGGTGTCTTGAGATCCTACTGAGGTAATTTTTGGTTCGCAATAAGTTCCTGGCAACACCCCTTTAACCCCACAAGCTTTGCCGACCATCTTTTGTGCCAAGGTGTAACCTTGTTTTTTGTTGATTGTTTCATTGATATAACTTAAAAAAACTTTTGATTTATTAACATCTAAAATTTTTGCTGATCGATCTGATAAGCCCCGGCCAATAATTAAGGGGATTCGACCACCCGCACGAACCTCATCTAAAATTGTTAATGGATTGTGAGCAAAAGAGGAAATAGGTTGACCCTTGTCGTTACATATAATTTTCTCATATACTTTTAAAGTAATGACATCGCCATGATTTATTTGTGACACATCGCACTCAATGGGATATGCTCCAGAATCTTCAGCCGTATTAAAGAAAATTGGTGCAATCTTTCCTCCAAACACGTAACCTCCGGTATTTTTATTGGGAATAAACGGTATTGAATTTCCCATATGCCATTGCAGCGAATTGATCGCTGACTTTCTTGATGAGCCTGTGCCAACAATATCGCCCACATAAACTAAAGGGTGATTTAATTTTTTCAAATCCTCAATGATATTTAAACCATCAGGCATTTTATTAATTAACATCGCTTTGGCATGGAGAGGAATATCCGCACGAGACCATGCATTTTGTGCAGGGGATAAATCATCTGTATTCGTTTCACCATCAACCTTAAAAACAGTTAATGTTATTTCATGGTCAATTTCTTTTTTATTGGTAAACCATTCTGCATTCGCCCATGACTCAAGTAATTGAGAGGCATATAAATTTCCAGCTTTATGTTTATCGACAACGTCATGAAAGGCATCAAAAATCAAAATGGTAGTCGATAGAGCTCGACTTGCCTGCTCCGCAAGATCAGAATCTAATAAAGGAATTAACGCTTGAACATTGTAGCCGCCTAACATGGTTCCTAATATTTCAACTGCTTTACTGGGTGAAATTAAACTACTCTTTATTTTTTTCTGTGCCACATCATTAAGGAATGCAGCTTTTACATATGCCGACTGATCAACACCTGCAGGCACTCTCTGAATGAGTAAATCTAACCCATATTCAAGATCTTGTGTTTTATCATCTTTTAAAAAAGTCACTAGCTCTGCTGTTTGTTCTGGTGTCAATGCTAGAGGAGGAAGGCCCTCTTTCTCCCTCTCTTTAGTGTGCAATATATAGTCTTGAATAATCATTGGGTTCAAAAAATTAATTAATATTTAAGGTTTATTTTAGAGCAAAAAAATTAAATTCCCAAAAACTTTTACTGGGTTGCTTTCATGCAGAGGTAAGTGATGTAAAATATTGTTTGAATATTTTATTGTTGAAAGAAAAATAACCATGGCCTCAATGTTATCCTGCATTTCTCCTTTAGATGGACGTTATGATGCTCAACTGAATGAGTTACGCCCTTACCTCAGTGAGTTTGGCCTGATCAAACACAGAGTTAAAATAGAAATACTATGGTTTATTAGCTTAAGTGAAAATAAAAAAATCAAAGAGGTGCCAAGCTTCAGTAAAACTGTGATTAAAGATTTAAAACAAGTCGCTGATTCTTTTTCAGAAGCACAAGCTTCCGAAGTCAAAAAAATTGAACAAATAACCAATCACGACGTAAAAGCAATTGAGTACTGGTTGAAAGAAACGTTTAAAAAAAATAAGGATGTCAAACCCTATTTAGAATTTTTCCATTTTGCTTGTACCTCCGAGGATATTAACAATTTATCTTATGCTCTGATGGTAAAAAACTCGACACAAGATGTGGTTATTACAAAACTTGAAGTGTTGGTTGATAAGATCAACACTCAGGCAAAGAAGTACGCTGATATTCCCATGCTCGCCCGAACTCATGGACAATCCGCTAGCCCAACCACCATGGGAAAAGAATTCGCAAATGTGGTGGCCCGTTTAAAAAGACAAATGTCCCAAATAAAAAAACAAAAGTTCTTAGGAAAAATGAATGGTGCTGTGGGAAACTTCAACGCACATCAAGTTGCCTATCCAGAAATAAATTGGCAACAACACACTAAAGGTTTTATTAACTCAATCGGGCTTGAATACAATCCGATGACAACGCAAATTGAGCCACATGATTTTCTAGCCGAGCTTTTTAATAGCATAGCCCGTATCAATGTGATTCTGATTGATTTTAATCGGGATTTATGGGGTTACATTTCCATGGGGTACTTTAAACAAAAGCTTCAAAAAAATGAAGTGGGTTCATCAACCATGCCGCATAAAGTGAATCCAATCGATTTTGAAAACTCAGAGGGCAATTTAGGATTAAGCAATGCCATTTTAAATCACTTAAGTGAAAAGTTACCGATTTCGAGGTGGCAAAGAGACCTCAGTGACTCTACCGTGTTAAGAAATATTGGCAGTGGAATTGGATATCACACATTGGCTATCAATTCATGCATGAAGGGCTTAAATAAGCTTGAAATCAATCACGCAGTCATTGCCAGTGATTTAAAAAATTCTTGGGAGGTTCTCGCTGAACCCATTCAAACGGTCATGCGGCGTTATGGAATTCCAGAGTCCTATGAAAAACTGAAAGCTTTAACCCGAGGTAATAAAGATGTGAGCCAAGAAACCTTAAAGGTATTTATTAACCAATTAACAATACCCGCTCATGCTAAAAAAACTCTTCTCCAACTGAGACCAGAAACTTATATTGGCTTAGCAAACCGCTTGGCTAAAAAATCTTAACCTTATGCTCAATATTTTAGTTCTTTATTATTCCCAAGATGGAGCCATTCATCGTTTAGCGCAACAAATTGCGCGAGGTATTAATTCAGTCAATGGCACTGAGGCTTTGCTGAGAACGGTCCCCCATACCATAAATTCTAAACAATCAATTTTTGCTCCCGAAGTAGAGCTCTCAGAAATCGAAAGTTGTCACGGTCTAGCCTTAGGCAGTCCCACCCATTTTGGGAACATGTCGGGAACCATGAAAAGCTTTATTGATCAACTGACCCCCTTGTGGCTTAAAGGCAGTCTTGAAAACAAAATAGGGACGGTATTCACCTCATCGCATTCGCTTCATGGTGGAAATGAAACAACATTAATTTCTATGCAAATTCCATTGCAACACCTTGGAATGATTATCATGGGCATTCCCTATTCTGTTAAAGAGCTGAATTTCACAAAAACCGGGGGGACACCTTACGGATCCAGTCACACGGGAGCTGAGGCATTATCCCAAGACGAAGAAAAAATTGCCTATGCCCAAGGAAAAAGACTGGCAGAGTTAACTCTAAAAATACAATCATGATTTTTATCATCAACCAAACCTCATATATTTTACTGATTCTTATAACGCTATTATGGGAATTATTTTTTACCTTATCCGGCGATCCTTCTTGGTTGGTGATTAAGGCGTTAATTCTGCTACTCCCTTTAAAAAAAATATTGTATAAACATTTATACACGCTGGAATGGGTCAATTTTATAATCATTCTGTTTTTTATAGAAGGTGTGGTGCGGGCTTGGTCAGATCCACTTCCGAGTCAATTATTTGCTCTGATTGAAGTGCTGTTAACTTTTATTTTTTTTCTAACCAGTCTATTCATTTTTAAAAAATGAATTTTTTACTTTCTAATGACGATGGTTATCAAGCGCCAGGAATCCGTGAACTTGCCTTATCTCTCGCACAAATGGGCAATGTCGTTATCGTTGCTCCTGAAGAAAATAAAAGTGCCTCCAGCAGCTCTTTAACCTTAAAAAATCCTTTAACCATTAGCGAAGCTGAAAAAAATATATATTACATCAATGGAACACCGACCGATTGTGTTCATATTGCCTTGTCCGGTTTCTTAAAATTCAAACCTGATATGGTGATTTCAGGTATCAATGACGGTCCAAATATGGGAGATGATACGATTTATTCTGGAACTGTAGCGGCTGCCATGGAAGGTTATTTACTCGATATTCCCTCAATGGCAATTTCTATGGCACAGTATGATCCGCAATATTACCTCACCGCTTGCCAAGTAACTTTAGATTTAATCCCCAAAGTAATGAATTTGAAACAATCCATCCTGCTGAATATTAATGTGCCTGATTGTCCTTACGATGCCATCCGGAGTTTTGAAATTACCCGCCTGGGAAAAAGACATAAAGCGGAACCCATCATTCATCATCCAAATCAGAATAATAAAATTATGTATTGGGTCGGAGCCGCAGGGGAACCTAACGACGGGGGTGAAGGCACAGATTTTTTTGCAATCAAAAATCAAAGTGTTTCAATTTCCCCTATAATATCTGACTTAACCAATCACAATAAAATTAATTTATTAAAACAACATTTAATATGAGCGCCTTTAAAACCAACATTCTCTTGATCGCATTCCTGATTGTTTCAGGCTGCGTATCCAAGCATCCTGAAACGGTGCAAGTGGATAATTTGCAAAATAAAATTCAAAAATGTCCTGATGTCTACAAAGTGGTCAAAGGCGATACCATTTTTAGTCTGAGCACAAAATGTGGTTTTGATTACAGAGAAGTCGCTGCTGCAAATAATATTAAAAAACCATACAAAATCAGTGAAGGTGAAGCCATACGTTTTGATTTACTTCGCAACAAAAATCAGAATGTAAGCTCAACAAAAACCAGTGATGCAAACAATGTAGAAATAAAAGTTCTCGACGATGAAAATGAGATTGTTACTCAAGATAAAAAAAATCGGACCCAAAAAGAAATTGGAGAACCGGTTAAAATTAACGAACCGATTGCCACCCGTGAACCTTATAACCCAAAATCAGTTAAAAAAACAAAAGACATTATCGCAAAAAATACCGAGTCATTATCCAATCGTTTTATTTGGCCCACCGAAGGTGAAGTATTAGACAGTTTTAATCCCGAAGAGGGTAAGAAGGGCATCAGCATTCAAGGAACCATAGGCCAAGAAATTAAATCCATTGCTAAAGGACGGGTGATTTATGCCGGTGAAGACTTAAAGGGTTATGGAAAACTTGTGATTATTAAGCACGATGACGACATCTTAAGCGTCTATGGTCATAACCGGGAATTGTTAGTCACAGAAGGTCAGCAAATTAATGCGGGAGACATTATTTCAACCATGGGACAAACCGACAAAGAACAAATCATGTTGCATTTTGAAATCCGCAAAAAAGGGTTATCGGTTAATCCCATGGATTATTTCAAAAGCAACTCTTAATTAAATTCACCGCGTTCTTTTTTTTCCATATAGTCCCGCGCTGCAGTCATGTCGTAATTTCGTGCCCACTTAATAATCTCATCAAACGCAGGAGCGCCAATTTCACCGACTTGGGCATGTATCGCTGCTGTTTCCCGCACTACTAATAGGCCAGGAATTTTTTCAACTTCAAAATATTCTCCTATTTCTGGATATTTTTCTATGTCGACCATGCCAAAAATAATGTCCGGATTATTTTCCGCAGCTTTTTCAAACACAGGCGTAAAGTCCTTGCACGGCTCACACCACGGAGCCCAAAAATCGACGATGACAAATGCGTTTTTCTCGATCGTTTGTTTAAAGTTATCTTTTGTTAATTCTAGTATTGTTGCCATCGTATTTCCTATCAATAAAATGTATTAAAATTTGTTGAAACTATAAATTTCATCCAGAGGCAGTCTAGTTCTTTCAGCAGATTCCCTCTCTTTTAATTCGTCTCGTGTTTCGCCTAAGCTCAAAGGCTTGCCAATGGCAATAAACGAGAGAATATCATAATTACTTGGAACTTGCGTTAAATCTCGAGCTTTTTCCTTACTAAAACCTCCCATCTGATGGGCTGCCAGCCGCATAGAGGTTGCCTGTAGGCAAATATTTTCGGCAGCCGCTCCACAATCATAATGCGCATAACCATTTTCTTGTTGGTTATGACGATAAAAACGATTCGTGCAGGTTAAAACAAGTAACCCCGCATCCATCGCCCAGTCCTGGTTGGAGACCGACAAACAATTCAAAGCCTGGCTAAACATAGTCGCATCACTTTTATTAAATAAAATAAATTTCCAAGGCTGTTCGCCTCTGCATGAAGGCGCCCATCGGGCCGCTTCCATTAGGGTGCTAATCTGTTGATCGTCAAGAATATACTCAGGGTCAAAAGATCGAGGACTCCAACGACTGGCCAGTAAGTCATGAATTGGAAATTGGGTGTTAACTTTTTTATGCATTTATTGTTTGATTCCTTCAACCAGTAAGTTCACCTCAATTTTATCACCTAATGAGCTGTTCTCTTTCATCCCCCAGGTGTAGCCAAAATCAGAGGCCTTTACATCAATATTACCTTCCAGACCCACGCGGTAACCGCCCCAGGGATCGGCACCAAAGCCAAGTAAGGTAAACGGAATGGCGAGCGTTTTTTCAACGCCACCCATTGAGAGCACTCCCGTTACGACCCCGCTCTGATTATCCTGCATGGTAATCTGCGTGCTTTTGAAGTGAATCTTTGGATGAAGGGCGGTATTTAAAAACTTTTTTTCCTGAATGTGGTCATCCCGCTTTTTATGGTCACTGTTAATCTTCAATAAACTCATGTCCACATGAATCTTGGATTGGCTCATGTCGTCTAAATTAATCAGCATCTCACCGGTCATGTCGGGAATCGTTCCTGAGGTTTTCGAGACCACGTGGCGAATTTTCCAATTGGCAAAGCTGTGCTCCGGGTCAACGGTATAGCGGCCAGATTCTGCCTGGGCAAATGATGTTATTAACAGCAACAAAAAAATGATTTTTTTCACGGTTTTTACTCCTTACACATATGATAAACAGTTATTATGATTAAAATTAAAAAAATTAATTCAAACATTTTATGCCAGATCACATTCAATTTATGCACCAAGCGCTCTTAGAGGCGAAATGCGCACTCGAGGAGGACGAAGTCCCGATCGGCGCCATAGTCACATTAAATGATAAGGTCATTGGTCGGGGATACAATTCCGTGATTAAAACATCGGATCCCACCCAGCATGCAGAAATTGTGGCGCTCAGGGATGCCGCAAAACAGTTAGCCAATTACCGCCTGCCTGAAGTGAGCCTATATGTCACTTTAGAGCCCTGTATCATGTGCCTAGGTGCGATTTTTCATGCCCGAGTGAAGCACGTTTTTTTTGGGGCTTATGACCCAAAATTTCACAGCTGTGACCCCAATCAGTCCTTAATCAATAATAGAATAATCAATCACCACACCACCGCCCAAGGTGGGATCTTAGAACAAGAATGCGCTGAATTACTGAGTAATTATTTTAAACATAAACGATAAAAAAAAAAGACCCGCTATAAAAACGGGTCTCTAAAAATTAGGAGATTTTTATTAAGTCTTCAGATGGATTAGAACATCCACTGAACACGAGTTTGCAGCATGGTTTCTGAGTCAAACGTATTTGTCGCATCACTAAAATCTGGAGCGATCACATCGTGACCATAGTCCGAATAGGTTAATGACACCTTAGCTAACACATTCGGGTTTGCAATCCACTTTAGACCCACCGTGTATTGATGCACGCTAACATCACAACCAGATAATGGGTTGGAGGTGGTGGAGGAGGTTTTGTAGGTATCCGATGTGGTTCCACAATCCCATGCACCACGGGCTCGATTTTCATCATAATTAGTTGCATTTTGGATTGTAGCATCATCGACACCAAGATACTCGTATCTCGCGCCAATTTCGAAAGCACCTTTACCGGTACCTTTTTCAAAGTCAAATGGGTTTTTAATTTTAATGCCCCCCATCTTGCCGCCTTTGTAAGAATTAGCGTAGCTTTCCCCAGTTAATAAATATGATGCGGTAACATAACCAGTTGTCACATCAGCCTCAGCCATATTACCTTCAACTTCATTTTTACCTTCAAATTTACCTGTACCATATTCAGCTTGAAGTTTAAATGGGCCTGTAGCAAAGATACCTTCTAAAGCCGCAAAGCGGTTATCATGTTGGACAGCAGTTTTACCTTTCTCACTCGCACCTCCACCTGTTAAATATTCGCCTTGAACATCTAAAGCAGCTAAAGGTGAATACCCACGGCCCGCACTCTTGAAGTTGAATAATCTTGAGTGAGTTGTTGCGGTGGTTGAGCCAGGTCCATTACTGGATGTGCTCGGTCTTTGCGCATAATCTTCAGTAAAGCCGGCGATACCCACATGGAAGATTTTACCTTTAATTTTTTGTGCTTCCGCGAAGTTCATGGTTAAACGACCAGAATAGTTGTTTTCATTTTCCATTGTGTCGTTACTGTAACCCTCTTGATACTTTGTCAAAGCATAATTCATGCCTTTGGTAGGTGTACCTTTAAATGCAATACCTAATTTTTTATGCGGTGATATTTGGTTCAAAAATGAACGTTCATTAAAATCAATGTCGTTTGAGCTGGTTAAGCCTTCAAGGTTAAACGCTTGTTTAAAACGTCCAGCTTGGATTTGAAAAGGCTTCATTGCTGCAAACGTAAGAGATGCTGTATCCAGATGCTTACCGGACTTACCGTTAGCATTCAAGACAACATCGTATTTCCAAACTTTGTCTAATTTACCTTTAATACCAATACGAGCACGGCGCATTTCAAATTCTGAAGGTGATGTAGATTTACCGTCAATATCATAATCATCAGCGGTAGAGCCAGTACCAAAATCACTATCATCTAAATCTGAATTTCGGTAATCAAAGTGCATACGGCCTGTTATAGCAAGCTCATTTCTTTCATCAGCACTTTTCATGATGAATTTACCACCTTTGCTTTCAAGCTTAGGGGTTTTCTTTTTAACCTTATCGTGTCCTTTTGAAAGCAAGCTGCCTTCTTCTTCTGTTAATACACCTTTGGTGACCAGCGCATTAACTAAGTCTTCTGTCGTGTCCGCAAATACCACACCCGACATGGATAAAACCGCTGCGGAAACCGCACCAGAAATAATCTTCTTGTTCATTAGTCATCTCCTAATTAATAAAAATAAATTATCAAATTCAATAATTTAGCTGTTACCATTTTAGGAAGAGAATGTGACACTTTTGTGACAAATTGGGATGTTGTGACTTATTTTTAAGTCTGAATTGAATAATGTTGTTTTTTTACAACATTAACAATTTACACATCAAATTGAACCGCACCGGAAGCGAGGTCATACACTGCAGCGACGATCGCAATTTGATTGTTCTTTTCTAGGTCAATAATGCTCTGGCTATTTGCTCGGATGTTGTCGATTTGTTCATGAACGTTATGCCAACAGACCTTTTCAACGAAGGCGGTATTTAGAGAATCACGATGATCTTGGATGGTTTGTTCCTGCTCAACCGCGGGGTCGATCATTTTAATGATCTCACCAATATTCCCGCCTTTAAAATCATCGCAGGCGGCTTTCACCGCTCCACAGTTGGTGTGCCCCATGACCACCACCAATTTCGAGCCCAAATATTGAGTAGAAAATTCTAGGCTACCGATGGCATGCGTTGAGGCGACATTGCCGGCTAATCTTACGGAAAAAATATCGCCTAAGTTTTGATCAAAAATTAGCTCGACCGTGGTCCTCGAGTCGCTACAACTTAAGATGGAGGCAAACGGATGTTGCTTATCTTTCAGCTCGTCCCTCACAGTTAACATATCATGCTGACGCTTTACATTATTCTGAAAACGCTGGTTGCCCTGTTGCAGAATTTCAAGGGCTTGTTTCGGTGTCATTTGATCGCGGTCAATTTCAGGATGCAGGTACATATTACTCTGGCCTCATGTGGGGAAATAAAATCACATCACGAATACTGGATTTATCGGTAATCAACATGATTAAGCGATCTATGCCGATCCCACACCCCCCGGTTGGCGGCATCCCATACTCAAGCGCGCGAATAAAGTCAGCGTCGTAATACATCGCTTCATCATCGCCCGCTTCTTTTTGCTCAACCTGCTTTTTAAATCGAAGGGCCTGCTCCTCAGGATCATTCAGCTCAGAAAACCCATTAGCAATTTCTCGACCGGCAATAAATAACTCAAAACGCTCGGTAATACTTGGATCCTGACCAGAGGCTCGCGCAAGCGGCGATACTTCAATAGGGTAATCGATGATATAGGTTGGATTCCATAAATGTTTTTCAGCCACGGCTTCAAATAGAGCCAATTGTAAAGAACCCAGCGATGGATTCGGAGGAAGTTCTTCGCCTAAACGTTGGACTTCCTTAGTTAAAAACGCCGCATCATTTAAATCCTCTGTCTTAAATTGGGAGTTGTATTTTTTAATCGCCTCGACCAAGGTTAAACGCTCAAACGGTTGTGAAAAATCAATGTCTTTACCTTGGTAGATTAATTTGAGATTTTGCCCACATCCACTAATGCATGCACGAATACATTCCTCGGTAAAAGTCATCAGCCATTGATAATCGGTATAGGCGGCATAAAACTCCATCATGGTGAATTCTGGATTATGCCTGACACTCAAACCCTCATTTCTAAAATTTCGATTGATCTCAAACACACGATCAAATCCCCCCACCACGAGTCGCTTCAGATAGAGCTCAGGGGCGATGCGTAAAAACATTTCCATATCCAAAGCATTGTGATGGGTTTTAAATGGTTTTGCACTCGCTCCTCCTGGGATCGGATGGAGCATGGGTGTCTCAACTTCTAAAAATTGATTTTTCCCCATAAATTCTCGAATCGCCTGCATCGCCTTTGATCGCGTCAAAAAGGTGGCCTTGGTGTCTTGATTGACCATGAGGTCAAGGTAACGCTGTCGATATTTCATTTCCTGGTCTTGCAGCCCATGAAATTTTTCGGGAAGGGGGCGTAAAGATTTGGTTAACAGAAGAATCTCGGTCACTTCAATGGTTAATTCATTGGTGTTGGTTTTAAATAATTTACCTTTGGCGCCAATGATGTCACCCATGTCCCATTTTTTAAAGGCCGAATACAGTTCTGGCTGATCATCTGTATTAATAAAATCACGAGTAACATACAGTTGAATCCGTCCAGAGCCATCCTGAATTGTGGCAAAACTGGCTTTACCCATGACGCGCTTGAGCATCATCCGCCCAGCCACAATGACATGCCTATTTTTTTCTTCGAGCTCAGGCTTGTCGATTGAATCAAATTCCTCATGTAAGTTGTGCGCCAAATGTTCTGGCTTGAAATGATTTGGAAAGGCAACACCCTCTTTTCTTAAATCATTCAGCTTGGAACGTCTTTCCTGGATTATGGTATTTTCATCTACCGATTGCACGTCATTATTTTCCAACTTATACCCCTTGTTTTAAACTCTCTATTATAAAAGGATCCAGATTCCCATCCAAAACCCCCTGTGTATTTCCAACCTCAACGCCCGTGCGTAAATCTTTAATTCTCGATTGATCTAGGACATAGCTGCGAATTTGATGACCCCAGCCAATATCCGACTTGGCATCCTCAAGTGCTTTTTTTTCCTGATTACGTTTATCCATCTCAATGCGATAAAGCTGAGCTTTCAGCATATCCATTGCTTGTGCTTTGTTTCTATGCTGGGATCGATCATTTTGACATTGAACCACGACCCCACTGGGCTCATGTGTAATTCTAACAGCAGAATCTGTTTTGTTGATATGTTGTCCGCCTGCCCCAGATGCACGGTAAGTGTCAATCCTTAGGTCGGCAGGATTGATGTCAATGTCAACCGATTCGTCGATTTCAGGATAAACATTCACCCCTGCAAAGGAGGTGTGTCTCCGACTTCCAGAATCAAAGGGAGATTTCCTCACCAATCGATGTATGCCGGTTTCTGTACGAAAGTAGCCGTAAGCGTAATCGCCCACAACCTTAATAGTTGCTCCTTTAATGCCCGCCACCTCACCTTCGGTGATTTCCATCACCTCTACCTTAAAGCCTTTTTCTTCGCTGTATCGAAGATACATACGCAGCAACATGTTCGCCCAATCTTGCGCTTCGGTCCCGCCACTGCCCGACTGAAAATCAATAAAACAATTGTTTGGATCGAGCGGATTGGAAAACATTCGTTTAAATTCCAGTTGATTTAATTGCCGCTCAAGCTTGGCCGTATCCTGAAAAAGGTCTTGCAATGTGGCATCGTCATCCTCAGCTTCTGCTAATTCGAGCAATTCTTGATTATTTTCAATGGCTGTATCTAAATTTTCAAATTCCTGAATGGTGTCTTCAAGAATTCTTTTTTCCTTGCCAATTTTTTGGCTAAGCGCATTATCCTCCCAAATTTTCGGATCCTCTTGTTGGAAAGCTAATGCTTTGAGTTGATCTTTTTTTTGATCTAAGTCAAAGATAGCTCCGCAAAGCAGAGAATCGATCGCTAATGTGTGTTAAAGATTGCTTGAGATGCTTAAGTTGTTCTGAGTCCATAATGATTTATTGTAATTTTATTGTAATAAATATGTCTGATAATTAATTTGCATTATTTTAACTTGTTTTTTAGTAAAGGGAGATTTGTCACAAATATGACATAATTTAAAAATATAATCAGTTTTGTTATTTTTCAACCCTAATTCAGGAGGACCGAATGGTACTAACCCTTAAAAAAGCTGTTATAGCTACACTTGCAACATCTGCAATCACGACATCAGCGTTTGCAGCAGTCGATATTGTTAAAATTGATGGTTCATCAACCGTTTACCCCATTACTGAAGCGGTCGCAGAAGAATTCCAAAAAGAAACTGGAATTAAAGTTACTGTGGGCGTATCAGGAACAGGTGGTGGTTTCAAAAAATTCTGTAGAGGTGAAACCGTAATCTCTGACGCATCTCGCCCAATTAAAGCTAAAGAAAGTAAAATGTGTGCAGACGCGGGTATTTCATTTATCGAAATTCCAGTTGCATTTGACGCGCTTACTGTGGTGGTAAACAAAGACAATGACTGGGCTAAAGAGATGAGCCCTGAAGAACTTAAAAAGATGTGGGGCCCAGAAGCTCAAGGTAAAATAATGAACTGGAGCCAAGTTCGCGAAGGATTCCCAAGTCTTCCGCTAAAATTGTATGGCCCAGGTGCAGATTCCGGTACCTTTGACTACTTTACCGAAGCTATTGTTAAAAAAGAAAAGTCCATGCGTGGTGATTTTACTGCTTCTGAAGATGACAACATCTTAGTGCAAGGTGTGGCTGGTGATAAAGGCGGTATTGGCTACTTTGGTCTAGCTTACTATGCAGAAAACAAAGATAAATTAGGAGCTGTGAACATCAAAAATAAAGAAGGAAAATTTGTTCCTCCTTCAGTAGACACTGTAATGGATGGTACATATAATCCACTTTCAAGACCATTATTTATTTACTTAAACGCTTCAAAAGCTGCTTTTGATCCAAAGGTAAAGAAATTTGTTGAATTTTATCTCGCAAATGCAGGAAAGTACTCAAAAGAAGTGGGTTATATCCCATTCTCTAAAGAAGAATATGATGCCATTATTGCGCATTATAAAACTCTGAAAACAGGAACAGCTTTTAAGGACGGTCCAGCGATTGGCCTGTCAGTGAAAGAAATTCTTGACAAAGCAACTGACTAGTTTTTTGTTTGTAGTCTGAAGATCAAAAAAAAGGGGGTATGTCCCCCTTTTTTTAGATCATAACATCAGTAAACTATGTAATAATTGTCTGCAATAATTCTATTTATAAAATTATGTCCAACGTAAAACCTACAATTAGTAAAGCGCTGAAAAAAAATATAAGACGCAATTTTGTTGAAAGATTAATCGAGTGGGCATTAATGTTCTCTGGGCTCATCGCTATTCTGGTTACTTTTGGTATTGTGTATATCTTGGTCTCAGAATCAATTCCATTTTTTGATTCCGTATCATTAAAAGAATTTTTAACATCCACCATCTGGACCCCAAATTTTGAAATAAAAAATTACGGTATTTTGCCCTTAGTTGCTGGAACAGTAACCATTACTGGAATTGCCCTGATAGTGGCGATTCCTTTGGGAACCATCACGGCCGTGTATTTATCCGAGTTTGCCTCCCATAAGGTAAAAGAAACTGTTAAACCCGTTCTTGAACTCTTAGTCGGGGTGCCTACAGTTGTGTTTGGCTACTTTGCACTGTTATTGGTTACTCCCTTGTTGCAAAAAATTATTCCAGACCTTGCTTCATTTAACATGCTGGGTCCAGGGATTGTGATGGGGATTATGATTGTCCCTTACATTGCCTCAGTGGCCGAAGATTCTATGCGCGCGGTCCCCATGGCGATGCGAGAAGGCTCCTATGCTATGGGCGCTACACGTTTTCAAACAGCCGTGAGTGTGGTAATGCCGGCAGCCTTATCCGGCATTATTGCGGCTTACATCCTAGCCATCAGTCGCGGCATCGGAGAAACAATGATTGTAGCGATTGCTGCCGGTCAACAACCCAACTTCACCTTTAATCCGATTGAGAGTGCAGCGACCATAACCGCTTACATCGTTTCTGTAGCACTGGGTGATCTTGAACACGGTGGCATTGGCTATCAAAGTATATTCGCCGCTGGGATGGTGTTATTTATAATGACGTTATCGTTAAATATTCTGGGTCAATGGACTCGTAATAAATTTTCGGAGAGGTATTAGTCGATGAAAAAAAATAATCTTCCTGAAAATAAAAACCTGGATCTAATTCGCGCATTAATCATAAAACATAAAAAAAACGATCATATTTTTGCAGGCATCGGGTTTTTTGTGATTGCTTCGTTGGCTGTCGCTCTGCTTGTTTTATTTTTAGATTTGTTAATTAACGGTTATCCAAAAATTAATTTAGAATTCTTTTCTAATTTCCCATCCAGAAAACCTGAAATGGCTGGCATACTCTCTGCTTGGATGGGTTCCGCTCTGGTTTTATTTGTGACTTTTTTTGTGGCCGTGCCGATCGGAGTTGCTGCAGGCATTTATCTTGAGGAGTATGCAAAAAAAGGTTGGTTTGCTGACCTCATTGAAATCAATGTGTCTAATCTCGCAGGCGTGCCCTCAATTATTTATGGCTTACTTGCCCTGGGTTTGTTTGTTTATGAGTTTGGTATGGGGCAAAGTATATTAACAGCAGGTCTGACATTGTCATTACTCATGCTTCCTATTGTCATTGTGTCCACCCGAGAGGCGATTCGTGGAATTCCGGTACACATCAGAGAAGCTGCATTCGCTGTTGGTGCAACCAAATGGCAAGTCACATGGCATCACGTTATTCAATACGCCATGGGTGGAGTATTAACCGGAATTATTATCGGCATGGCCCGAGCTATTGGTGAAACCGCCCCGGTGATTACCATTGGCGCGCTCACCTTCATTGCGTTCTTACCACCCTCACCGGTGACTGAAGTGGCACCTTTTATAAATTTTGATTGGCTCGATGCAGGCTTTACAGTTCTTCCCATTCAAATGTTTAATTGGATCTCACGCCCTGAACATGCATTTCACATCAATGCTGCTGCAACTGGAGCTGTAATCATTATGCTCACCTTATTAATGAACGGTGTAGCGATTAAATTGCGTTATAACATCAGAAAAAAAATCAAATGGTAGGAATGACACTATGGTAAAAAAACAAGAAATAATAAAAGCTGAATCCAGAAATTTTAATTTTTTTTACGCAGACGGAACCCATGCACTCAAAGATATTAATGTTCCTTTGTACGAAAAAAGAATTACAGCATTAATCGGTCCATCAGGTTGCGGAAAATCAACTTTTCTTAGGTCATTTAATCGAATGCATGATCTTTATCCTGGAAATAAGTACCAAGGGAAGATTATCTTAAATCCTGACGACACAAACATTCTTGACAAAAAAGTGGATGCAATTGAGGTTCGTATGCGAATAAGCATGGTTTTTCAGAAACCCAACCCTTTCCCTAAGTCAATTTATGAGAATGTTGCCTATGGACTAAGAGTCAGAGGTGAAAATAACAAACGCATGCTCGACGATAAGGTTGAGGAAGCTCTCAAGGGAGCGTCACTGTGGAATGAAGTTAAAGATCGCCTACCCGATCTCGCATTTAACCTTTCAGGGGGGCAGCAGCAAAGGTTGTGTATAGCCAGAGCTCTCGCTACAGATCCTGAAATCATGTTATTTGATGAACCAACTTCAGCACTGGACCCGATCGCCACCGTTAATATTGAAGAGTTAATGAGTGAATTAAAGAAAAAACTAACCATTTTAATTGTCACTCACAACATGCAGCAAGCCGCTCGGATTTCAGATTACACGGCCTACATGTACCTCGGGAAAATGATTGAATTTGATGAAACAGATATTATTTTCACCAACCCTTCGAAAAAGGAAACCGAAGATTACATCACAGGAAAGTTTGGTTAACCCTCATTTCTTAGAACAAGAACTCTCCGAGCTTTGGGGAGAAGTTCAAGATCTGTGTGCACACAATAAGTTAGAAGAGGCTTATAACAAACTCACCCCGTATTGCCTTCAAATCATTGACTCCAAATATACTCTTTTTCTTAATCTTGCAGGTCTGATAGCATTACAACTCAACAAACTTGATGATGGGTTAAGCTGGCTTAGCCAATCTAACCTGCTTGATCCAGACCAAATTGAAGTGCATTACAACCTCTCTATTATTCAGGAACAAAAAAAAGATTATAAAAGTGCGTTAAAGCATTTGTCCAAGTCCTTGGAATTAGACCCAAAGCATCAAGACAGTTTATATAATCGAGCCAATATTCTTGAAACTCTGGGTTTTTATGAAGCAGCCTTATTAGATATTCAAGAGTTAATCAAATTAGATCAATCCGCAAATACATATAACCTTTTTGGTCTGATTGAACATGGATTAAAAAATTACCCTCATGCATTAAAACTTTTTAATCAATCCTTAGAATTGGAACCACAAAATATCGAAGTATTAAATAACTTAGCAATTACTTACAAAAATAAAAAAGATCACACTCATGCTAAAAATACCCTGATCAAAGCTTTAGAATTAAATCCAAATATCCCACTGACTTTAAATAATTTAGGCCTTATATTTGAAGAAACAAACCAATTAGATGAGGCCATTAAGTATTATCAAAAATCTCAACAGCTTGACCATAATCCTGCTAACTCACACAACCTTGGTCTTGCCCAACTCAAAACACAAGATTTTAATAACGGATGGTCAAATTATGAGTCCAGGTGGGAGATTGACTCTTTTAAGAAAAAATTAATTAACACAAAAAAACCTCGATGGAACGGGGAAAAATGCGCATCCATTCTTGTTTGGGGTGAGCAAGGTATTGGCGATGAGATTCTCTATTCAAGCATGCTTAACGGTTTAGCGGGCTATTGCCAAAAAATTTATTACGCATGCCTCAATCATAAGATTTTAACTCTATTTCAACGCTCATTTAGGTCCATTCAAGTTCTATCAATGGATGATATTACTGATGATGATTTTTTTGAATTCCATATTCCAGTTGCTAGTCTGGGACGGTTTTTTAGATCTAGTCATAATTCGTTTCCAGCCCTTAATCAATCCATCGTGGCTGATAAAAAGATCAAAGATAAATTTCAATTAAAAACACATTTACCTTTAATAGGCATGAGTTGGCGGAGTAATGCAGGTGAAGAAAAAAATATCAATTTAAGTGAATTTGAGCCACTCGCTAATGGTCAATTTGAGCTGGTTAATCTTCAATATCAAATTACAGGTAAAGAAAAAAAAGCTTTGGAGGCTATGAATATAAAACATCAACATGATTTTGATTTATTTAATGATCTTGAGGCCACTTGTGCACTAATCGATTGTTGTGATTATATTGTCACCTCATCAAATATCAATGCACATATCGCTGGTGCGTTAAATAAATCTACTTTCTTATTAAGTGCCAAAGGGGTAAAGCAGTTTCATTACTGGTGCAGTCCAACCAATCGATCGTTGTGGTATCCAAGCGTGCAAATTGTGCATCAAAGTAACGCTAAAAACTGGCATCAGGAATTTACATTCATTCGCAATCAATTAAAGTCTTAATGCTTCTTTAAGATGATCTGCTGGATACACTCAGCAGCCTTTATGGCAAGCTCTTTATTTTTAGCTTCAGTCATAATACGAATGACCGCTTCTGTGCCTGACTTTCTTAATAAGACTCGGCCATCTTGATTCATAATTCTTTCAGCTTGAAGAATTGACTGTTTAATTTCCTGACTCTCTAAATCTACATCATTTTCTAGAGGAACATTGAATAATACTTGGGGGTATAGCTTTATTTCCTCTACCGCCATGTCAAAACTTAGCTGTCTTTCCTGAATTGCTTGCAAGACCTGCAATGCGGATATAATGCCGTCACCGGTTGTATGAAAATCTTTTAACAGGATGTGTCCTGAATTTTCTCCACCATACTTCCAATTGTTTGCTTGCATCAATTCTGATACATAACGATCTCCAACATCCGAGCGTTGAAAGTCTATGTTGAGTTTTTTAAATTTTTCTTCAAGGGCCAAATTCGTCATCAGGGTTCCAATCACGCCGCCGGAGAAAGTTTTGTGAGTCATAGCCGCACGAACGATAATAAAAAGAAGTTGATCGCCATCTACTTTTTCACCTTTGGAATTCACCATAAGCACTCGATCTCCATCGCCATCAAAAGCAATGCCCAGATGTGCTTTGGATTCTTTGACCGTCAAGCTTAAAAGGTCTAATGAGGTTGATCCACAATGTTCATTGATATTGGTCCCATTGGGTTGAATGCCGATTGAAAGAACATCGGCTCCCAATTCACTAAATAACTTTGGAGCGACCTGATATGTTGCCCCATGGGAGCAATCCAGCACAATTTTGACTCCACTGAGAGATAGATTCTTTGAGAAAGTATTTTTACAAAACTCTAAATAGCGCCCTTGAGCATCATCAATCCGTTTTGCTTTACCGATTGTCTCTGAATCCAAATTTTCAATTGAATCGATGGTTTTTTCAATTTCCAACTCAATCTGATCATCTAATTTTAAACCCTGGCTCGAAAAAAACTTAATGCCGTTATCATGATAAAGATTATGTGACGCTGAAATCACAACCCCAATTTGTGCTCTTAAAGTCTTTGTGAGGTAGGCAATTGCAGGGGTCGGTATCGGTCCTGTTAAATACACATCGACTCCTGCAGCTGAAAAACCTGCTTCCAAGGCAGATTCCAACATGTACCCTGATACTCGAGTATCTTTACCAATAATGACTTTAGGCTTTACTGTTAATTCTTTATGGTTTGTTAAAACTTTGCCTGCAGCAAATCCAAGTTTTGTAAAAAAATCTACGGTAATTGGATACTTTCCAGCTCTCCCGCGGATTCCATCTGTACCAAAATATTTTCGCATCATCGCCTTTCTAAAAAACTTTTTGTCACCTGCACATTATGTGTTCGAATAATTAACGGGGATTTGCTATTTATCAATGAAGAAAAAAATCCAGTTGCTTGATCTAAATTTTTTAAGTTCTCGCCTATTATTTTTTTGAGCATACTTTTTCTTGATAAACCAATAATTATAGGAAGTTGTAATTCCCCAATCGTATCAATATTTTGATAAATTTCCCAATTATGCTGAAAAGTTTTACCGAATCCAAAACCAGGGTCAACAATGACTCTCTCCACCTTAATTCCATTAGATTCACAATCCAAAACTCTATTGGATAAAAATTGTTTAATCTCAAAAGCAATATCTAATGAGTAGGTTGGGTTATCTTGCATTGTCTCAGGAGTCCCTTGCATATGCATTAGGCAAACCATGGCATTTTCATATTTTGCCAACAGATTGATAGCGCCCTCCTCTCTCAAGGCCTTAATGTCATTGATTAAATCTACTCCTTCATCTAAGGCAAATTGCATAATTTTAGGTTTGTATGTATCTACCGACACATAAACAGATGTATTTTTTTTGAGAGCTTTTATGAGCGGTCCAATTCGATTTAATTCCTCCATCAGGGCAACAGGGCTTGCCCCAGGTCTCGATGATTCGCCACCTATATCAATAATATCAGCGCCTTCATCTATCATTTTTTTTGCTTGAACAAGTGCATCTTGCGGATCAAGAAAATAACCTCCATCTGAAAAAGAATCTGGAGTGACGTTAAGAACGCCCATAACTAATGGGCGAGATGAATTTTTGATGAATTGCTTTAAAGTCATATAAGGCAGTTAATTAAACTACCTTATATTTTACTTTGTTTTTGCAGATGGCTGTGGTGAAGTTATATTAGGTCCAGACCCTGATCCTTTTCGGGTCGGGACAGATGAATCATTATTTTGATTCGACTTGGGTGCTCTAATTTTTTTTCCTGCCATGATGTCGTTAATTTGATCAGCATCAATCGTTTCAAACTCCAAAAGAGCTTTAGCCATCGCCTCAATTTTTTTCTTATTTTTTTCAATTATCTTTCGGGCTACGGCATACTGTTCATCAAGAATTCGTCTCACTTCGGCATCCACTTTCTGTTGTGTCGCCTCAGAAATTGATTTTGAAGGCATTCCAAACGTAGATTCATTCTGATTATCAGTATAAACCATGGTTCCGAGCTTATCAGACATCCCATATTTTGTGACCATGTCTCGAGCTAACTTGGTTGCTCGCTCAAAATCGTTCGATGCTCCAGTGGACATTTGCTTCATAAATACTTCTTCGGCTATCCTACCCCCAAAGAGAATAGAAATTTCCTCAAGCATCTTATCCTTAAAGTTACTAAAGCGATCAAATTCGGGCAGCTGCCATGTCAACCCGAGCGCCCAACCTCTAGGCATAATTGTAACTTTATGAACGGGGTCAGCTTTGGGTAAAGATTTGGCAACAATGGCATGTCCGGACTCATGATATGCCGTATTGATTCGTTCATCCTCTTGCATCACAAGTGATTTTCGCTCAGGGCCCATGTAAATCTTATCTTTTGCATGTTCAAAGTCTTGCATGGTCACCGTTCTATGAGAATGACGCGCAGCAAATAAGGCAGCCTCATTCACAAGATTAGCTAAATCTGCTCCTGAAAACCCAGGGGTTCCTCTTGCAATAATATCAGCCTTCACATCCACATCACTCGGTATTTTACGCATGTGAACATTTAAGATTTGCTCTCGTCCTTTAATATCTGGTAATGACACTGCAACTTGACGATCAAAACGTCCAGGTCGAAGTAAGGCTTTATCCAACACATCAGCTCGGTTGGTAGCCGCAATCACAATCACTCCAGAATTTGCATCAAATCCATCCATTTCAACAAGTAATTGATTTAACGTCTGCTCTCTCTCATCATTACCTCCACCCATTCCAGCACCGCGATGTCTTCCGACTGCATCAATTTCATCAATAAAAACAATACAAGGTGCATTTTTCTTAGCTTGTTCAAACATATCACGGACTCTCGCAGCACCAACACCCACAAACATTTCCACAAAGTCTGATCCAGATATCGTATAAAAAGGTACTTTTGCCTCACCAGCAATGGCTCGCGCTATAAGAGTCTTACCAGTTCCGGGAGGGCCTATCATAAGCACACCCCTTGGAATGCGTCCGCCAAGTTTATGGAAGCGATTTGGGTCCCTTAAAAAATCAACTAGCTCACTTACCTCTTCTTTTGCTTCGTCGCACCCAGCTACGTCGGCAAATGTCGTCTTATTTGTCGCTTGATCGAGTTGTCGCGCTTTACTTTTTCCAAATGAAAAAGGACCGCCACCTTTGCCGCCACCTTGCATTTGTTTCATAAAGAATATCCAAACGCCAATCAAAAGAATCATAGGAAACCAGGAAATAAATAAACTCATGAGCATGGATTGTTTTTCCTCAGGTTTTGCCTCAACTATGACATTATTTTTTAATAAGTCCGATACCATCCAAGGGTCAGTGGGTGAGTAAGAGGAAAATCTTTTCCCATCAGAGGTAATCCCGTTGATATTTCGTCCATCTATTTCTACTTTAGAGATATTCCCAGATTTAACCTGCTCCATGAATTGTGAGTAGACTAGCTTAGTTTCAAAACGGTTAGGCGGCGAAAATTGATTAAAAATCATCATCATGAGCGCCCCGATCGATAACCAAACTAAAATTGTCTTCAAAGTGTTGTTATTCAATATTTTTCCTTAAATTTAAATGATTAATATTTTAAAATATTTTACAGTTTTTCTAGCCCAATTAAAAATATTTCTGCGCTTCTGTCCCGAGATGAATCGGGTTTTTTTATAATTACCCTCTTAAAATGCTTTTTGAGTTTTATTACAAACTCATCGAAACCTCCACCCATGAAAGACTTGACCACAAAATTTCCTTTTGGTTTCAACCAATCTTGAACAAAATCTAAAGTGATTTCATTTAAATCATTTATCAGGGCTTGATCTCGAACTTTGTTACCACTAATATTGGGCGCCATATCTGATATAACAAGGTCAACGGGATCTTTTTCTATAATTTTCTCTAAAAAGGATAGAATATTGGGATCCCTAAAGTCCCCCTGAATGAATGTAGTTTTTTTTACCGGATCCATAGGCAGTAAATCAATTGCATAAATCTCTCCTGCTTGTGACAAAAGTGAACTTATTGCTTGACACCAGCTGCCTGGTGCCGATCCCAAATCAACAACGCGATGACTAGGTTTGACCAGTTTATATTGTGCATTAATTTGCAGAAATTTGTAGGCTGCTCTTGAACGATAACCATCCTGTTGAGCCTTTTGCACATATTCGTCTCGAAGGTGTTCTGTAATCCAATTTTTCTTTGTTCTTATTTTTTTCACAATATTGTAGAATAGCCTTAAACTCTATCTTAACTTAGATAAAAATAATTAAATCAACTAAAATAGCCGTACTATGAACAGTAGCCAAAAAAAGTTTTTAAAATCGCATGCTCACCATATAAAAAATGTTATTAGTCTTGGAAGCGCGGGCATAACCGCAAATTTTATCCAAGAGGTAATTGCCACTCTCAGTGTGCATGAGTTAATTAAAATCAAAATCACTGGGGAAACCAAAGCCGAAAAACAGCAGAAGGCTCAAGAAATATCATCGTTAACTGCATCTGAATTTATTCAAATAATTGGTCATCAAGCTACATTTTTTAAATTAAATCCAGATAAAAATAAATTTAATCTCTAGCGCCATTTAATCATTAAAAAAGTAGCGAGGATAGAATGAATCAAGTAGGCAATGCTTGAAACCCCATGCCATAAAGAAAATCGGTCTGCAAAAACACTCTCCATAACTTCTTTAGGAAGTGCCTGTATTTTTAACACCTCTAAAAAAGGTTTAATACCAAAAAAATTAATGAACACTATCAGCAGAGTAAGCAAACACACCCAAAAAAGTGAATTTTTAAGCACTCTCCATCCTTCTCTTTTTAAGAGATGAACCATCACGAAAGCCACAACTAGTAAACTAAAGTAACTCAAATATTCAAATAATTGTCCCGCAATTAAACCAGCCAAATAACTGGTAGGGGCCTTGTCAAAAATTACACTTGCCACCACAATCATCCACCAAAGAGACCCCACCCAAAGTGAAATTAGAAATTTTAAAAAAGTATTCATTTAAATATATTTCACATTGATGATTTCATAGCTTTTAATACCGCCTGGCGTTTCAACTTCGACAACATCTCCTAATTCTTTTCCGATCAATGCTCTCGCAATGGGTGAGCTGATAGAAATTTTACTGGATTTAATGTCAGCTTCATCATCACCTACAATTTGATAGGTCACTTTTTTTTCATCATTTAAGTTTTCCAAATCTATTGTGGCCCCAAATACACATTTACCCTCAGCATTAAGTGAGGCGGGATCAATAATTTGTACATTAGATAATTTTGCTTCAATCTCAGATATTCTTCCTTCAACAAAGCCTTGCTTCTCTTTTGCAGCATCATATTCTGCGTTTTCAGACAAATCTCCCTGTGCTCTTGCTTCAGCAATTGCTTGAATAATACTTGGACGATCTTGGCTTTTAAGTTGTTGTAATTCTTCTTTAAGTCGCTCGACACCATATCGCGTCATTGGAATTTGACCTGCCATTTGTAACCTTTATGAAATTTTAAATTTATATCCACACGAATGTTGGTTAACAATCATGAGGGGTGTCATTGGATTTTAATGATAGTAATTTACTTATGCAAGCTTTGAATACTATTGACTTCCAATTCGTCAACATAAGACATGCCTACACAGGCTGCCTTTGCCCCAGAAAGGGTCGTATAGTAAGTAATTTTATTCATAAGGGCATTGCGTCGGATAGTGTATGAATCTGCAATTGCTTTTTTATCCTCAGTGATATTCACAATAAAATCTATTTCCTTATTCTTTATCATATCAACAATATGTGGCCGTCCTTGAGCAACTTTATTGATTCGATCGACGATCATGCCATGATTTTGAATAGACCTTGCTGTTCCGTCTGTGGCAACCAGATCAAAACCTAGCTTAGCAAGTGCTTGAGCAATCTCAATAATGTTTTCATGATCTTCCTTGCGAACACTCAAAAATGCCTTGCCTTTATAAGGCAATGTTGTTCCGGCACCCAATTGTGATTTGATGAATGCTTCAGCAAAAGTTTTTCCTAATCCCATCACCTCCCCTGTTGATTTCATTTCAGGACCCAAAATTGTATCTACACCGGGAAACTTAATGAATGGAAAAACAGCTTCCTTAACTGAGTAAAAATTAGGAACTATCTCTTTCACAAATTTTTGATCTTTCAGGGATTTTCCAACCATCACTTTGGCTGCAATCATTGCAAGGGGTTTACCAATCGCTTTTGAAACAAAAGGGACAGTTCTTGATGCTCGTGGATTTACCTCAAGGATATAAATAACCTCTCCTTGAATCGCAAATTGAATATTCATCAAACCAATAACTTTTAACGCTTGAGCCAGAATCTTTGTCTGCTTAATCAACTCTTGTTGTATTTTTTCTGACAGATCAAAAGGAGGTAATGAGCATGCAGAATCACCAGAATGAACTCCTGCTTGTTCGATGTGCTGCATAATTCCACCCACAACAACATTCTCTCCATCTGAAATCGCATCCACATCTATTTCTTGAGCATCATTTAAAAATCGATCAAGCAACACGGGTGACTCATGCGACACTTTTACAGCCTCGGTCATATACCTTTGCAAATCTGATTCTTCATGAACAATTTCCATTGCCCTGCCGCCTAAAACATAGCTTGGTCGGACAACCAGCGGATAACCTATTTCTCCTGCTAATTGGATTGCTTCATCAGCTGTTCGTGCTGTTCTGTTTGGTGGTTGTTTTAATCCAAGCTGAATTAAAACCTTTTGAAATCTTTCCCGATCTTCAGCAACATCAATATCTTCAGGACTGGTCCCAATAATTTTTACGCCGTTAGCTTCTAATACTTTGGCTAATTTTAGCGGTGTTTGTCCCCCATATTGAACAATAACTCCATCAGGTTTTTCAATATCAACAATTTCTAAAACATCCTCTAAAGTTACCGGTTCAAAATATAGCCTATCTGAAGTATCATAATCTGTTGAAACGGTCTCAGGATTACAATTCACCATAATGGTTTCATAACCCTCTTCTCTTAGGGCATATGCCGCATGAACACAACAATAATCAAATTCAATGCCTTGTCCAATTCGGTTTGGCCCGCCTCCCAAAATCATTATTTTTTTATTGCTTGTCGGAAGCGCTTCACATTCTTGGTCATAACTGGAATACATATATGCCGTGGATGTTTCAAATTCACCTGCGCAAGTATCCACTCTTTTATAAACTGGCTTTACCTTTAATTGATTTCGAAGATCTCTTATCTGTTTCTGGGAGACAGCCATAAGCTCAGCCAGTCGCTCATCTGAAAATCCTTTTTTCTTATATTGAAGAAGCGTTGCAGCATTCAAATCATTCAAATTGTATGAAGATATTTTGTTTTCTAATTGAATTAACTCTTGAATTTGAATTAAAAACCAAGGGTCAATTTTTGACTCTTGATGAATATCATTAAGGGACATGCCTAAACGAAAACCGTCAGCTAAGAACCAAATTCGCTCAGGGCCAGGCTGTCTCAATTGGTTAATGATTAAATCTATATCTTTTGTTTTTGATGATAATCCATTCACTCCAGTCTCAAGACCGCGTAAGGCTTTTTGAAATGATTCTTGAAAAGTTCTACCGATCGCCATAACCTCACCAACAGACTTCATTTGAGTGGTTAAATGACTATTCGCTTTTGGAAACTTCTCAAAAGCAAATCTTGGAATTTTTGTTACAACATAATCAATGGTTGGCTCAAATGAGGCAGGAGTTTGTCCGCCTGTAATGTCATTTTTCAACTCATCTAGAGTAAAGCCAACAGCTAACTTAGCCGCAATTTTTGCGATTGGAAAACCTGTTGCTTTGGAAGCAAGAGCGGAAGAGCGTGAAACTCTGGGATTCATTTCAATAACTACCATACGTCCGTCTTCAGGATGAATAGCAAACTGAACATTTGAACCCCCTGTATCAACACCAATTTCTCTGAGCACGGCAATCGAAGCTGACCTCATAATTTGATACTCTTTATCTGTCAAAGTTTGTGCTGGCGCTACCGTGATTGAATCTCCGGTATGCACGCCCATAGGATCGAGATTTTCTATCGAGCAGATAATGATGCAATTGTCATTCCTATCTCTCACCACTTCCATCTCGAATTCTTTCCAACCCAATAGCGACTCTTCTATCAGAAGCTCATTGGTTGGAGATGCATCCAAGCCCCGCTCACAGATTTCAACAAATTCCTCTTGATTATAAGCAATACCACCGCCACTTCCTCCCATGGTAAATGATGGTCGAATAATTGCAGGATATCCAATCGAAGCTTGCACTTGCTGAGCTTCTTCTAAACTATGAGCAATTGCCGAGCGAGCTGACGCGAGGCCAATTCGGCTCATCGCTTCTTTAAACAATTGACGGTCTTCAGCCTTATCAATGGCCTGCTTAGAAGCCCCAATTAATTCAACATTGTATTTTTCTAATACTCCGTGACGATCGAGATCAAGCGCACAATTTAAAGCAGTTTGCCCCCCCATGGTCGGTAATAACGCATCCGGAGTTTCTTTTGCAATTATTTTTTCAACAATTTCCCACTGTATAGGTTCGATATAAGTTGCATCTGCCATATTAGGATCAGTCATAATCGTTGCTGGATTGGAATTTACTAATATGACTCGATAACCCTCTTCTCGAAGAGCTTTACAAGCCTGTGCTCCCGAATAATCAAATTCACAGGCTTGACCAATCACGATTGGGCCTGCCCCAATAATTAAAATAGATTTTATGTCACTCCTTTTTGGCAATTAATGCTCCTCAGGTTTTTGCATTATTGAAAAAAATTGATCAAATAAGTAAGCCATTTCGGTTGGTCCTGGACTTGCCTCAGGGTGTCCTTGAAAACTAAAAGCGAGTTTATTTTTAGTCTCTATTCCCTGAATAGTTTGATCAAAAAGAGACTTGTGTGTAATTACAATATTATTGTTTAATGAACTCTCATCGACCGTAAACCCATGATTTTGACTGGTAATAAAAACTCTTTTTGAAAACAAATCTTGCACAGGATGATTCGCCCCATGATGACCAAATTTCATTTTTTTAGTTTTAGCTCCCAATGCAAGAGCTAACAACTGATGTCCCAAACATATTCCAAAAATAGGCATTTGCTTTTTGATAAAATACTTTATGCTTTTGATTGCGTAATCACATGGCTCAGGATCGCCTGGACCATTGGATAAGAAAATCCCATCAGGTTGAAGTTTTAATACATCTTCAGGACTTGTTTTAGCCGGGACAACAGTTAAATCTGCGCCTCTCGCCACCAACATTCTTAAAATATTTTTTTTCACGCCAAAGTCATAGGCTACAACTTTGTATTTTTTATCAATACGATTTACAAATCCTGATCCTAGCTCCCACTCTCCCTCATGAAAATCATATGTTTTATTTGTTGTCACTTGCTGTGCTAAGTCCATTCCAGAAAGGCCGGGGAAATTATCAACAAGCTTTTGAGAGTTTTTGAGATGATTGCCAACAATAATGACGCCTGCTTGAGCTCCAAATTTTCTAATATGTCTTGTTAACTGGCGGGTATCAATTCCAGCTATGGCCGGAATACCCTGATCTTTTAAAAATTTTGACAGGTCTTTTTCGGTTCTAAAGTTTGAGCTAATAAGGGATTCATCATGAATAATTAAACCCTTACAAAAAACTTTTGCACTTTCAAAATCTTCTAAATTTGTCCCTGTATTTCCGATGTGAGGATAGGTTAAGGTAACAATTTGTTCTGCATAAGATGGGTCTGTTAGAATTTCCTGATAACCCGTAATTGATGTATTAAAAACCACTTCACCGACTGAATTTGAATCTGCTCCGATTGATGTGCCCTGGAACTGGGTTCCATCCTTTAAAATTAGAAAGGCCGGTGTTGTTTCCGACAATGAACACTCCTGTTAATTTGATCGAAGGGGTGTTTAAAAGAATGTTGTCTTTCAAACTACTGAATTATAGTAGAAATAAGGGAACCATTCAATGTCTTAGTTTAAAAAATTAACTACTTTAAACCTAAAACATCTTGCATATCAAAAAGTCCAAATGTTTTGTCCGCCAGGAAATTTGCAGCTTTTAAAGCGCCTGAAGCAAAATTAACTCGATTGGTTGCTTTATGTGTTAATTCGATTCTTTCACCATCACCGGCTATCATTACCGTATGTTCGCCAACAATATCACCTGCACGAATGGTTGAAAACCCAATTTCATTTTTGCCGCGTTGCTCATCACGACCACATCGGGTATATACCGCATGGTCCGCTAAATCTATTTTTAATCCGTCTGCAGCAGCCTGACCCAGCCTGAGAGCCGTACCTGAAGGTGAATCGACTTTATGTTTATGGTGAGATTCAATAATTTCAAAATCATAATCTGGTAAAAATTTTGCCGCTTTTTCCACTAACGAAATTAAGACGTTAATTCCTACACTCATATTGGGTGCCATACAAATAGGAATGTTTTTACTTGCAGATTGAATCTGAATGATTTCTTCATCATTGAATCCTGTTGTCCCAATAACATAGCCAATTTTATGCTTAACAGCAAAATTAAGCTTATCAAGTGTGCCCTCAGGTCTCGTAAAATCTATGATGACATCAGCAAGATGAAAGTGATCAGTTAAGTCATTGCTGATTAAAATACCTGTTTCAATTCCTATAAAATAGCCAGCATCTTTTCCGAGATGCGAACAATTTTTTATTTCATGGGCACCCACTAGTTCGAAAGATTTATCAGAAATTAACTGTTTTATTAAAGTTTGACCCATTTTTCCGGTCGCACCCAAAATAATAATTTTTAATTTATTCATAACTAAAATCCAATTTTCTCTAATAGTAACTCAAAATATGCAGGATCGGCTTCATCGGGTAAAGACTTTATAATATCCTCTTTCACACTTTGACTAACCGACTGCTCATCGTCAATTTTATACTCCTTCTCAACTGTCTTTATTTTCTTATCACTTTCACGATCAACACTCGGCATAACTTTTTCTTCATCCTCAGAAGCTTCAATTTGTTTAACGACTTCCATCACTTTATTCTCTTTTGATGAAGTCTCAATTTTAATGTCTTTTGCACTTGGCTCCGGATCATCATCCCAAAACTTTAAACGACTCAGAAGCGACTGATCTTTTTCCTGACCCTCATAGTCCTTTTTAGATATTTTAATAGTTTGCGAATTTTCTTTTACCTCTGCATCGCTATCCCAAAAATTTAAACGACTGAGTATGGACTTTGTATCCTTTTTTTGTTCTTCGTAATCCTCTTTGGTGAGTGTAATCACTTTTGATTGTTTTTCCATCTGAGCACCGAGCATGACATCGTCTTTATTAATTAGATCGCCCTTGATATCAACCAATTCATCATCTTCAAACTTTACAACTAGATGTCTCTCCTCTATCAATTGATCGTCTTTTATCATCGTATAAATATAATCCCAACGATTCTTATGAAAAGAATCTTGAATTAACGGAGTTCCTAGAACATAGCGCACCTGGGCCTGAGTCATCCCTGGCTTTAAACCCATAAGCATTTCAGCAGTAATGATATTGCCTTGCTGCACATCAAGTTTATAAATTTTTGCTTCAAAATAATCTATAGGGTTTTTTACAGAGCAACATGAAATCAACAAAGAGAGTAAAATTAGAAAAAAGGTTTTTGTTCGCATTAATTATTTCGCATTAATTATAAAGTGTAAATATTTCTTTGAATAATAGAGTTGAATAATATACCATGATGATAAATAAATTAATTCAATGACTGGAAAAAATATGGAAGATCATGTTGATTTTAAGAAAACTGGATTAAAAGCTACCATACCCCGTCTTAGAGTTCTGAATATCTTTGAAAGTAATAGAGAAAAACATTTATCTGCTGAAGAGATATATAAAATCATGATTAACAATGGTGAAGATATTGGCCTTGCAACGATCTATAGAGTGTTAACTCAATTCGAACAAGCTAGACTTCTATTAAAGCATCATTTTGAAAGTGGCAAAGCAGTTTATGAGTTAAATGAGGAATCTCATCATGATCATATTGTTTGTCTTCAATGTGGATACGTTGAAGAATTTGTTGATAGTGAAATTGAAAAGAGACAAAAGGTTATAGCTGAAGAAAATGGTTTCATAATTATTGACCATTCTTTGTGTTTATATGGTGATTGCACAAAGAAGCCCTGCCCGCATAAAAAAAATAAATAACTCAATGCAACATTTCTTTGGCATGCTCCAAAGTTGTAGCGGTAATCTCAATACCGCCGATCATCCGAGCCGTTTCCTGAATCCGCTCTTGATCGTTTAAGAGAGTAATTTTTGAGATAACCGATTCTGCCTTTTCATCCTTATAAACTTTAAAGTGATGATCAGCTTTTGAAGCAACCTGAGCAAGATGAGTGATTGAAAATACTTGGTAAAAACTACCAAGTTGCTTTAATAATTTTCCAACAATCTCGGCCACCCCCCCTCCAATACCAACATCCACTTCATCAAAAATCATCACGGGAACATTTGTGTTTTCCGCAGAGGCAACCCTAATAGCAAGACTTATACGAGATAATTCACCACCAGAAGCAACTTTTGATATGGGAGCCAAATCCGCACCCTTAAAGGTTCTTATGTGAAAAACAACTTGATCAATACCACTCAATTGAGGTTCAACTTGACTGATATCAATTTGAAGTTCAGCGTTACTAAAAGATAATTGATTTAAAAATGATGTAATTTTATCTGCTAATAATTTTGCCTTGTCTATTCTTTGCTTGGATAATTGAGTGGCAGATTCATAATAATTTTGAAAAGCTAATTTTTCTTGAAGATCAAACTGATTGTCCTCAAAAGCATTACTTAATTCATTAAATCTTTCTTGCCATAATTTATATTCTGATTCAAAGTTTTCAGGCTGAATAGAATATTTTCTCGAAAAATCAAAAATACTTTGAATGTGAGTCTCCAATTCAATCACCCTGCCTTCATCATCACTGAATTGACTTAAATAATGATTTAAGTTTCTTTCAAGCTCATTGATCTTTATCAAAACATCATCTAATAGTTCAGAATCATTCTTTAAACCTTTATCGACTTCATATGCAGTTGTTAAATCTCTTCTTATTTCCTTAAGAAGTTTATTGATAGAGATATCATCCTCTGAAATGAGGTTATTACATTTTTGAATTGTGATTATTAACTCTTTGGCATTAGATAGTTTTTTATGTTCTTCTTGAATTAATTCCCAATTTAAAAAACTGAAATTTAGCTGCTCATAATCTTTAATTAATAATTTTAAATATTCAAATTCTTGTTCGGTATTTAATTTATTTTTTTCAAACTCTTCTTTCTTTTTTTTCAATACTTTCCATTCCACATAAAGCTCTTGGGTTTTTTTAACCAGTTCTGTAGCTTGTGCATAATGATCTAAAATATCTAATTGTGTTGTTGGTTGTATCAATGAATGAAAAGAATTCTGGCTATAGATATCGATTAATATATCGCCAACTTCTTTTAATTTAGATATTGGACAAGGAATAGAGTTAATAAAGCCCTTCGATCTCCCATCAGGAAAAATAATTCTTCTTAAAAAAAGAGTTTCATCCTCAAAAAGATCATTTATTTTTAACCAATCGATTGCAATTGAATTTTTAGATATATCGAACTCAGATATGATTTCTGACTTTTCACTTCCTTTTCGAGTCAAGCCACTTTCACTTCTGGAGCCTAGAGATAATGATAATGCATCAATTAAAATCGATTTTCCTGCCCCTGTCTCGCCTGTTAAAGCAGTAAATCCTTGACTAAAGCTAAGCTCTAGTTGATCAACAATCACATAATCACGAATATTTAAACTCAACAACATCCTCTAACCCCAATTTAATTTATTTCTTAACATCTCAAAATAGCAATAATCATTTGGATGTAAAATGGTGACAAAGTTTGAAGATTTTTGAATGTGAATTTGATCACGCAAATCTAAAGGAAATTTTATCTGCCCATCAACGCTCAGAAAACCCTCATTCATATCAATAATTCTAACGGATATAGATTGCTCAGCACTTATTGCAATAGGACGATTACTCAAGGTATGAGGACTAATAGGAACAATAGCTACAGAATCTAAATCAGGATGTAAAATCGGGCCACCAGCAGAGAGTGCATATGCAGTCGTCCCAGTTGGTGTTGCCACAATGATCCCATCGGATCTTTGATTATGTAATAACTTTTGATTAACACTCAGCTCTAGTTCAATTAATCTAGAACCACCTTTAATGACGATGTCATTGAGCGCCAATGATTCATAAATTAATTTGTTATCGCGCATAACTTTTACATTGAGGAGCATACGCTCATCTGTTTTGTAACTTCCCTCAAGAATCGAGGTTAACTCGTTCTCCATGGCATCAAAACTAATGTCAGCTAAAAAACCAAATCTTCCTTGATTGATTCCAACCATTGGCACACCTATTTGGGAAATTGTTCTTCCAACACCCAACATAGTTCCATCACCTCCTAAAACTATAATAAGGTCTACATCCTCACATTGTGATAAAGCAATAGAATCATAAGAATTTAACTTAAACTGTTGTTGAGTTTTTTCTTCTACAAAAACTTGAATTTTTTTTGAGACGATAAAATCAATTAGAGCTCTTAATTTTCCAGAAAAACTTGGGTCTTCTTTTAAATTGTTATATTTACCTATGATTGCAATTTTTTTAAAGCTCATAATTAAATGATCGGGTTATTATTGATATAATCAGATTATTAATTTTAATCTATTTAAATCATAACTACTAATCATAAAAATGCTTAAATGCATATGGATAAAAGATCACAACAACTTCTAAAAATTTTAATTGATCAGCATATTAGCGATGGGGTACCTGTAGGCTCGAAAACCTTGTCCGCTCATACAAATGTAGATTTAAGTCCTGCAAGCATCAGAAATATTATGAAAAATCTTGAAGACCAAGGATTTATTTCCAGTCTTCACACATCCTCAGGTCGAGTCCCTACTAAAAAAGGTTACCGATATTTTGTTGATTCTTTGCTGGTTTTTAAAAATCCTACTGAGGACGAAGTAAATATAATTTCTGGAAAAATAGACTCTTCGTCAAGCGTAACCAACTCTATAGCCGATACACTTTCTAAGCTAACCCATCATGCCGGGTTAATATTAATCCCTAAAATAAAAAAAACAACTTTTAAACACATCGAATTTATTAATCTTTCAAAAGATAAAGTATTAGCAATATTAGTGACCCGTGACGGTCAAGTGATGAATAAGATTTTAAATGCTGAAAAAGAGTACTCCGAAAGTGAGTTGATTGAATTTTCAAATTACTTCACAAATAACTATTCTGGTTTAACTATAGAAGAGGCCTATCAAAAAATAAATAATGAAATTATCGATACCAAGAAAAAAATGTTCGATTTAATGAAATCTGCAATGGATACTTCCAATCTTGAATCAAATGAAAATATTTTCATCAGTGGAAAAGAAAATCTAATCGATAATGAAGAATTAACGAAAGACCTTGTCGGTTTAAAAAAAATTATTAATCTTTTTGACAAAAAAAATGCTCTCATGGCCCTTCTTGAAAAAAGTCAAAGCACCTCTGGTGTACAAATATTTATTGGTGAAGAGTCTGGCTACCATGGTCTTGATGAATTTAGCATTATCACCTCACCTTATGAGGTCGATGGTGAGGTTATTGGATCATTAGGAGTAATCGGTCCGACTCGCATGGCATATGAAAGGGTTATTCCAATTGTGGACATTACTGCTAAACTGCTAAGCTTTAATAATCAGAAAAAAATCACATGAGCTACTATCAAAAAGAGCCAGACTACTCACATGGAGATATTCCTAAATTCGGCATTATTCTAGCCAATCTGGGAACTCCTGAAAAACCCACTTCTGCAGCATTAAGAAAGTATTTACAACAATTTTTAATGGATCGCCGTGTTGTTGAAATTCCACGTTTTATTTGGTGTTGGATATTACATTTCATCATTTTAGTTTTTCGCCCAAGCGCCAGTGCAAAAAAATACCAATCCATTTGGACAAAAAATGGTTCGCCTCTGTATGTCAACCTTAACAATCAAAAAATAGCTTTTGAAAAAGAGATCAAAAAAAAGTTTAAACAGCCTCTAGAAGTGGAAATTGGGATGAGCTATGGTCAACCCTCAATAGCAAGTGCTGTTGATAAATTAAAAGCAAAAAATTGTACCAAAATCTTATTTTTTCCACTTTATCCTCAATACGCCTCCTCATCCTCTGGAGCTGCCATGGATGGTTTATTCAAAAAATTAATTAAAACAAGAAATATCCCTGAAATACGAGTCATTAGAAACTATCATGATCATCCATCTTATATAAATGCTATTGCCCAATCTATTCAAAACTATTGGAGTAAGAGTGGAAAATCAAATAAATTAATTTTTAGCTTCCATGGGGTGCCCATGAAATCATTAATGCAGGGTGACCCTTATCATTGCGAATGTCATAAAACAGCACGCTTACTTCGAAACAAATTAAAATTAAGAGAACATGAATCACTTGTTTGCTTTCAATCTCGATTTGGTAAAGCGGAGTGGTTAAAACCCTACTTTGCAGAAACTTTAAAGAAAATGGGGCAGGAAAAAGATCTAAAACTTGATGTCATTTGTCCTGGTTTTTCAAGTGACTGTCTTGAAACTCTTGAAGAAATCAACATGGAAGGGCGTGAAATCTTTGCTGAACATGGTGGTGATCCAAATAAATATCGCTACATACCTGCCTTAAATAATAATGATGCGTGGATTAAGGCCATGCTTGAAATTGCTGAGTCTCATCTTCAGGGTTGGCTGGATTATAAATTTAAGCCATCACAAATTCAACAAGCATCCAAGCAAACAAAACAAGCTTATCAGAAGGTTAAACAAAGCACATGATCATTATCACTGGGGCAGCAGGCATGATTGGCAGCGTGACTGCCTGGCACTTCAATGAAATTCTTAAAGAAGATCATCTGATCCTGTGCGATGATCTGGCCAACGAAAATCAAGAAAAAAATTTTCATAAAAGAAATTACAAAGAATTCATCCAAAAAAATCAGTTTTTCAGCTTCATAAAACAAATTCCTGAAAATAAAATTGATGGGATAATTCACATGGGTGCAATTAGTGCAACGACAGAAAAAAAAATGTCACGCCTCATTCAAGATAACATTCGTTTTTCTCAACAATTGTGGAAATTCTGTACAGAAAAAAAATTGCCGCTTGTGTATGCGAGCTCAGCGGCAACTTATGGGGATGGCACGCAAGGTTATGAAGACAACATTCAATCTGACTTATTCCCTCTGAATGCTTATGGTTATTCAAAATATTTTTTTGACCAGTGGGCAATGTCAATGGCTGAAAATTATGTCGCTCCTCCCTTCTGGGCTGGTTGTAAGTTTTTTAATGTCTATGGTCCGAATGAGTATCATAAAGGGCGCATGGCCAGTGTCGTTTATCATGCCTATAATCAAATAAAAAGTACTGGGAATATCAATTTATTTAAAAGCAATCATCCAGATTTTAAAGATGGGCAACAATTGCGAGACTTCATCTATGTCAAAGATGCTGTAAGTGCAATGGTCCATTTATTATTATCAAAATGTGAGAGTGGAATTTTTAATATTGGTACTGGCAAAGCACAAACTTTTTTTGAACTAGCTCTAACACTTATTAAAAATGAAAAAGCCTCTGAAGATCAGATTAAATTTATTGACATGCCCCCTGATTTGGATGGAAAGTATCAATATTTTACTGAAGCAAAAATTGATAAACTAAGGAATTCTGGCTACAGTAAAAATTTTATGGATCTATCTGAAGGTGTTACAGATTATTATCAAAATCATCTATCACAAGAAGATATATATTTATGAACAAACATATATACAACGAGCTTATTGCAAAAATTAAAGCCACAAAAAAAAGTATTTTAGTGATTGGTGACTTAATGTTAGATCAATATATTTTTGGAGAAATTAATCGCATATCCCCAGAAGCGCCCGTTCCAATCTTAAAAGCAAAAAAAATAGAAAATCGTCTGGGAGGGGCTGGTAACGTTGCAAATAACCTAATAAATTTGGGAGTTCAAACCACTTTAATTGGTGCAGTTGGTAATGATACCAATGGTGAAAGCTTTTTAAACATATTAAAAACAAAAAAAATTAAATCAAATTTAGTTTTTAAAAAAAGTGATCAGACTACAACCAAAGTAAGGAGCATTGCCTCTGGTCAACAGCTAATTCGTCAAGACTTTGATAGTAATTCTATCTCTCTGAATAAAAATGATGAGCAAAAAATATTAAATCAAATTACAAAAAATATTTCCATTATTATTTTATCTGACTATGCCAAAGGCTTTCTATCTTTTGATTTATGTCAAAAAATCATTCAAAAAGCTAATAAAATTGGTGTGAAAGTGATTGCCGATCCCAAAACAAGCAATATGGATAAGTATCGAGAGTCATTTGCAATCACTCCGAATAGCAAAGAAGCCCTTGTCTTTACTGGCATCGACAATAACGATAGTAAACATGAAAAACACTTAATTCAACTAATGCAAAAAAATCATATTGATAATCTCATCGTCACAAATGGTGAACAAGGTATTAGTCTTTTTACATCTAAATCAAAAAAACAATTTCCGGCGATATCACCAAAACAAGTGTTTGATGTTTCCGGGGCTGGAGATACCGTCATCGCAACAATTGCAGCTGCGTTGCATGCTGGCCTTGACATGGAAACTTCTATTCAATTAGCAAACCTTACTGCTGGGATTGTAATTCAAAAAATTGGGACAGAGGCGATAAATTTAAATGATTTGGAATCTTATATTTTTGAAAAAGATTTAAATGGCAATCATGAAAAAATATTTTCTGCTGAAAAGATTATCGAAGTAGTTAAGGTGCTCAAAAAAAATCATAAGAGCATAGGGTTTACCAATGGCTGTTTTGATATTCTTCATTCTGGCCATGTTACTTATCTTGCAGAAGCAAAAAAACAAGTAGATTTTTTAATATTAGCTTTAAATACAGATCGTTCTATTAAAAAGATCAAAGGACCTTTAAGACCTATTGTTGATGAGCAAAATAGAGCAAAAGTGTTAGCTGGGCTATCCTCCATTGATGCTGTTGTATTTTTTGACGAAAACACCCCAATAAAGCTGATTCAATTGATTCAACCAAATTTATTAATCAAAGGGAATGATTATAAAGTATCCGAGGTAGTTGGTCACAAAGAGATAAAAAAATGGAGGGGCGAGGTTAGGCTCATAGAATTGATACCTGGACAAAGTAGTTCAAATATAATCAAAAAAATTAATCAAAGTGAATCGTGAAAAAATCTTAATTTTTGGTCCATCATGGGTAGGCGATATGATGATGGCCAAGTCACTTTTTTCGAATTTAAAAAAAAGAAATCCCCGGTGTATTATTCATTTAGCTGCGCCAAGATGGTCAATTGATATTGCAAATCGATTTCCTGAAATTGATAAAATAATACCTCTAGATTTTTCTCATGGGAAGTTAGACCTCATCAAAAGAATTAGACTGAGTTTCTCGCTCAAAAAAGAAAACTATTCTGAATGTATTTTTTTAGTAAATACTTTTAAATCATTATTCTCAATTTTATTTGCAAATATTAAGCTTCGCACCGGCTACATTGGAGAGCGGCGCGGATTATTTCTTAATAATTCTCTTCAGAATAACGCCCTACCGACAATTGAAAAATTTACTGTACTTTCTCGATCTAAAAACTACGAAAAACCTAAAATTATAACCCCATCAATAAAATTTAATAAAGCCGAAGGGATTAAATTTTTATCTAAAAGAAAAATACCTCATAAGAAATTAGTTATTATTGCAGGGGGAGCAGAATATGGACCTGCCAAAATTTTACCTCAACAAAAATATGCCAATATAGCAATAAAGCTTATAGAGAAAGGATTTCATATTCTACTGGTGGGTTCAAAAAATGATGAAAAAATAAATCATCAAATTAATGAACTCACAAATTTTCAATGTTTTGATATTACCGGGAAAACATCGTTAAAAAATTGTATTGATATTTTTAGTCTTTCTAAATATTTTCTGAGTAATGATTCAGGATTAATGCATATTGCTGCCGCCCTTAAACTCAACCAAGAGTCTTTTTTTGGATCCTCAGATCCACAGCATACTCCTCCGGTAAATAAAAACTCTTTTATTAATTATTTAAATTTAGAATGCAGTCCATGCTTTAAAAGAGAATGTCCTTTGAATCATTTTAATTGCATGAACTTAATTAATGAAAGTGAAGTAGCCAATAGAATATTATGTGCAACAAAAAAATAGTTACCGTTTTAGTTCCCAATTACAAAACCCTAAAGCTCACAAAAGTTTGTTTAAGATTAATTAAAAAAAATACAGATCTTAATAAGGTTCACGTCATTGTAATTGATAATGATTCAAGAGATGATTCAACAAAATATCTCAGAAGTCTTAACTGGATTGAATTAATTGAACGAAAGGGTGTTAACGGCGAAGGCGGCCCAATGTCACATGCAAGAGCATTAGATTTAGCTCTCACCAAAGTTACTACCCCATTTGTTATTACTATCCATACCGACACATTTGTGATTCATCCTAATTGGTTGAATATTTTACTGCAGCCATTTGAAAATAAAAATGTGGGAGGGGTTGGATCATGGAAGCTGGAAATAGATGGTTTTTTAAAAATTTTAGGTAAAAAAATTGAATATTTTTTTAAGCTTCTTTTAAATAAAAAGATTAATCGCCAGAGGTTTGATAAAAATTATCACTACATTAGGAGCCATTGCGCAGCCTATCGAGTCAGATATATTAAATCAGTTAAATCATCATTCTCAGACAAAAACGAAAGTGCAGGTAAAGTTTTGCATGAAAAAATGAAACTGGCTGGCTATGAGATGATATTTTTAAAACCTGATCATCTAAATAAATATGTCAACCATATTAATCATGCAACACAAGCCATTAATGCTGAATTTAATATTCGCTCAGCAGGTAAATCACTAAAAAACTATTTTAGCTATATGAATAAGAAAGAAATTATCGACATTTTAAAAGATGATCGTCTAGATCATTAACTCGTTTAAATAACTTACGGTTTTTATATTTTTTTTCGAAACCACTTCCTTCCAATTTTTAAAATCTGTCCATGCTGATACAAAGATAAAGTCTAAGTTAAATTTTTCAGCAGTGGTCATATCGTATTCAGAATCTCCAAAAAATAAAGCGGGCATAAAATCATCATTGGTTGTTTGATGATATTGAATAATTTCATGTTTTGAATCAGGGCTTCCATATATTCCATAATCAAAAAATTGATCAATTTTTTTTTGCATTAAAAGAGCCTGAACTTCATTCTGATCTCCTCCACTCATAACCATCCAGTGTTGATTTTCTGTCAATTTTCTTAACTTATCGAGGTCTGGAGTTACTTCACATTGATTTAAAACCTGAAGTACATGTTTATTTAATGCATCAATTAAAAATTGAAAATTTCTATCAGCATATGGTTCCATCATGATATCGGTCAGGAAGTACTTAAATTTAATGTAACGGGATACACCAGTATTTTTGATATGGTATTTAACTAATTCATCAGCTTGATTTTCTGATGCACCATAATCTAATCCAGCAAGTTTATAGGCTTCTGATTTTTTAAAGTTGGAATTTAAAAGGACTCCATCGCAATCGAAGATGAGTGTTTTATATTTTGAAAAATCCATCAAAACTTAATTGAGGACGCCTCTTGAGCGAGTTTTTTAATTTCAGCCCAATCTTTTTTTTCAACAAGATCATTTGGTGTCAACCAAGTGCCCCCACAAACAGGGACATTAGGAAGTGATAAAAAATCTATAGCCGTTTCAACTTTTATCCCCCCTGTTGGACAAAATTGAATATTGGCAAATGGTCCAGCAAACCCACGAAGAAGATTAACTCCACCTACTGCAACTGCAGGAAAAAGCTTTAAAAAATCATAACCTTCATCAGCGGCCATCATGACTTCGCTTCCTGTTGAAACTCCAGGCAACAAAGGCAGATCAATTCTTTTACATTCGTTCGATAAATCGACAGTAAATCCTGGGCTTACAGCAAACTTTGATCCAGCATTTTTTGCTTGTATGGCGTCAGCCTTTGATCGCAAAGTACCAGCACCCACAATCGCGTCGGGTAACTTATGTGAAATTAATTCAATAGCATCAAGAGCACAATTTGATCTCATTGTAACTTCAAGGACTCTTATTCCACCCTCTAAAAGTGACTCTGCAATTGGGAGTGCATCGTCTATTTTATTAATTACAATTACCGGTATTACCGGCCCATAATTCGCCAAATCAATTGTATTCATTTATCTCTTTCTATTTATATCCATGTAACCGCTCCTTCTTCAGCAGTGAGTACATTTTTTCTTAATGCCCCAAAAAGCTCTCTACCCATATCGTGTGCATTGCTATGTTTTTTGCTCTCTGATAATGTTTCAATTTTTCTTTCATACCAAGTGTCTTCATCAACTAAGACATTGAGTGATCCCACAATTGCATTAATTCTAATCATGTCCCCCTCTTTAATTTTTGCAATAGCTCCTCCCAAGGCAGCTTCTGGGCTCATATGAATTGCAGCAGGTACTTTTCCTGAAGCGCCACTCATGCGTCCATCAGTAACAATTGCCACTTTAAAACCTTTATTTTGAAGGACAGATAAAGGCGGTGTTAGCTTATGAAGCTCAGGCATACCATTTGCTTTTGGTCCTTGAAATCGAACAACAGCTATAAAATCTTTTTCTAACTTTCCCTCATCGAACGCCTCTAATAATTCTTCTTGCGAATCAAAAATCATGGCTGGCCCCTCAATTATATGTTTTTCCTCAGGAATGGCTGAAGTTTTCATAACTGATCTGCCAACATTTCCTTTAAGAAGTTTTAAGCCTCCTGTTGATGAGAAAGGATTATCGTGGGTTCTAATGATTGAGTCATCTCCTGAATTTTTGGGAAACTTACTCCATGATATTTTCTTTTCAATAACGGATAGCTTCTGACCATACTTTTCCATTCCCTGTCCGTAGACGGTGAGAACATCATCAAACATACAACCATTGTCTAGCAATTCTCTAATAACAAAGCTCGGACCACCGGCACCTTGAAATTGATTTACATCAGCAATGCCATTTGGATATACGCTTGCTAAAAGTGGGACATCTTTTGCAAGATAATGAAAATCTGTCCAATCAATAATTATCCCTGCTGCTCTGGCAATGGCAACCCAATGAATCAAATGATTGGTTGATCCACCCGTGGCTAATAAAGCAGCCATGGCATTAATAATTACCTTCTCATCGACCATCTCACCCAAAGCATATGATTTTTTATCTTTTATATTATTTATAAGCAGTGTTACAGCCTCAGAAGTCAATATGTCTCTGGCGTCATCTTTTGGATGAATAAACGCAGCACCCGGAACATGCAGACCCATCGCCTCGAGTAACATTTGATTACTGTTAGCCGTACCATAAAATGTACAGGTGCCCTCTCCATGATATGCTTTTGACTCAGAATCTAAGAGCTCCTTACGTCCAACTTTACCTAACGCATACTGTTCGCGAACTTTTGATTTAGATGTATTATCGATTCCGGTTGCCATTGGACCTGCCGGGATAAAAATGCTCGGTAGATGTCCAAAATGAAGAGCTCCAATTAGTAGCCCAGGAACAATCTTATCGCAAATACCAAGAAGAAGTGATCCGTCAAAAACGTCATGTGATAAACCTACCGAGGTACTCATGGCAATTGTATCTCTTGAAAATAAACTTAATTCCATTCCAGGCTCGCCCTGAGTTACACCATCACACATCGCAGGAACACCCGCTGCTACTTGAACTGTCGCACCATTTTGATGTGCAACTGAACGAATGAGGTCAGGATAAGTTTCATAAGGTTTGTGAGCTGATAGCATATCGTTATATGCAGTTACGACCGCAATGTTTGGTTTTTTTTCCTCAATGATAGTCAGTCTTTTATCGACAGGTAAAGAGGCAAATGCATGAGCAACATTAGCACATCCAAGACGATCAGCACCTCGAACACGATTTTGCATGGCTTTCACTCTTTTTAAATATGCTGTTCGCGTTGGACGACTTTTTTCTTTAATTTTTTCAGTAAGCTCTAATATTGAATTTTTCATTGGTTATTCTTTTTTTATTTTGTAACTAGAACATCTTCCATCAACATGAATTCTAGGTCACATCCATAAAACATATTTAATGCATCTTGTGGTGAGCAGACCATCGGCTCACCTCGCCTATTGAGTGAAGTATTTAGAACCACCGGGACACCCTTTAATTTCTTAAAGTTTCTAAGCAGTTGATAGTATACTTTATTTGTTTTTTGTTGCACAACCTGAACTCTGATTGTTTTATCTTCATGAACTACTTCAGGTATTCTTTTGATCCACTCTGGTTGCACATTAAATGTGAATGTCATGAATGGAGATGGATGTTTTGAACCGATGATTGATTCAGCATCTTCTTCTAATACGCTTGGACAAAAAGGTCTCCATCGTTCCCTGTATTTTATTTGCGTATTAATTTTATCTGAAATTTTTGGTGTGGTTGGATCGCCTAAAATACTTCGACACCCAAGCGCCCTGGGTCCAAACTCCATGCGTCCCTGAAACCAAGCTAGAGGGTTACCTGCAGCCAGTATTTCGGCTCCAACCTTGGCTGGATCTTTTATTTTTGTAAATTTTGGTTTTGCGTTATGATTTTTGCAGGCTTCTATACATTCTTTTGAAGAAAATGCTGGTCCATAATAAACATGATCCATTCTGGATAGCTTTTTTGAATCTTTTTTATCTAATGATGCAATATATGTTGCAGCACCAAGAGCAGTTCCTGAGTCACCAGCTGCTGGTTGAACAAAGAGCTCTTTGACATGAGGTAAGTTTATTATTTTTTGATTCAGTTTAACGTTCAAGGCAACTCCACCCGCCATGCAGATTTTTCCAGTTTCACGAATTATATCTCCAAGATAATACTCAATCATCTCTAATGCAATATCTTCTAATTTTTTTTGTATAGCAGCAGCGTAATGAATGTAAGGATGATCAATTTCATCGCCATTTCTTTTTTGACCATATAAATCAATAAATTTCGGAGAAAAATAATAGCCTTTACCGTTTTCCTTGTAGCGTCGATTACCTATGACGTTAACTAAATCAGTATTGACTTTTAATTCTCCATTTTTAAATGAAACAAGATTCGAAAAATCAAACAATGATGGATCGCCATAGGGTGCCATTCCCATGACTTTAAATTCTCCATCGAGCATATCAAAACCTAAAAACTCAGTGATTGCCCCGTATAAGCCGCCAAGGGATTCCGGATCATAAAATTCTTTTATCTTATGTATTTTTCCATGTTCGCCATATCCAAAAAAAGTAGTCGCATACTCGCCTTTACCATCAATCCCAACAATTGCTGTTTTTTCCTTGAATCCTGATAAATGATAGGCGCTTGATGCATGAGAAAGATGATGTTCAACAGGCACTATTTTTGCATTTCTTATGCCAATTTCATTCATTAACGCTTTAGCTTTATTATAATTTCTTCTAAAGCGCCGATTTCCATTAAAAATGGCATCGAGAGAACGATCCGGTGCATACCAATACCTTCTGGCATAATGCCAACGAGCCTTGCTAAAAAAAGAAATCTTTGCATAAGGAAAGGTCACAACATCAATTTCATTTGGCTTAATCTTTGCTTGCTGCAAACAAAACTTAGTGGCTTCAATTGGGAATAAATTTTTTGCATGTTTATCTCTGATAAATCTTTCTTCTTCTGCTGCAGCAATAATTTTTCCATCAATTAATAAAGCAGCCGATGCATCATGCCCAAGAACACCAGAGATTCCTAAAATAATCATATTATTTGTTCCAATTTTTTTAGGGAAGCTGCCCACTTTGAACCTGGCTCCCAATTTGAATAAAAACGATTTAACTGTTTTTGAATTTTAAAATTATATATGTATTGATAGTTAGAAAAAAAAGATTTGTCAAAATCAATCAAAAAGATATCGTCATTTTTATTATTTACCAAAATATTTGTGTGTTTCAAATCCCCATGAATGAATCTGTAAAAGCTAAGCTTATTAAAAAATTTAAATAATTTTTCAGAAAAATTTCTTCTCGATTGGCTTGTCTGTAATTGACTCTCATAATCTTTAATATTAATAGAATCCTCATAACTCATGGCAAAGTATGTGTTTAGGCGTAAAAACAAAAATCTTTTTTCATAATAAAAATAAGGAATTGGCGTTGAAATATTTAGTAGGTTAAGAGCATTAGTAATTTGCCATGAATTTAATCCTCTCGATTTTTTAAATTGTAAGGCTACAAAATGCCAAATACTTTTAAGGTTATATCTTTTGATAATTAAATTATCATGACGAAAGACTGTGCAGGTATTACCATTTTTGATGATTTCCGTTTTCTTTAATAATTGATCAATTTCTTTAAAATTAAACTGAAAATCCTGACGCTTTAAAATAAGCTTTGAAAAATTAGATTCCCGTTTAAATTCAGATGTCGTTCTTAATGTTTTCTTTAAGTAGCGCTGTATACTCTTTTGAATAAAATAGCGTTTAAAGAAGTTTTTAATCGTCATTAATATTTTTGACTGATAAAAATTTATATTTTCTTTTAATAATTCTGAATCAATTTTTGATTCTAATAATGCAAGATTTATTATCTTCCTCAGGGAAGTAAAAAATTTTATTTTTTTTATCATCCCGCCATCAATTACGTAAATATTATTTTCTGCAATCAGATAATTTTTTAAATAGTTATCTTTTTGGATAATATTTAATCGATGCAATACCATGTTGGTTTGAAAAAGATCTTTGATAATATTTTTTTTTATTGAGCCTTGATTAGACTTTAAATAATCCTCAAGGTTAATTGCATTATTGATATACTCAAAAACAATATAATACTCAGTATCTTCTTCTCCGAAGCATAAAATTTTTGGAGTCAGCACATCTGTCTCATTTAAAATTAATGCTCCTTTAAGCTCTCTTAAATACTCTTTTTTTAAACTAAAAATTTTTAAAATAAAGTGAGACTTCTCTTTCTTTGCTAAATAAACTCTTCTTCGAAAAGGAATTTCTCTTAAAATTTTTAATAGTTCAAAATCCCCAAAATTATCCATACTTTTTTTTATACTTATTTAATAATTGGTTTGCTCTTCTATCAATGAATTTGAAATTTGAGTTTAAAAATTCCAAATCACAGTACTTTTTGCTAAGAATTTTTACAAATAGCTTATGATTTCCAAAATACTTTATTGAAAATAATAAATCGCCAAGCTCCTTAATTAATAAGGTGTTTGAGATTGATGTTTTCTTTTCAAGCCGATGATAATCAATAAGATAAAATCTAATTTTATTATTTTTTAAACTATTCAGATCCATTAAAAAATGACATAAATATAAATCATGATGAATGATTCCATTTGTATGTAATTTATTAACCATATTTACTAATTCAGAATAAATATTAGTTTGTTGCTGTTGTGAGTAATTATTATTCGTTACAAGAAATGTATCAAGCTGAATAAAATTACTAATTTTTTCTGAGATGACAAAGGTACGATTGTTGAGCAATTTTTGCTCATTTCCAAAACAAACTAACTTGGGAGTCAATATCCCAATATCTTTTAGAAAAGCATATGCTTGATATTCATTGAAGGCATCATTACAAAAATTTTTTACACCTAATCTATATAACACTTGATCAATTATGGAGCCGCTCTTAAATCTCTTAATGTAATATTTTTTTTTATTATGAATAAATTCTAATGTTTCACGATTTTTTCCACTGCGTATAACCAACCCATCAATATTAAATAATTGATCAAATGAAAAATTTTGAAAATCTTGTTTATTTGAAAAAAAATTTAACATTAGATATCAATCTTAATAGAGGATTTTGATTCCTTGCTGTTTGTCTGATTGAATTAATTTGCGTAATTAAATCACTTATTTTTCCTAAATCCTTGGAGTCGTCTAATGCATCGATTATATCAATATATTTTAACAATAAAATTTTATCAGTCAGTGATGTTGCTGAATTGATAATCGCTTTTCGTGAATACTTGAGGGAAGTAAAATTTATATCTTTATGTGCTGTTAAGAAATTTGATAACATTCTCTCAAGCACAAATGGGTAGATGGATGCAAAGTGATTGTTTGCCTTTTTAAAAAATAACTGGTTTTTTTCTTTAGAAAGTTTATTTATTAAATGGTCTACATCTTTTAAATATTTAATATATTTTGCCCAAAAAGAATATTTTCCAACCCAGTAATTTGAATATGATGAAGTTTTTTTATTATGTCTCGCATTAAAATCAATCATTTTAGTATTTTGATTTAATAAACTAGCTGTTTCAATAAGGCCTTCATGAAAAAAATCGCCTTGATCCCAAACATTAAAATAAAAATAGGACCATTTCGGATCTGAGTTTAAGACAATAAGATCATAATCATTACTCTTGTTAATGAAGTTATTGATTGTATCAAAACATATTTTCATTTTTTTTATGAATTTTGGTGAGACTAAACCGTAAAACTTATTATCATCTTTGACAAAACCTGCTTCAAAAAAATCAATCATGTGTTGTGTTTCTCTTAAATCCTCATAAGGGTTATCAATTTGATTAAAAATTTTAAAATCAGGATGACTTGGTTCAGAGGTATCAATAGAGTATGCAATCTGATAAAAATTACAGTTCATTATTTATTAAATTTTTTATTACTTGATAATTGTGTTTGAAATCATAATCCTTAGCTAAAATAAGACTGTTTTTTCTCATTGTTTGATATAGATGTTTGTCAGACTGTAATTTTATAATTGATTTTTCCCAATCAGAATTTTTTCTTATCAAAATACCATTCTTGTAATGATTGATTAATTCTCTATTAACTCCAACATTTGAGGAAATACTTGGAACACCAGCGGCCGAGTATTGCAAAAGCTTAAATGCACACTTTCCCTTGCTCCAATTGGACTCATCCAAAGGCGCCAAACCCAACCATGCTGACTTAATATACTGATATTGAGATCTCTCATTCCAAGATATATTTTTAATTTTGATCTTTTTACTGGACAGGGTTACGTTTGAAATATTAATAATTCTTAATTTTTTAATTTTTTCATTCGCTTTTTCAAGATTTGGGATCACTGCTAACAAATATTTCACCGTACTTTTATGCCCTACCCAGACAAGATCAATAAATTCCTTTGATTTATTTGCTTTTACTTGATATGCCTTTGTATTTAAACAGGTTGGTAATATAAAGGTTTTAGAATTAATTTTTTTTGCAAAAGATTGTAGATATTGATTACCGGAAAAAATTAAATCAGATTTTTCGCATATATATTTAAATCTACTGTATCGCTGTTTTGATAAATTACCATTGCTATTTAAGAAAATAGCATCATCAAAATCATAAATTATTTTTTTTGCAAGTAATCTTAAAATAAAGAAATAAGGAATAGGAACAAGTTTTCTTTGAAGAAATACGATATCAAATCGGGCTGCATTGATTAATGCAAACAAATAATTTGATATTTTTTTAGAAAGTCCATAATGAGTTATGAGATATTTATCTTTAATAAAAAAATCTTGATAAAATAGTGCGC
>JAQCBB010000023.1 GCA_027621535.1 Pseudomonadota bacterium | reverse complement strand
GTTAACCTTAGGCTTGCGTCGTGGCAATCATGATGTCAAAAGAAATGCTTTTACCGGCGATGGTGGCTGTTCGACAACATACTCAACAACTGTGGCGTGTAGTGACGAAGATGCGCCGGAATTTGGCGCCACCGAAAAAAGCTTCCAAACCAATAATGCTTCACTTGGGGGTGTTTATCAATTTAATCAAAGTTGGTCTTTAAATGCGAATTTAGCGCATTCGGAAAGAGCACCTGCTTTTTTTGAATTGTTTCCGTATGGTCCACATCACGCTTCAGAGCAGCAGCATAAAGGTGATGAAAATCTCAACACGGAGCTCTCCAATACGATTGATATGAAACTAAAATGGAAAAATGATGGCCATGCTTTCAACATTGGCCCTTATTACACCAAATTCAATCGATTCATTGGTTTATTTAATACGGGAGTTGATGTATATCATTTGCATGAGGGGGAGGATGATGCGGAGGCACTGCCAGTGTTCCAGTATCAGTCTGTAGGGGCTACATTTAAAGGAATTGAATTTGACGGGGTGTATAACATTAACGATCAGTTTAATTTTTCCTATCGCGGAGACTACGTCAGAGCTGAGCAAGATAATGGCGATGATTTACCAAGAATCTCTCCATTAAGATTAGGTGCATCAATTGACTATGCAAAAAATCGTTATTTTGCAAGACTGGATGTATTGAGAGCTTTTTCTCAAGACAATATAGGGACCAATGAATTAGAGACTGATGGTTATACCAATCTATCCGCTTTCGCTTCTTATCGGCTTCCGGTTGAATTTGATATTCAGTTTTTCATGAAGGGACAAAACTTATTGGATCAAGAGATAAGAGATCACTCTTCATTTATGAAGGATAAATTTTTACGTGCAGGACGTTCCGTCCTGTTTGGGCTACAAGGTAATTTCTAATACAAGAGAATAATCAGCCAAACGGCTAAGAGATTGATGAGGCTAAGGAATACGGCAGCACTGCCAATATCCTTAGCCCTCTTAGCAAGGATATGGTGCTCAAAACTAATTCGATCGACTGTGGCCTCAATGGCAGAATTTAATAATTCTATAATGGGCACAAGTAGGGTACTTCCAATAAGTAAAACAAGCTCAATTGAGTTGTTAGCAATGAAAAAAGAGACACTTACTAAGATGGTTGATAAAAAAACTTCTTGACGGAAGGCGTCCTCTTTAGCAAATGCAACTTTAAATCCGGAGAGCGAGTAACTGAAGGCATTGATTAGTCTCTTTATTCCCGTTTTTCCTTTAAAAGGACTTTCCATTACACTCCTCCCTTGTTAAAATCAATGCCATTATAAAACATTGTGAGAAAAAAATGACACGACTTGTGAAATGCGTAAAACTCGGAAAAGAGGCTGAAGGTTTAGATTTTCCACCATACCCCGGTGAGTTAGGGAAAAAAATATTTGAAAACGTGTCCAAACAAGCTTGGGCTGACTGGCTTAAACACCAAACCATGCTGGTAAACGAGAATCGATTAAGCCTCATCGATCCAGAGGCAAGAAAATACTTGACCCAGCAAACAGAAAATTATTTTTTTGGATCGGGGGCTGATCAAGCACAAGGGTATGTTCCTCCGAAACAATAAAAACTTACACAGTTAAAAGGTTAACTTTTAAGTTCTTTTTTGATATCTTTGTTTGAAGAATGGCGCACATCTGCACCTTTAACTATGTAGACCACATACTCAGCAATATTTTCTGAGTGGTCGCCTATACGTTCTAGCGCCTTGGCGATGTAAATCACCTCTAGCGAAGTCGAGATTACTCTTGGATCTTCAAGCATGAAAGTCAGCTGTGTGCGCATGCAAGATTGATAAATTTCATCAACCTCTTCATCCTCTTTTCTTACTTCAAGAGATACTTCTGGATCAAGTCTTGCAAAAGAATCAAGGGATTCATGCAGCATGCCTGAAACTAACTTGGCCATCGATTTGATGTCACTGAGCGAAGGTTTCCCCATGCGATCCCCTTCATAGATTCTTAAAGCAGCTCTGGCAATTTTAGTCGATTCATCGCCGATACGCTCTAAATCACTGATAGTTTTTTGAACGGTGGATACAAACCTTAAATCTCCGGCAGCTGGAGAGCGTTTGACAAGAACTAACAAACAGTTTTCATCAATTAATTTTTCAAGACTGTTAACCTTCACATCAGTATCAATAACTATTCTTGCTAATTTGGAATCCGCATCAACCAAAGCAGTAATAGCATTTTTAATTTGCTCTTCAACAATACCTCCCATTTCAAGAACTTTACTTCTTAAAGTTTCGAGTTCCGAGTCAAATTTAGAAAAAGAATGAGTTGCTATAACCATAATATTAAAGTTTTTACGTTAAAAATATTGTATATTAAGTATAAGTCATTTTTGTGAAAAATAACTATTTCTTCATAGTTTTCACACCTTCAGATGTAGCGAGAAGTAGAATATTAGCTGACCTAGAAGCAAAAAGACCATTGGTCACAACCCCAACAATTTGATTAATCCTTGCTTCGATTTCAACAGGGTCAGATATGACTAAATTATGTACATCTAAAATGACATTACCATTATCGGTAGTAAAATCTCTCAAAACTGGATTACCTCCTAATTTTGTAAGCTCTCTTGCCACATAGCTTCGAGCCATGGGGAGTACCTCTACAGGCAATGGAAATTTTCCTAATACCCCAACATATTTGGTTTCGTCACAGATGCAGATAAAATCTTTTGCATTAGCCGCTACTATTTTTTCTCTGGTCAGCGCACCACCGCCCCCCTTGAGCATATGCATATGAGCAGTTATTTCATCCGCTCCATCGACATAAATTTCCATCCCATTAACGCTGTTTAGATCATAAACTTGAATCCCGTGGGCTTTTAATTTTTGAGCGGTAGCCTCACTACTTGCGACGGCACCTTCTATTTTATGTTTAATTTTAGCCAATTCGTCGATAAAGTAATTCGCTGTTGATCCTGTGCCTACTCCAATAATTCCTGATTCAACATAAGCTACGGCTGCCTTGGCGACTTGTTGTTTTAATTCATCTTGAGTGAATGACATTACTTCCCCTTTGAGTATCAATATAAAGTGTTTAAAATTTTGATTACAATGATACTCCTCTGTAGAATGAATGAAAATTAAGAAGATATATGAAAATTGATATAAAAAAAATAAAGCGATCAATTGATCGGGTCAATAATTATTCTGTAGTCAAAAAAACTCCGCTAGAGAGGCAGGAGCAACTCTCGTCTCGCTTTGAAAATAATATTTTTCTTAAGCGTGAAGACTTGCAGCCAATCCATTCTTTTAAAATAAGGGGGGCGATGAATAAGTTTTCAAGACTCTCAGCAAGTAAACTTAAAAATGGAGTGATTGCAGCTTCGGCAGGTAATCATGCTCAGGGTGTCGCCTTGAGTGCCAAAAAAATAAAATGTCGTGCCGTTATTGTTATGCCTGAAATTACCCCATTCATAAAAATAAAAGCAGTTAAAAATTATGGTGCAGAAGTTGTTCTGCATGGAGAGAATTTTGCTGAATCGATGGAATATGCATTAGCGCTTGCTCAAAAAGAAAAAATGACATTTGTTCATCCGTATGATGACCTAGATGTCATTATTGGACAAGGAACCATTGGAAAAGAAATTTTAGAAAATTTTAACAATCCCATTCATGCTATTTTCTGTTGTGTGGGCGGCGGTGGATTAGTTTCGGGTGTCGCTGCTTATGTCAAAGCAATTCATCCTGAAATAAAAATTATTGGCGTTGAAGCAAAGGGTTCCGAAGCCATGACCAAGTCATTAAAAACTAAAAAAAGAGTGACCTTGAAACAGGTGGCATTATTTGCTGAAGGGGCTGCCGTTAAAAAAGTAGGTGAATATAATTACATGATTTGTAAAGATTATGTCGATGAAATGTTAGTTGTTGATAATGATTCTATTTGTGCGGCAATCAAGGATGTTTTTGAAGATTCAAGAATTATTTTGGAGCCTGCGGGTGCTTTAGCGGTTGCTGGAATCAAGCAGTATATTGAAAAAAATAAAAAAAAGATTAAACATGAAAATATTATCGGGATCGCTTCAGGTGCTAATTTAAATTTTGATCGATTACGTTTTGTGTCTGAGAGAGCAGAAATTGGTGAACAGCGTGAAGCTATTATCGCCGTTACCATTCCTGAAAAACCAGGAGCATTTAAAAATTTTTGTGAGCAGATTGGTAAGCGCAACATCACAGAATTTAATTATCGTTTTTCAGATGAAACTGAAGCGCAAATTTTTACAGGAATCAGTATCGAGGATATTTCAGAGGTAAAAAAAATTATTACCTCACTAGAGAGTGTAGGATTAAAAGCGATTGATCTCACCGCCAATGAAATGGCAAAACTTCATCTCAGACACTTGGTTGGCGGGCATGCCCCTCAAGCTAAAAATGAATTAATGTATCGATTTGAATTTCCTGAAAAACCAGGAGCATTGATGAATTTTTTACAAAGTTTAAATAAGGGATGGAATATCAGTCTCTTTCATTATCGCAACCATGGAGCCGATACTGCTCGAGTTCTTGTCGGAATTCAGGTTCCGATAAAACAAATGAAAACTTTTTCAAAGTTCTTAACTCAGTTGGGTTATCCTTATTGGGATGAGACAGAGAATCCTGGCTATAGACTATTTTTGAGTAAATAAAATAATTTAAAATTTAAAAGGAGTTTGAATGAAGCTGTTAATTGGAATATTTTTTTTGGCGTTGGTATCTTGCGGATCCCCGGAATCACCAAAGGCTTATGTAACCTCACAAGAAGGAGGAGTAACTGTGATTGACCTCATCACCAAGGAGATTATTAATAAAATTGATATTCAATCTTCAGGCCCAAGAGGTATTGGCGTATCCAGCGACGGAAAATATTTAGTGACCGCAAATAAAGGCGATGCTAATTTAACCATCATTGATCGAGTGTCTGGAAAAGTGGTGAGCCAGGTCAAGGTAGGCAAAAACCCAGAATTTATCAGAGTCTTTAAAAATTTAGTATTTGTTTCAACAGAACCCGCATCAACTGGTAAACCCCCTTCTCAAAATGAGCATGAGGGAAAAGATGATGACGATGATGATGATAAAACTCCAGCCCAAATAGCTGTGGTTGATATTAAACAAGGAAAAAAGCTCAGAGAAATTGAAGGGGGCCCAGAAACTGAGGGCATTGAATTTAATCAAGATGGTACAAAGGTGATTGTCACGAATGAAGCTGACAACACCATCACAATTCATGACTTAAATTCAGGTGAATTATTAAAAACATTCGACGTAAAGCCTTTCGGAGATCGACCACGGGGAATCAAAATGTCACCTAAAGGTAATTTATATGTATCGACCCTGGAACACAGTGATAATTTCATAGTGCTTGATCAAGATTTTAATCATCAAAAGACTATTGCTACAGGTAGCAATCCCTATGGCGTTTCATTCGATTTAACTGGAGATCGATTATTTGTCGCTTCCAGTAAATCTCAATTACTTGAAGTATTTGAAACCGAGAATTTTACAAAAATTAAAAATATTCCCTTGGATGCTAAAAGATGTTGGCATTTTTCTTTCACCCCTGACAATAACGAATTACTTATGGCCTGTGGGAGATCTGATGAATTGAAAGTGATTGATGTCAACACACTTGAGGTGATTGGTTCAATCTCAGTTCAAGGAATTCCTTGGGGAGTTGTGACTTATCCGAAAGCCATCGGAAGTCTTGACGACCTTAGGTAGCCAATTTCTTGTTAATAAAATCCCATTCGAATTCGGATAAAGGGGTGATCGATAATCGATTTCCCCTTTGCAGAATTTTTAGTGTTTCTAATTCTTGATAAGTTCTGATTTCATTTAAACTCAAAAGTCGAGTTTTTTTGACAAAGGCAACATCGACGTTTACCCAACGAGGATTATTTGGATCAGATTGAGGGTCATGGTACTTGTGACCTGATTTAAATTGAAGTTTATCTGGATAAGCTAATTTACAAACTTTCATAATGCCAATAATCCCAGGCTCCTTACAATTTGAATGATAAAAAAAGGCGAGGTCGTCAATGCTCATTTGATCACGCATAAAGTTTCTTGCTTGATAGTTTCGAATGCCATACCAATCAATGCGACCATCTTTTTCAAGATCATCAATGGAGTAGTCTGTGGGTTCTGATTTCATTAACCAATATTTCATTTATACTATTCCTTAAATTTTAAATACTAGTTTAAACGATCATGCAAAAAAATGTAAAAGGGACCAATCTTCAAGTGTGTAGCTTGAATCCAAAAACAGGTTATTATAGAAATGGCTTATGTGATACCTGTGAAAGTGATCAAGGCAGCCATACCGTGTGTGCAGAAGTGAGTGAAGAATTTTTAATTTTTTCTAAAGCGCTAGGCAATGATTTATCTACCCCCCGACCTGAATTTGAATTTGAAGGATTAAATCCGGGTGATCGTTGGTGTATTTGTGCAAGTCGCTGGCTTGAGGCTGCAGATGCAGGCATGGCTCCCCCAGTGATTTTAGAGGCAACCAATGAAAAGTGCCTTGATTTAATTGATCTTGCTGATCTTGAGTACCACAGCTTAAGGTAAATTCATTTTACTGTTGCCTAGACTAGCATCTAGAACCAAAGGTTCAGGTGGTAAAAGTCTATGATGCTTTAGGTTTGTCATCAAGAGCCCTTAAAAGGTAACCCAATTGAAAACAATCTCACCACATCAGATGAACTCAAACCGATGCTAATGACTAGTTCAAAGAATATATAGCCTAAGCAACAGTAAAACAAACTTGAATCAATATTGACTCAAAGCTTGGTCTAAGATTTTATCAAAATTATTCAATTTTTCTTGAACAATTTTTAATTGAATAAGATTATCTGGATTTTGATTACTTGACTCATTAATAACGTTGAGTGATGCCATCAATAAGATTCTGTCAAAACCCACAACACCAGAATCTTTCAATTGATTGACTTTTTGATTAAGGTGATTGACAGATTGGGTCAAGGCTTCCTCTTCGCCATCCGGGCAGTTGATCTGAAAATCACGACCCAAAACATTAATTTCGATAATTTTACTCATAACAATTCTTCATCGGGAATTTGTCCAAGAAGATTTTCTATTTTTTGCGACGCTTCATGAATCTTTGTATTTAATTGTTTAATGGATTCATCTTGTTGAGATGTTTTTTCTTTTAAAAGTTTATTCTCAATTTGTAGCTCAGCTAATAAATTTATTAAGGTTTTTAATTTTTGTTCAATCATTTCTAGATCTTGTCTCATGATGTTCACTATAAGTCAATTTACCCGGAGGATCAATCCATCTTTTTTTTTGATCTCGGGTGAGCTTGATCATATATCTTTGCTAAATGTTGATAATCCAAATGGGTGTAGATTTGAGTGGTTGAAATATTCGAATGCCCTAAAAGTTCTTGGACCGCTCTTAAATCTTGACTTGATTGCAATAGATGACTGGCAAAACTGTGTCGGAGCAGATGGGGGTGAATATTTTCAGGGATTTTATTTTTTTTAGCCCAATACTTTAAGCGGTATTGAATAGCCCGATCAGTTAATTTATTTCCCTTTAAGTTAACAAAAAGATAATCTTGCTGATCAATTTTTTTAATAGCATTACGCTTATTTATCCACAAATTAATGGCCTCTTTCGCTTTTGAACCAAGGGGTAAGATGCGATACTTATTTCCTTTGCCCAGTACCTTGAGTGTTTGATCATGAAGATCGATATCATTAATTTTGATGTGAGTCAGTTCAGACAATCTTAAACCTGATGAATAAAAAATTTCTAAGATGGCTTTATCGCGGAGGCCATAAAAATTTATATCATCAATTTCAAGTAGTTTAAAAATTTGATCAATCGACAATGTTTGCGGTAATTTTTTTGCAGATTTTGGTGCTTTTATTCCAGATGTTGGGTCATTTTTAATCTGATTAGACTTTATTAGGTACATAAAATAACTTCTCCATGCCGACAGGATTCTTGATAATGATTTGCCACTCAGTCCTGAGGCGTGAAGTTTTGCAAGAGACAGTCTAATATCCTCTGTCGTTGCGTTGATGGTGGGCTTTCTTATTAATTTATGTAATCGTTCCAAGTCACTCAGATAATTTTTGACTGTTAGACTGCTTAATCTTTTTTCATAGCGAATAAAATTTAAAAAAAGATCAATACTGTTTTCATTCATAAATTAATAGTACCCTCATAAACAACTTCGGCACCACCCTTGAGTAGAACATGATCATTTGCAATTAACTGGCTATAAATAATTCCACCCGGCATGCTAATTTCAATTTCTGTATCTTTGATTTTTTTTGTTTGTATAGCACTCACTGTGGCTGCGCAGGCTCCAGAGCCACAACCGAGAGTTAATCCAGAACCGCGTTCGAAGACAATCAGCTTGAGTTGGTGATCACTGATAATTTCACAAAAGCCAACGTTAATGCTGTTAGTAAAATATGAGGATTGCTGAATAGTTTTCCCCGTTTTCACTGCATCAATCTGATCGATATGTTCAAGCAGGAAAACAATATGAGGGTTTCCAATTTCAACTATGATTCCTGCAGACAATATAGCCTGATCTTGATAAAAAATATCAAAAGAGGGAGGCGGGTTATTTTCAGTATGGATCAAGCTATATTGACCCATGTCCACTGTTACTTGATTATTTTCTTGAGATAATCGAATTGTACCTTTCATTGTCTCCGCTAAAATGATTTCTTTATTTGAGAGGTTTTTATACTTTATATATTGATAAAAACAGCGAGCACCATTGCCACAATGCTCGACCTCGAATCCATCTGCGTTAAAGATACGATATTTGAAATCATTTTCTGTGGATTGACTATTTTCAACGATAAGCAATTGATCAAAGCCTATTCCAAAATGTCTATCTGCAAGTTTTTGAATCACGGTTGCAGTTAGGTTATATGACTGTTCAATTTGATTAATGATAATAAAGTCATTACCAATTGCCTGCATTTTAGTAAATGATAATTTCATGATTTTGGAAACTTATACCTTCTGTAATTCCATAAATATTGCTCAGGAGCCGTCCTTACAATTTTCTCAATAAACTGGTCTATTGATTGAACGGTTACTTCATCTTCATAATTAAAGAGTTCAATTTCGAATCCCGCACCTATTTTTTTCCTTCGACCTAAAGCAAATATAATGGGAGCTTGGGTTAGTTTATGTAACTTTTCAATTAATGTCATTGAATAAACTTGTTGATTAAAAAATCTTGACCAAGCGCCATGTCCTTCGGGTGGAACTTGATCAGGTAAGATACCCACAGCCTCTCCATTTTTGAGTGCTTTTAAAATTTGTTTCATACCGCTCATTTCTATATTAACCGGCGATACATGATTCTTATTTCTACCATAAAACATTAGATGATTGATCCATTCTCTTTTGCTGGGCTTAAACATTACTTTAATAGGTTCATCAATACCGTAATATTGGGCAGCGATTTCAAATGATCCCATGTGCGGGGTTAAAAAAATAATTCCTCGACCTTTGGATTTTTGCTTCTTTATTAAATCCCAGTTGATGGTTTTTTTTACTAACTTTTTGATTTTTGTTGAAGATGCAAACCAAATGGTAAAAGTTTCCATAAGTGCCATGCCGATATGCATAGAATTTTTGACAATTAAATTTTTAGTTTCAATTTTTCCACTCACAATTTTTGCTTCTTTAATATTTTTAGTCACTCTTTCTCGAAATTTGACATCGAAAAAATACATCATCATGCCTAAAAAACAACCGAGTAAGTGGATGATAAAAAGTGGTAATGAAAATAGCAGTTTTAGTATTACGATCATGAGTATTTAATTATCTCTTCATATCTGGTATTCTAGCGCGAATCTTAACAATAAAAAAAAATATGAATGAATTTTTGTTTACTTCTGAATCAGTATCAGAAGGTCACCCAGATAAGGTTGCTGATCAAATTTCTGATGCGATTTTAGATGCCATTTTAGATCAAGATCCGAAGGCTCGAGTTGCTGCGGAAACTTTGACGAATACTGGCCTTGTTCTTTTAGCGGGAGAAATTACAACCACGGCAAAAATAGACTATATCAAAGTTGTCCGCGAAGTTATTAAGGATATTGGATATGATGATCCAGCTAAAGGTATTGATTACAACGGCTGCTCTGTTCTGGTTGCCTATGATGAGCAATCAGCTGATATTGCTCAAGGTGTTGATCATGGTAATGATGACCCCTTAAATCAAGGTGCAGGGGATCAGGGGCTGATGTTTGGTTATGCCTGTGACGAGACACCCAATTTAATGCCTCTACCCATATGGTTAGCTCATCGACTTGTCCAAAAGCAAGCGGAAGTAAGAAAATCTAAAAAGTTACCCTGGCTCAGACCGGATGCCAAATCACAAATCACATTGAAATACGTTGATAATAAGCCTGTCGCAATCGATACGATTGTACTTTCAACTCAACATGATCCCGACATCAGTCAAAAAGAAATTCATGAAGCAGTGCTTGAGGAAATTATTAGGCCAACACTTCCTGATGGTATTAATCATGACCATACAAAATTTTTAATTAACCCGACTGGAAAGTTTGTTATTGGTGGACCCCAGGGCGATTGCGGCCTTACGGGAAGAAAAATTATTGTTGATACATACGGTGGAGCAGCGCCCCATGGAGGTGGAGCATTTTCAGGAAAAGATCCCTCAAAAGTAGATCGCTCAGCAGCGTATGCGGCAAGATATGTCGCTAAAAATATCGTTGCTAGCGGGTTGGCGAGTCGATGTCTAGTCCAGCTATCTTATGCGATTGGGGTAGCAAAACCAACCTCCATTATGGTGGATACCTTCGGTACAGGCACTGTATCAAATATGGAAATGACGGATATTATCCAAAAACATTTTGATTTACGACCCAAAGGTATTATTGAGATGCTTGATCTTTTGCGCCCAATTTATAAAAAAACAGCAGCATATGGACATTTTGGACGAGATGAGGACACCTTTTCTTGGGAAAAAACTGATAAAAAATTAACATAAATAGCAACTTAACTTTTTTTTTATCTTGATATATAATTTCATTTGTCGAGGAACGCTGCGAGATTCTTTCCCAGGCTCGACGATCTAAACTGCGTTCACCTAACCTTGCCAGTCAAGGCTTCAGGTGAAGAAGCCAGCTGGTCACTTATTAATTTTAAATTTAAAGGATAAATTTATGAATAATGTGACAAACGAAAACATTCAATTAGATCATGTGATTGCTGATATTAATTTAGCTGATTTTGGTCGAAAAGAAATCTCAATTGCTGAAAAAGAAATGCCTGGATTAATGGCAATTCGTGAAGAGTATAAATCATCCCAGCCTCTTAAAGGCGCTTTAATTACTGGTTCCCTGCACATGACCATTCAAACTGCTGTACTGATAGAAACTCTTGAAGCACTTGGAGCTAGGGTGCGATGGGCATCCTGTAATATTTATTCAACCCAAGATCATGCCGCCGCTGCCATTGCAAAAAATGGTACGCCTGTATTTGCTTTTAAAGGCGAGAGTTTATTAGATTACTGGGATTTTACGCACCGAATCTTTGAATGGCCCAATAGCGAATTTACAAATATGATTCTCGATGATGGAGGCGATGCCACTTTATTACTTCATCTTGGTGTAAGGGCTGAGCAAGATGTTTCTGTATTAGATAACCCAGAAAGTGAAGAAGAGATTGCTTTATTTAAAACGATTAAAAATAAATTAGCACAAGATAAGACATGGTATAGCAATAGAATTAAACATATTAAAGGTGTGACTGAAGAAACAACAACAGGAGTTCATCGGCTATACCAGATGTTTAAAGAAGGAGAACTAGCTTTCCCAGCTATTAATGTCAACGACTCCGTCACTAAATCAAAATTTGATAATCTATATGGTTGTCGAGAGTCGCTCGTCGATGCAATCAAAAGAGCCACGGATGTCATGATTGCAGGAAAAGTTGCAGTGGTTGCCGGCTATGGCGATGTTGGAAAAGGTTCAGCTCAAGCATTGAGAGCACTGTCAGCTCAGGTATGGGTAACAGAAATTGATCCCATATGTGCACTTCAAGCGGCTATGGAGGGTTACCGAGTTGTCACTATGGACTATGCTGTTCAACACGCTGACATTTTTGTGACAGCAACTGGAAACTACAATGTGATTAACTATAACCACATGAGTCAAATGAAAGATGAATCGATCGTGTGTAATATTGGACATTTTGACAATGAGATCGATGTTGCGAGTCTTGAAAAATGTGAATGGGAAGAAATTAAGCCTCAGGTTGACCATGTGATATTTCCTGATGGTAAAAAAATTATTCTTTTAGCAAAAGGAAGATTAGTGAATCTTGGTTGTGCCACTGGACATCCAAGTTATGTGATGAGTTCATCATTTGCAAATCAAACAATTGCTCAAATTGAATTATTTAAAAATCCATCTGATTATCCAATTGGTGTTTATACACTGCCTAAGCATCTAGATGAAAAAGTTGCGATATTACAATTGAAAACCTTGAATGCACGATTGACTCAGTTGACTGAAGAGCAGGCAAAATATATTGGTGTTTCAGTAAATGGACCTTTTAAACCAGATCATTATAGATATTAATGAGCAAAACTAATTATAGTTTTGAATTTTTTCCCCCTCGGACAACCGAGGGTGAAGAAAAGTTAAAGACAACTGTTAAAAAATTATCAGTCTTTAATCCCGAATTCTTTTCAGTGACTTTTGGTGCTGGGGGATCTACTAAAGATAAAACCATTGAGACTGTCAAATCGATAAAAGAAGTCGGATTTTGCGCAGTACCACACATATCATGTATTACCTCGACAAAAGATGAGGTTTTGAAGTTGATCCAAGATTACCAAAATAAAGGAATTAATCGACTCGTAGCATTAAGAGGTGACAACCCATCTGGGATTGCAGGACACGGTGATTTTTCTCATGCAAGCGACCTAGTCAGCTTTGTTCGAGAAAATACGGGAGAGTATTTTCATATTGATGTAGCTGCTTATCCTGAATACCATCCAGAATCTGTTGGCGCTAAAAATGATCTTAAAAATTTTAAAACTAAAATTGATGCAGGAGCCAACTCCGCAATTACCCAATTCTTTTTTAACGTCGATTCTTATTTTAAGTTTATTGAGGAATGTGATCGTTTAAATATCACTATTCCAATTGTTCCCGGAATTATGCCAATTTATAACATAAAGCAATTAGCTCGATTTTCTCAAGCATGTGGGGCAGAAATTCCTAGATGGCTTCGTTACAAACTTGAATCTTACGATGAAGATATAACTTCACTTCGCGATTATGGCATTGATTTTATTTCAGAATTATGTGAAACACTTCAGCAATTTGGTGTTGAATCAATACATTTCTATACTTTAAATGAGTCTGGTATTGTTACTAAAATTTTAAAAAATATATCGAATTAGTGCATAACACCATTTTTTGGATTAAATAGAGCATCTTCCACAAATAAATATTCGCTCTCACGGCCAAAATGCCAAAGTGTCATCATCACAATCCATTTAAGTTCATCAAGATTTACTTCAGATTGATTGACGGCCATTGCTCGATCTAGAATAATTTCTCTTTCTGACGGCGAAAGAATGGTAGCTTGTTCTAAAAAGATGAGAAAACCTATGCCCTCATTGTTGATTTTGTCATACTCTCTTTTGGAATAAATTCTTGACTTGAGTGCTGATTGATTTATTTTTTTATCATTGATTTTTTCAGATAATACTTTGAGAGTTGCAAACCAATCAATAGCAAATTCTATTTCTTTATATTCAAAACCAGCTTCTTCAAGCTCTGTGGTCATTTTTGATAAATCAGAAATATTATGACTTGATGAGAGATAGTTTTCAAAAACATAAACTAGTAAATCAAACATATTGATCTCCTGTAAAAAATGCTAACTGAAAAAAAAGTGAAGAAAATAAATATAACTGTATAAGAGTATAATGTTGAATGTAAAATTTGTAAGATGAATGGTGTTTCACTATTAATAAATTTACAGTATTAGAAATAAATTGCAAGTAAAAAATGGCATTACTAAATATTTTAAAATACCCCGATCCCAGGCTTCATAAGGTTGCTGACCCTGTCACTCACTTTAATGGGGAGCTAGCTTCGCTTATTACAAATATGGCCGAGACCATGTATGAATTTAATGGAATTGGCTTAGCTGCAACACAAGTAGATATTCATAAAAGAATAATCGTTATCGATATCAGTGAAGAAAAAAATTCTTTAATCACATTAATTAATCCAATTCTTAAAACATATTCTGGCCATCAAGAATATGATGAGGGCTGTTTGTCTGTTCCAAGTTTTTTTGAAACTGTGAAACGTTATGAATTAGTGTCTATAGATTATCAAGATGAGCATGGGCAGACTAGAAGTCTAACAGCAGATGGATTATTGTCAGTCTGTATTCAGCATGAAATGGATCATTTAGTTGGAAAAGTATTTGTCGAAAAGTTATCTCAGTTAAAACAGCAACGCATTAAGAAAAAAATCACGAAGCTGTTAAGGTCTGGTTAATGACAAAATTGAGAATTATATATGCAGGAACCCCAGAATTTGCTTTACCATGTTTAAATAAGATTTATGATTCTGAACATGATTTATTAGCAGTATTAACTCAACCAGATAGGCCAGCAGGAAGAGGCTTGAAGTTTCAACTAAGTGCTGTTAAACAATTTGCAACTGAAAAAAATTTGACTTGTTATCAGCCTATAAAAATCGATTTGGATTTTATAAAGAGAATAAAGCAGTTAAAACCCGATATTTTGATTGTGGCTGCATACGGAATTATCCTCCCCGTTGAATTTATAAATATCTTTCCATTAAAAGCATTTAACATACATGGATCTATCCTCCCTAAATGGAGAGGTGCAGCTCCAATTCAAAGGGCAATTTTAAATGGCGATAAAGAAATTGGTGTATCAATTATGGAAGTAGTCGAAAAACTAGATGCAGGCAATGTCTATGCTTTAAAAAAATATTTGAGAGACGTTAAATTGACATCAAAAAACTATTTTCAAATATTAGCAGATGATGGCGCTGAATTAATGTTAAATCATTTACATTTAATTGCGTGTAATCATAATCTTATATCAAAAAGACAAAATGATTTAGAAGTGACTTATGCAAAAAAAATATCGAAAGAAGAAGCTTTCGTAACTTTCTCAGAAGACAGTAATCAACTTATCAATAAAATCTTAGCATTCAATCCATTTCCTATCGTGAGAGCAGCCTTTAGGGGTAAGGATTGTAAAATTTATCATGCAGAAAAATCAAATATAGGTAGGATGAGCACTCCAGGACAAGTGCTGATAAGAAATCATGAATTACATCTTGGAACGATAGATACATTTATTAAAATTAATCAAATTCAAATAGTAGGTGGAAAAATTTTAACAGGGTCAGATTTTATTAAAAGTTACCAAGTCAAACCAACAGAATTATTCACGCATGCAACATGATCTTCTAGCAGCATCAAAAATAATTCAAGAAGTTGTCGGTGGAAAAAATATTGAGAAATTATTCAACCAACATATCGGTAAGAAGCATAATATTAGCTTAGTTAAAGATATTGTTTATGGAAGTATTCGTGATATTTATCTTAACGAATATTTTCTAAATAAACTTATTTCAGTAGAGCTTAAAAATTTAGATATAAAGTATTTGCTGTTGAACGCTTTTTATCAACTGAATAATCAATCCATCAAAACTTTTACTGTCGTCAATGAAAATGTAAAAGCTGCAAAATTAATCAATAATAAATTCACTGGATTGGTAAATGGTGTATTGAGAAACTTCTTAAGAAGAAGAATTGATTTTCAAGCTCCATTAGATCTTAGTCTTAAATATTCTTATCCAGAGTGGTGGGTGAAGAAATTAAAAGTTCAATACCCTCATGACTATGAAGCAATTTTAAAAATTGGCAATACACGTGCGCCTGTTTTTCTTAGAGTAAACGTGAAAAAAATAACTCATAGTGACTACATAAATCTACTCGAAAAAAATAATATTAAGTTTGTGTTAATTATTGATAAAAATTATATTCAAATAAATGAGTCTGTGAATGTAAAAAATTTACCAGGGTTTTTTGAGGGGTTGATTTATATTCAGGATCCAGCAGCTCAGTTAGCGATCAACTTTTTAGATTTAAAAAAAGATTTAAAAATTTTAGATCTATGTGCCGCCCCTGGAGGAAAAGCAACACATATTCTTGAAAGGTTTAATGTTTTACTAGATTGTTATGATATAAATGAAGAGAGATTGTCTTTAATAAGACATAATTTAAATCGTTTAGATTTGAAGGCAAATATTATAAGTCAGTTAAAAACAAGTTATCAATATGACCGAATTTTAATTGATGCGCCATGTTCAGGTTCAGGAGTTGTGAGACGGAATGTAGATATTAAAATAATGAGGAGAGAAGAAGATATAAAAAAATTCCAAGATCAACAAATGCAGTTGTTAGATCAAGGATGGAGACATCTTAAAAAGAATGGTAAATTACTATATATAACCTGTTCTATTTTTAATGATGAAAATGAAGATGTAATAAGATTATTTCTTAAAAAACATACGGATGTTAAATTAGAAAAAACTGATATACCAAAGGATTTTTCTTTTATTGAATCACAACTTATACCAAATCTAAATCATGACGGCCTTTTTTTTCAACTTCTTAGTAAAAATTAGTTCTTTATTAATTTTTTGTTTATCAAGTTCTTTCGCGGAGATTAGTGTAAATAAAAATGATGATAATAAAATAGAGCTTGAATATGCTCTAAATTATCAAATGAACGAAGAGTTTGAGGAAATCATAGATAAAGGAATCTCTATTAATCTTATTGAAGAAATTAAGATTGTGAAAGAAAGAGACTACTTTTTTGATAAGGAAATTTATTCTCAAAAAAACTATAAAAGAATTGAGTATCGACCATTAATAAAAAAATACTATTTTTATGAAAAAAATGAAAAAAAAGCATATTTATCTTTAGCTGAATTAATAATAGATATCAATAAAAAAAGGGAATTAAAGCTTAAGATTAAAAAAAATATGCACAATAATTTATTAATTATTAATTGGAAGATTGAACAAAATACTCTTCCAAAAAGCTTGCAACTTAATTTGAAAAAACCTGATTGGTTTGTATTAAAAACATTAACATACACTTTATGAAGTATTTAATCACATCTATTTCTGTTATCAGCCTCGCTTTATTAATTATATTAATACGATCTCTTTCAAATTCGGATTTTATATCAGGTAATACCTTTCAATTGATATTGAAAATAAACTTATTTTTTGTCGTTATTTTATTTGGATTTATTGCTTATCAAATTATTCGACTTTTTAATGATGTTAAAAAAGAGGTCACGGGTAGCCGCCTCACCTTAAGACTTGTGATTTCATTCAGTGTCATGATTATTATTCCCTTAATGGTTCTATATTTTGTCTCAGTAAGTTTTCTTACAAAATCTATTGAATCATGGTTTAACGTGAGGGTTGAGTCGGCCTTAGAAGGAGGACTCAATATTGGCCAAAAAACCTTAGATTTAATGCGTAAAGATATTGAGCTAAAATCTAAAAGTATTGGGTATACATTATCAAATGTTTCTGAAGAAAAATTTAACTGGATATTGACTGATCTGAGAGAAAAGTTTGATATTTATGAAGCTATGGTTCTCAATGAAGATAACCAAATCATTGCATTATCCTCTCAAGAGTATAACGATATTGATCAAATAATACCTGAGCGAAAAGAATTGATTCTTGCCGATACTGGATTTTACGGAAAAATTGATATCAATGATAAAAATGATATCTTTTTAAAAACTTATTTATCATTTTTTATCCCTGGTAATAAATTAAAACAAAAATATTATCTACATATTACTCAGAAAGTTCCAGAGAGTATTTCTCAAGTTGCGTTATCGGTTGAGTCGGTTTTTGAGGACTATCAAGCTTTAGCGTATAGTAGAAATTCATTGAAAGTAATCTATCAGATTACTTTAAGTATAATTTTATTTTTAGCAATTATTTTATCGATCTCATTAGCATTATATTTTAGTAGAAGATTTACAATGCCTATATCGATCCTATCAAAAGCTACACAAGAAATTGCCCAGGGAAATTTTAAAAGGAAAATTCCAGATCAGGGTAGAGATGAATTAGGCTTGTTAATAAAATCATTTAATTCTATGACATCTAAATTACATGATGCTACAAAGAATTTAGAACTGAATAAACAAAGAATAGAAACATCCAGAAACTTTTTAGAAAATATTATAAATAACATGTCCTCTGGGATAGTGGTCATTGATTATCTCAGAAATATTAGGTTATCTAATCAATTGGCGACTAAATTATTAGGGGTAAAATTTAATTTATTAAATGGGCAACGATTTAGTCAAATTCTAGAAACAAATCCTGAATTAGATGATGTTGTTACTTTTATAAACAAATTGAATAATGACTCCGAAGTAATTAGAAATTTAACTATCAAAATAGGAAAAAGAATTTTATCTTTGCAGATTACAAAAGAAAATAACAAAAAAAATTCTAATATTATTTTATTAATTGATGATATTACTGAAATCACTGCTGCTCAAAGAAATGAGGCATGGTCTGAAGTTGCAAGAAGACTTGCTCATGAGATAAAAAATCCTCTTACTCCAATTCAATTATCTGCTGAGAGAATCGATCATAAGTTTTCCAAAAAATTAGATAAAAATGATAAAGAGGTATTACGGGAAATTACCAAAACGATCGTCAATCAGGTAGATGCAATTAAAAATATGGTCAACGAATTCACTGAATATTCGAGATCTCCTATTTTAAATAAAGAAGAAATTAATATTATTGATCTTTTAAATGATCTAGTAATCTTATATGAAAAAGATGATTTAATAATCATAAAACAATATAAAATTAAAACATTAAATATTAATTGTGATGCAACTAAGATCCGGCAGGTTTTTGTGAATCTCATACAAAATGCCTATGAAGCAAAAAGACCCAATCAGCATTGCGAAATAAAAATAAAAATAATAACTAAAAAGCAAACCATAACCATCCAATTTATTGATGATGGTGTCGGTCTTATTGAAGATATTGATATTTTTCAACCATATGCAACCACAAAAAAAACAGGAACGGGCTTGGGTCTAGCAATTGCCAAAAAGATTATAGAAGAGCATAACGGTGTTATCCTAATTGAAAATAATAAAGTGAGAGGCGTAAAAGCTGAAATTATATTTAATAAATAAACTATGAGCAAAAAAATAAAAATACTTATTATTGATGACGAACAGGGAATAAGAAATTCTTTATCAGAAATACTTATTGATGAAGGTTATGAGACCTTGCTTGCAGAAAATGCAAAAAATGCAAAAAAAATAATTAACAATGGTCATTCATTTGATTTAATACTCTTGGATATATGGATGCCTGATATTGACGGTATAACACTTCTTAAGGAATTAAAGACAATCAATCGAATATCTCAACCAATCATCATGATGTCTGGTCATGGATCTATTGGTACAGCAATTGATGCTACAAAAAATGGTGCTTATGATTTTATTGAAAAACCAATTTCCTTACATAAAATTTTAAAAGTTATTAATCAAGCGATCAATGAGTCACTAGAATTTTCACCTATGACAGTAGATTATCTTAAAAAACAAAATAATCAAAAAATTATTAGTATCTATAACCAATTAATTAAGAAAAAAAACAAACTTATTTTAAAAACGGTTTATACCGATACTGTTTACTCAATGCTATTTGAATTGTATAAATGTAATATTTACAATATTGATCAAAATCAGTTAAGAAAGATTGATGAATGCGATGTTTTTTTAGAGGAAAAAAAGAACTCAATTTTAATTTTTGAAAATATTCTTGATTTTAATGCTAATGCACTAATAATTCTAAAAATTATTGAATCAAAAGCAGCAAAATATAATATAAAAGTAGTAATTGTAGAGAATACGGATTTATCTGATAAAAATAGTATTGAAATAAATTTTGATAATTATGAATTGGTGAATTTTGAAATTTTTTCCAAAAGTGATGAAGACCAATTGATAAAATACTCAAAACAGATATTGAATTATTATTTAGACTCAGTTTCTAATAAAATATATAAAGAATTTGATATTACTTTTTTGAACAAAATAAGATCT
>JAQCBB010000070.1 GCA_027621535.1 Pseudomonadota bacterium | reverse complement strand
CATAGAACCTTCGGCGCTATTAATTGTTGATTAACTCCACATTTTGTTTTTTTAGTAAAATTTAGTTTTTGACTTTTTTTTTTAAAAATTGATTTTAATTCTTTGTCTGTTCTCGAGTCGCTTTGCTGAATACTTCGTCTAATTACTTTATTATTTTTGTCTAAAATAACTAATGCTGGCAACATACCAGTTACTCCAATCGAATTAATTTGAATATTTTTATTTTGAGAAAATTTTCCTATTTCTTGGAGGATTGAAATAGTATTTTTCCACCACTCTTCTGGCTCTTCTTCCGCCCAGCCTGATTTTTGAGAATATAGCTCTACAGACCGAGAGCACTGAAATATTACTTTATTGGATTTGGTGTTTAGTAAAACACCAATAGTAGAAGTTGTTCCGATATCTATTCCGATGGTACAATTCATGAACCCCTAATTTCATTTACTTTATTCATAAATTCTTTCACTCTTTTGCCGTCAACCTGGTTCCAAGTAACACCATCATATTTTAGTGAAGTTCCCACTACACAACCATCTGCTACTTTCAAAATAGAGTCTAGAGTACTTAATTTAACACCTGTATTTGCAAAAAGCGGAACAGAACCTTGTAGTCCTTCCTTAGCTTCTTCAAGATTACTGATATCAACGTCTTGACCTGTAATTGGTCCTGAAACACATATCGCGTCAGCAGTGGAAGAGAAAACTGCACTTTTCGCTTTTTGAGCAATACTTCTTTCTCCAATTGGGGCAGCAAATTCAGCATTAATATTAAATAAAAGTTTAAGTTTTTGATTTCCCAAATCCGACCTTAATTTTAGTGCCTCAGCTGCTTTGGGTTCCCACAATCCCATATCTGAGTCATAGACGCCTGTAAAAACTTCTCTTGCAAAATCTGCATCGGCGGCACAAGCTAACGATACGGTGGCGACAGGATCCCATAAATAATTTACACCAAATGGTATTTTGATCTCTTTTTTAAGCTGACCTATAACAAAAGACATCGCCGATAAAGTTTCTGAGGAAGCTTTGAGTAAATACGGTCTATCTCCTTCATTGCCAAACATAAATGAGTCTATTCCATTTTCTTGAAGTGCAGTCATATCTTGATATGCAACGTCAAGAATGTGATTCATACCTTTATTTCTATCATAATGCGCAGTTCCTGGGAGAGGTGGTAAATGAACCATTCCAATGATTAACTTAGAATTTTTCATTATTTTTTCAAATGATCTCATGTAATTATCCTTTCTGTAATCATATCAAAAAATAACAAATCTTTGATATGAAAATATAATTTAATTTTTTCTCCAATCATAAAATATTTGTCTTTAGTTGTTCTAAAATAAATGATTTGTTTATCAAACTCTAATTGAGCAGAAATTAATAACTCATGACCATGGTTTTCTATTTGTATGATTTTGACTTCAAAATTATAAGGCTGATCATGGTTATTTAATTTTAAATTTTCGGGTCTAATTGAAAAATAAATCTCTGATAAATTATTTAGATTTTGATTATTGATAAATATATTAAGAGACTCAATCCATAGACTATCATCTTTTTTTATAATTTTTGATTTTAAAATATTATTAACAGGATTAGCTAAAAATTTTGCAACAAAGATTGAATTAGGTTTGTCATAGACTTCTTGAGGCTTTCCTATTTGAAGAACCTCTCCATGATTCATAATACAAATTCTTGAGGCCATTGTCATGGCTTCAACTTGATCATGAGTTACGTAAATAAATGTTTTGGATAAATCTTTTTGTAAAAGAGTTAACTCCTGTCTCATTTCTACTCTAAGTTGAGCATCTAAGTTAGACAAAGGTTCATCTAATAAAAATGCATTAGGTTCTCTGACAAGCGATCTTCCTAGAGCTACTCTCTGTCGTTGACCCCCTGAAAGTTGACTTGGTTTTCTGTCAAGTAATTCATTTATTTTAAGTAAATTTGAAACCCATTCTATTTTTTGATTAATTTTGCTTTTTTCTACTTTTCTTAATTTGAGCGAATAAGAAAGATTTTTTCTAACATCCATATGAGGATAAAGAGCATAATTTTGAAATACAAAAGCCATATTTCTGTCTTTTGGATCTTCTTCAGTAATGTCAACCCCATTAGAGATAATCTTACCCTCGCTAATATCCTCTAGCCCTGCAATCATTCTAAGGGTTGTTGACTTTCCACACCCAGAGGGACCTAAAAGAACAAAAAACTCGTTATCAGCAATTTCAAAACTTATATTATTAACAACGGTATTTTTACCAAAATTTTTCGTAACACCAATTAGTTGAATATGTTTGCTATTCATCAGCTCGATTCATAAATTTAAAAAGGGGATATATAATTACACATACTATTAAAAGTAAGATTACTGACATACTAGCAGCTTGGCCAAGATCTAATCCTATAAATGCAGACCTATAAATATAATAACTTATTAAATCTGTAGCATCTCCGGGTCCACCTTTTGTCATTATATAGATTAAATCATACGTTTTTAATGCAAATATCAATCTTATAAGAAGTGTGATAATAATTACTGGCCTCATATAAGGTAATGTAATATCTCTAAATTGTTGAAATGCATTAGCACCATCTACTCTTGCTGCCTCATAAGGTTCTTCGGGAATAGAAGCAAGGCCAGCAAGTAATAAAATAATCATAAAAGAAACTTGATGCCAAATATCAACAAAAATAATTGTGATAAAAGCATTTTGAGGATCACCCAGCCAGTTGATTGGATCGATTCCAACGAGACTAATTAAATAATTTAATATACCTAACTGGGGATGAAGAAACATTCTCCAAATCAGACCTACAACGATAGGGTTGATTAAAAGAGGGATCAGTAAAATAAAATAATATATATTTCTGAATCTTTCGACTTGATTTAAAAGAATTGCAATTAGAAAACCTATTATAAATTCAAATAGAACTACCAATATAACAAAAACTATAGTTACAATTGCTGAATGGATAAATTTTTCATTACTAACTGACTCAAAATAATTCCTCAGACCAATAAAACTATCAAGAGTTCTGTTAATTAATGTGTAGTCATAAAAACTGGTAATGATGGCAATAGTAATTGGCGCCAGTATAACGATAGAGAGAATTATAACGGCAGGCGATACGAATAAGTATCCAAATCGCCTGTCGTAAAAATGAATTTTACTCAATAATTAGCGTTTTCCGTCTTTTTCAGCGAGCTCTTCTAGTTGGTTATTCATATTCATCAGAGCAGTTTTTGCATCTTGTTCTCCGATAACCGCTTTAGAAAGCTCTGTTCCCATCACCTCTACAAATTGTGGGGTATAAGTGAAAACTGGAAAGTTTTTAGAGGTCGCTAAAAGATTCTTTAAGCCTGGATAATGCTCAAATTTGGCATTCAAATCCGGATCATCAAAGACATCTTTTCTTGTAGCCGCGCCGCCCATTTCTGCTCTTCTTTTAGCGATATCAGGAGACTCAACCCACTTTAAAAACTCCCATGCCGCTTCAGGGTTTGGGCTTGATTTAGGTATTGACCATCCCCATGCTCCATTCAATCCACCTTCGCCAGGCACTGGGATCAATGCCATTTTACCAACAACTGAAGATTGCTCAGGATCATTATAAGAACCTAAGAACCAGTTATATGTTAAATAGCTGTATGCATTGCCTTGTGCAGCAACATTAAATGCCTCATCAAAACTAAAGCTCTCAGCTCCAAGAGGTCCGTAGTTATTAATCATGGATATATAGTCATTTAACGCGTCAACGGCATTGCTGGAATTTAACAAACCATTCCAATTTTGATCATGAAATGCCCCGCCCCTTGCAAAAAGATAGTTAGACCATTCCATAGCTAT
>JAQCBB010000022.1 GCA_027621535.1 Pseudomonadota bacterium | reverse complement strand
GGCTGGATATTGTGTCTTTGGAAAAGTTGTTGAGGGAATGAATGTCGTTGATGATATTGCAAAAGTACCTACAGCTACAAAAAAAGGACACGAAAATGTCCCCATCAGAGCAATTACAATCAAAAATATTAATAAACTTAATTAAACCGATCAAATAAATAAAGAAGGAAGAATAATGATTAGATTAAAAACAAATAAAGGCGACATTGTCATCGAAACTTATCCAGATAAGGCACCTATTAGTGTAAAAAACTTTGAAGATTATATTAAAGCAGATTTTTTTAATGAAACAATTTTTCACAGAGTTATTGATGGCTTTATGATTCAAGGTGGTGGTTTTGATAAAACGATGAATCAGAAAGAAACCAATGCTCCAATAAAAAATGAGGCTGCGAATGGATTAAAAAATACAAAATATACTGTCGCAATGGCAAGAACAAGCATTCCTGATTCAGCGACATCTCAATTTTTTATAAATATTGCTGACAATAGCTTCCTTGACTACCCTGGTCAAGATGGGGCTGGATATTGTGTCTTTGGAAAAGTTGTTGAGGGAATGAATGTCGTTGATGATATTGCAAAAGTACCGACCGAAAATCATCCCTCTGGACATCAGGATGTTCCTAAAGAACAGATTATTATTAATGAATCTGTTACTGAATAATGAATGTAAGTCTGTTGCTTTTATTTCAGACTTACACCTTGATCATAAAAAAGAAAACCAACTATTTTTTAATTTCATAAAAAGTATTCCAAAAGATGCTGAATATTTATTTATTTTAGGTGACTTGTTCGATTATTGGGTTGGTGATGATAATGATATGTATTTAAAAGAGGAACAAGCTCTTTGTGAACTTTCTAAGCAATTACATCTTTTTTTTCTTCCCGGCAATAGAGACTTTCTAATTGGTAAAAAATTTCTAAAAAAAACCAATATCACTTTCCTTGAAGACGAAGTAATTCTATCAATTAATGGTGAAAAAATTTTACTCATGCATGGTGATACTTTATGTTCAGATGATATTGATTACCAAAATTTTAGAAAACTTGTTAGATCAAAAAATTGGCAAAATAAATTTTTACAAAAAGCGTTGAACGAAAGACTAAAAATAGCCAATAATTTGAGAGTGGAAAGTAAAAAATTAAATCTCAATAAAGCTGAAAATATTATTGATATTAATTTAGATACATTGATCAATACAGTTAAAAAATATAATTTTGTTCCCAATGTGATCCATGGACACACACATCGAAAAAAAATTCATGAACATGTCATTGGAGATTTTAATTTTCAAAGATATGTATTAGGGGACTGGAGTGATTTATCTGGAAATTATTTGCTCTGGGAAAAAAACAATGGATTTAAATTTCATGATTTTTAATTAATTTCTAATGCTCTATATTTCTTTGCTACCTGATCAAGCATTCCATTTATGAATTTATAACTTTCCTCTCCTCCAAAGCTTTTAGTTATCTCTAGTGCCTCGTTAATTGAAACCTTAAAAGGTATATCAATCCTAAACTTTAATTCATAGTAAGACGCTATAATTATTGATAATTCAATGGGATTAAATTCTTTTATTTTTTTTTCAGTAAAATTTCCAATATCAGCTATAATTTGATCATAATTAGTCTCTATTCCTTCTAATAGTGAGTAGTAGAGAGACTCATCGCAACGACAAAAATCAGGATCTTCAACAATATCTTTTTTTATTAGTGGATAATCAAAGGTATTTAAAAGTCCGCGATAAATTGATTTCATAACCAATTCTCTTGATTTCCTTCGATTATTTATCTTTTTCATTTAAATATTATAAGATTTGATTTAATGTTTCTAAAGTTTCAAAAAGCCCATTAACAACCTCAACCCCTTTGGAAGATACTCTAGCTTTAGTCTCGGCATCATTGTTAGTAGTCAGTATTGCATTCATTATTAGGATATCATTTTGCAGTTGAACATTCATAAGCCCAAGCGCAGACTGATCTGAAACAATTTCAAAATGATAAGTTTCCCCCCTAATGACTGCACCAACTGCAATTAATGCATCAAACTTATTTGCTTTACAACATCTTGATAGCAGAAGGGGTAACTCTAATGCACCTGGGACATAAAATGAGAATATATTTCTTTTATCTATACCCTTTTTCAACAACTCATCAACGATTGATTTTTCAAGCTGACTCACATATTCATAATTAAATTTTGAAATACATAATCCTATTTGAAGGTTTGAAATACCTTTATTTTCCATATCCGTCCTATTTAAAAATTACTAATGCCTTATCGAAGGTATTTAAAATTGCAAATAACAAAGGTATGGCTACTATCAACCATGCCAAAGGTAATATCGTCTTTTGGAAAATAATGTTGGTTGATTTTGTTCTAGGTACTTTTTTGGCCTTTGTCATAATTTTTCGCTCATTCTCTAATTCTTTGCTATTCATGTGATATTTTGATTTGACTGGCCTTACTAACATATTAGCAATAAGACCTATTATTAATAATCCAGAAAGAATATACATACTTAAGTTATAAGCTTGAGATGGATCTACTCCTTGGCCAATTTGATATTCTCTTAAATAAAATACCAACATGGGCCCCAAGATGCCGGCTGTTGACCAAGCTGTAAGGAGTCTTCCATGAATAGCCCCAACATGCTGGGTGCCAAAAATATCTGCAAGGTAAGCTGGGATAGTTGCAAAACCTCCGCCGTACATGGTCAAAATAATACAAAAGATTAATGCAAATAATGGAATATTTCCTGTCGCTCCAGCCCAAGGAGAGGATACATACATTAAAAATCCAAGGGCAAAAAATATTAGATAAGTATTTTTTCTTCCAAGAAAATCAGATGATGTGGCCCAGAAAATTCGACCTATAATATTTGATAGGGATAATAAGGCAACAAATCCTGCTGCTATAGCAACAATTTTTTCTGGTTCAAAAATATTTGCTGCCACTTCTTGGAACATTGGGGAGGCAACTCCAAGAACACCAATTCCAGCTGAAACATTTAAACATAATACAATCCATAATAACCAAAACTGATTTGTTTTATGAGCATTCTTAACATGAACATTTGCAGATGTAATGAGCTTATTTTTTTTAACCTGAGGTTTCCATCCATCTGGCTTCCAACCATCGGCAGGAACTCGATAACCAAAAGCACCTAACATCATTGCAATTAAATAAACAGAACCCATAATCAGAAAAGTCTGCCAGACACCAGCGCCATTAATGCTTGAGAAACTATTCATTAAATACTCTGCTGAGGGGCTTCCAATCATAGCGCCTCCTCCAAAACCCATGATGGCCATCCCTGTAGCAAGACCTCTTCTATCAGGAAACCACTTAATTAAGGTTGATACCGGGGATATATAACCTAACCCAAGGCCAATGCCTCCCAGAACTCCGGTGCCAAGCCATATAATCCATAATTGATGTAAGTAAACTCCTAAAGATGTAATGATCAACCCACCTCCCCAAGCAATAGCTGCAGTAACTCCAGCTTTTCTTGGTCCTGCTTTCTCTAACCAATGTCCAAAAATAGCAGCTGAGGCTCCTAAAAAAACAATTGCTAAAGAAAAGGTCCATCCTAAATCACTCATCTTCCAATCACAATCAGTTACGAATATTCTTTGTAAAAAACTGACGTCCTCTGAACATTCAACTCCAACAACTTGTGTTAGTCTTTTCCAAAAAACACTAAAACCATAGATCATTCCAATAGATAAATGAATTAACAGCGCAGCCGGAGGAACAAGCCAACGGTTAAATTTTTCATCGGCAATGATTTTATCCTTATTGAGAAAAGTGAACATAATATTATCCTTATTTTATTGAAGCTCTAAAAAGCCTAATTCAAAACTCAAAAAAAATCAAAATTTGCATAATTATCTCATGTATTTATTAAAAAAATCATGATTTAATTTAAGTTACAATAATGTATAAATTTTAATTAGTTTCTACATGCCATATGAATAAACCTAAAATACTAATTGTTGAGGATGAGGAAGCAATTTTAGAAATGATTGCTTTAAACTTACATAATAATAATTTCAAACCCCTCAGAGCTATAAATGCAGAAATTGCAGAGCAGTCTCTAAATACAAACAAACCTGATTTAATTATTCTTGACTGGATGCTTCCTGGAATGAGTGGTATCGATTTTTTAAAAAGAATTCGTTTGTCCAATAGCTCATCAAAAATACCTGTAATCATGCTAACCGCTAAAGACCAAGAAAATGATAAAGTTCTTGGCCTTGATTATGGTGCAGATGATTATTTATCAAAACCATTTAGCCCCAAAGAACTCATTGCAAGGATCAAAGCTATCTTAAGAAGAAATTCACCTGGTTTAATTAATGAGAAAATTATATATGGAAGGCTAATTATTAATGTTGAAAATTATGTAGTCACATACAAAGATAATTTAATTAAACTTGGCCCAACAGAATTTAAATTACTACACATACTATCAGCAAATAATCAAAGAGTAATGACTCGAGAGAGAATAGTTGAAAAAATATGGAGCAATGAAAGTGAGGTTGATTTTAGAACTGTTGATGTTCATATCAAAAGACTAAGGGCAACTCTAAGAGATTATGGGATTACATCAAGTATCGAAACGATAAGAGGTGCTGGATACAAAATTTCAGAAGCAAAGCATTTTGAATAAAATTATCTTAATGGCCCTATTTTACTTTTTAATTACATTTATAATTTCTCTCATTATATTTCAACTTTACTCGATTATTTATGGGTTTATTGCTTTTTGTATTTTAACTATCCTATTTATCTTTAATCACATAAGGGCATTAATAAAATTAGAAAACTGGCTTAACAAACCAACCTTATCCTCACTCCCGATTGGTAATAATTATTGGGAGCCTATTTATTCAAAACTATATAAATTATATAAAAATCACATACTTACAAAAAAAGATTTAACTAAAGCATTGGATCAATTTGTAGGAGGCGCTCAAGCTTTGCCTGATGGTGTAGCCTCTCTAAATGAACACAATGAAATATTATGGGCCAATAAAAATATTCAAAATATGCTAAGCATTGAATTACCACAAGATATAAAAAAACCTATTAATTATTTTCTTAGGAATACAAAATTTTTAAAATTAATAGAGGGAGATTTAGATAATAATTCCATTAATATTATTTTTAATGATAATCATTTTCAAATTAATTTAATTAAATTTGGCTTTGATAGTAAATTGTTAATTTGCCGCGATATTGTTAATGAAACTCGCCTTGAGGACAAAAGAAAACAATTTATTTCTGATGTTTCACATGAGCTTAAAACACCTTTAACAGTGATACTTGGTAACGCTGAATTACTATTAAATAAACAAATAAAGAAAAATGAAGGTATTAAATTAATAGAATCACTTATCAATCAAGCAGAAAGAATGAATTACCTGATTAAGGATTTAATGACTTTAAGTAGTATTGATGCATTGAAAAAAAACATAAGAAACGAAAAAATATTTATCCCTAAATTATTTGAACAGATTAATGAAGATCTATATATCTATAATGATAAAACAAACATTTTTTTTTCATGTGAATTAAAATCAAATAAAAATCTTATTGGCTCCGTTATGGAAATCAAAAGTGCGCTCCAAAATTTAATCTCCAATGCTTTTAGATATACAGATAAGGGTTTTATAAAAGTGACCTGGTATGAAGAAAAATTTACCGGCATATTAAGCGTTAAGGATACTGGCATTGGTATCCCTAAAGAACATATAAGCAGGGTTACAGAACGATTTTATCGAGTTAATACAGATCGGAGTAGAAATACAGGCGGAACAGGTCTTGGTTTGGCTATTGTTCAAAATATCATAGATAGACATAGTGGATTTATTGAAATTATCAGCGATGGAAAATCAGGAACAGAGTTTAAACTTATATTTCCAAAAGATAGAATCACACATAAATGAAATTAAAATATGTCATCATTTTCTTAGTTGCCCTTTTGCTCTCAGCATGTAATTCAAACACCATTAAGTCAGATAAGACGCAATATGATAAAAGAACAATCAATCAGTTCGGTAAGACCGACTTTGACAGAATGGCGGATCTTGAAATAAGAGAAAATATAGAAAGTCTAAAAACTTTAGCATTGAAATTTTATAAAAGGAATCCGAATCAACTTAAAAAATCTACAATAGATGATGCTGTAACAATGGTCAATTGGATTTTTAGCGGCGATCATGATGATAATTTTCAATCTCTTCAAAACAAAAAAGACACTGAGGCACTAAATTTAGTTTTTGATGAAAATTTTGAGGGTGATAGGGTTTTAGCTTTAATTATCGGACTCAAAACTATGATTCTCCAAGCACATGGAAATAAGATCGATTTTTATATGTTTGATAGCCTCAATCCCCAAAATATTTATAACGTTGCTCGAAATATTGAAGTGGTTGTTTGGAAACTATCTTCAAAAAAAGAAGCAAGCGGGAATCCTTTTTTAATTACAAATACTTTAACTGAGAATGAGTCAAATCTTAGTTTTGAAAGAGAATTTGGGAAAATGATTGGTAGGACTGATTACTTTGCATTTACCATTTCGGAAAAAACAGAACGCACCATCACTAGAGTAGTTCAAAGTGTCTCAACAAGAATATTTCTGCCTTTTATATAATATTTTAAAGGAGCACTTTCTCGATTCCACCATTGTTGGCTTTTTGAACATAATCCTGCAACCAATTTTCACCTAAATTATTTTTAGCAACCTCAACAACAATATAATCCGCATCCGTTCCAGTTTCGTCTCCATATCTTGAAAGTCCCTGCAGGCATGAAGGGCAAGATGTTAATATTTTGACTTGATCATTATTACCCTCAGAAATCATTTGCTTATCTTTGATAATTTCTTCAGATTTTCTCATTTTGACTTGTGTTGCAATGTCAGGTCTGGTCACCGCAAATGTTCCAGCTTCACCACAGCAGCGATCATTTTTTGGCACATCAGATCCAATAAGCCCACTTGTAACAGTTGCAGATGAATATGTTTTCATTGGATTATGGCATGGCTCATGATACATATATTTCACACCTGAAACATTATTTATTTTTACTTTTTTTTCTAACAGGTATTCATGAATATCTAGTAGCCTACATCCAGGAAAAATATTCTCAAATTGATATTTGGATAACTGATCCATACACGTTCCACATGAGACAATTACAGTCTTAATATCTAAATAATTAAGAGTATTGGCAATTCTATGAAACTGCACACGATTCTCAGAAGATATTTCATGTCCTTTTTCAATATCTCCGGAAGAGGTTTGGGGGTAGCCACAACACAAATACCCGGGGGGCAGCACAGTAATAGCACCAACTTCATATAACATTGCCTGTGTTGCCAAACCAACTTGTGAAAATAATCTTTCAGATCCGCAACCAGGAAAATAAAATACAGCGTCAGATTCATCAGTTACTTTTGTATGATTGCGAATAATTGGCACAATCTTATCATCTTCAATTCCTAACATTGCTCTTGAAGTTTTGGTAGGAACATTTTTTGGCATGGGGCGATTAATAAAGTGAATTACTTGAGAAGCAATACTGCTTTTCCCAACCGTTGCTGGTGGGTTTTTCTTAAAAAGCCCATTTCCAAATGTTAATTTTTTAATAATTTTATGTACAAAAGTTTGAGCTTTATAACCAAAATTTATCATGACTGAGTGCATTAACTGAATACTTCTAGGGTCTTTTAAATTTAGATAAGTCATTCCCACAAAACTACCTAAATTAAATTTTTTCTTATTCTGTTTACGTAAGAAATTTCTCATTTGTATAGTGACTTCACCGAAATCAATATTAACTGGACATGGATTGAGGCACTTATGGCAAACCGTGCAATGATCAGCAACATCATTAAACTCTTCGAAATGTTTTATAGATATACCTCGACGAGTTTGTTCCTCATACAAAAATGCTTCAATTAATAATGATGTGCCAAGAATTTTATTCCTTGGGCTGTACATCAAGTTGGCTCTTGGAACATGGGTGGCACAAACAGGCTTGCATTTACCACATCTTAAACAAGAGCTAATAGAGTCAGCAATCTCTCCCATTTCTGATTGTTCCATAATGATGGATTCTTCTTCCAGCAATCCAAAACTTGGGGTGTAGGCATTTCTTAAGCCAGAACCTGGGAGTAATTTTCCCTTATTAAAATGACCATTTGGATCAACTTTATCTTTATATTTTTTAAATACATCAATAGTTTCTTGATCCAAAAACTCCATTTTGGTAATTCCGATACCATGCTCGCCAGAAATCACTCCATCAAGACTCTTAGCTAAACTCATAATGCGTGAAACAGCAATCTGAGCATCACGCATCATATGATAATCATCTGAATTAACTGGAATATTCGTATGAACATTTCCATCACCTGCATGCATATGAAGCGCAATAAATAATCTAGATTTTAATTTTTTTTGATGTGTATTTACAATTCCTTGAATAATTCTCTCAAATTCCCTACCAGAGAAAATATCTTTTAATTGATCAAGCACCTCGAGTTTCCAAGAGACCCTGATCTCTCCAGTCTGAATTAATTCTATGATTGATAAATCCGGAAAACTGGCTTCATGATTCAAATAAAAATTATAATCTGTACCCTTGAGATCCTGTGATGATAATAGCCAATTCCATTTCGCATGGACTCTTTCAATTAATTGAATTGCTACACTTTTTTTCTCAATGAAAAGCTCTTCATTAAAATCTTCATCATCAACGCCAGCTTTAAAATTCTGAATAAAATTAACAACGTCCTCAAGAATCATCAATTTATTATTTAATGACAATTCGATATTTAAGCGCTCAATCGCATTTGAGTAATCTCCGAGGCGTTCCAAAGGGATGACAACATCCTCATTGATTTTGAAAGCATTGGTGTGTTGAGCAATTGCAGCTGTTTTTGCTCGATCTGCCCAGAATTTCTTTCTTGCTTCTGGAGATACCGCCACAAAGCCCTCGCCAAATCTTCGATTGGCGATAGTAATAATATGTGATGAAACCTTTCCAACAAGGTCTTGATTCTCTGAAGCAATATCTGCAATTAGGACCATTTTAGGTCTTTCTGTTCTAGATGCTTTTGTGGAATAACCTACTGCTTTTATATAACGGTTATCTAAATGCTCCAAACCTGCAAGAACGACACCATAGGTATCATCAATATATTTTTTAATTTCAACAATCGCTGGCACTGCATCTGCAACCAGTCCAAAAAACTCTAAGCATACTGTTCGAATGTGCGCTGGCATCTTATGAAGAATGAAGGTTGCTGAAGTTATAAGGCCATCACAACCTTCTTTTTGCACACCAGGTAAGCCGCTTAAAAATTTATCAGTAACATCTTTTCCAAGTCCAATTTTCCTAAATCTATTTCCAGGAATCTCAAGAATTTCTTTTGCTTTTATATCTTTTGATGTTAACGGATCAAGAAAAGATATTTCAAACTTTGCTAAATCAATATCATGAATCTTTCCCAAATTATGATCAAGACGCTTAACAATCACCCAATTTCCATTAGGATCAACCATTTTCCATGATGCTAAATTATCAAGAGCAGTTCCCCACAAGACAGCTTTTTTACCGCCTGCATTCATTGCTACATTGCCGCCGATGCAGCATGAATCTGCTGATGTTGGATCAGTAGCAAACTCTAGGCCTGCAAAATTTGCAGCTTCCATAACCCTTCGTGTAACAGCTCCTGCTCCACAATATATAACTGGCACTTTAGAGTAAACACCTGGTAAATCTACATTTTCAACTGCAGAAATAGAATCTAGTTTTTCGGTATTAATCACCGCAGACATTTTGGTTAATGGAATAGCACCGCCGGTATATCCTGTTCCTCCGCCACGAGGAATAATTGTCAGACCAAGTTCTATGATTTTTTTAACCAACAAAGGAATTTCATTTTCAGTATCAGGATTTATTACCACAAATGGAAATTCAACTCTCCAATCTGTTGCGTCTGTCACATGAGACACTCTAGCTAAACCATCAAATTGAATATTATCTTTTCGAGTATATTTTCCTAAAAGCTTAAGAACTCTTTTTCGCATTAGTTTTGTATTAGCAAAAGATGCCTCAAAATCGTCAACAGCTTTTCTTGATGATATGACTAATTGAGAAACTTTTATATTCCCAAAACTTCTTGACTCAATAGAGTTAATTCTATGATGAAGTGCGTCGATCAGCAGTTTAAGTCGTCTAGGATTCTCCAGTAAATCATCTTCAAGGTATGGGTTTCTTGTTACAACCCAAAGATCTCCCAATACTTCAAAGAGCATTCTTGCTGACATACCTGTTTTACGCTCATTTCGAAGCTCTTCAATGAGCTTCCACATCTCCTCACCAAGAAAACGAAAAACTATTTCTTTATCTGAAAACGAAGTATAGTTATATGGAATCTCTCGAATTTTACTAGAAAATTTTGATTGAGCTTTGAGGAAATCAGTTGAAATTGGTGCGTTCATTAATTTTATAAATTAAAAATCTAAGAATACCATGCGAGAGTATTTGAATCAACGATACCGGAAGTAGGGTTATTCAGTATTCATGTAAAATATAACGAATTATGCTTTGGATGAAATCACTACATATTATTTTTATGGTGACCTGGTTTGCAGGTTTGTTTTATTTACCTCGCCTATACGTTTACCATGCTGAGGCAAAAGATAAAATCAGCAATGATCGCTTTAAGGTTATGGAAAGAAAATTATTTTATGGCATCATGACTCCAGGAGGAATCCTTACTATTTTTTTTGGATTATTATTGATTTATAATTATCCTTACCAAGGGCAATGGCTCACCTATAAATTAATTTTAGTTTTTTTTCTTGTGATTTATCATTTTTATTGTTGGAAATTTCTCAATCTTTTTAAATATGATAAAAACCATCTCAATCATGTTTTTTATCGAATATTTAATGAGGTTCCGGTAATTATTCTTATTGCTTTAGTATTTCTTGTTATTTATAAACCTTAGTTTGGAGTTTTTGTGAGTATATTAGTATGTGGCTCTATGGCCTTTGATTCAATAATGGTTTTTCATGATTATTTTAAAAATCATATTATGCCTGACCAAATTCATAAGCTAAGTGTTGCATTCTATGTTCCAGATATGGTGAAAAACTTTGGTGGAACAGCAGGAAATATTGGCTACAACTTAAATTTAATAAAAGCTGACTTTAAAATTATGAGTACGGTGGGTAAGGACTTTGAGCCTTATCAATCTTGGTTAACAAAAAACCAAATAAAATCAAATTTTATCAAACCCTTCAATGATGATTTTACAGCTCAGGCCTTCATTACAACTGACTTAGATGATAATCAAATTACTGCCTTTCACCCTGGTGCAATGTCTAAAAGCCATTTAAATACAATTATGGATATTAAGGAAAATATTCAACTAATTTTAATATCTCCTGATGGCAAAGAAGGCATGATTGAACATGCAGAACAGTCTTTTCATCGCGAAATACCCTTTATTTTTGACCCAGGTCAGGGATTACCCATGTTTAATAAAGATGAATTGTTAAATTTTATAAACAAAGCCACATACATCACAGTAAATGACTATGAGGCTGAAATGCTTAGTAAAAACTCTGGTTTGTCGTTTAAAGAAATCGGTCATCAAGTTGATGCTTTGATTATTACAAAAGGTGCATCTGGTTCAATCATCATCTCAAATGATAAAGAGATAAATATTCCAGCTTTTAAAGTCTCAAATCCAATTGATCCCACTGGATGTGGTGATGCTTACCGAGCAGGGATTGCTTATGGCATAACTCATCATTGGGATTGGAATAAAACAGGCGAACTGGCATCAGCTCTAGCAGCACTCAAAGTAAAATCAAAAGGAGGTCAAAATCATAATCCAAGTATTACTGATATTGAAAGTTTAATAGGCTTTAAGTTAAATGATTAGGTCATCAGGATGTGCTGGTACTTGAAATAACTCTTCAGTCTCGAGACAAAGCGCAGTAAGTGCGTTACCCCATACACAGCCACTATCAATAGATGTGCCATATTGATGACGATAAACATCAATCGCAGACCAGTGTCCTGTGATAATCTTTTTACTTGAATCCAATCTTTTGAAATCAAACCAAGGTTTTGGATAAAATTTGTCATTATTTACTTTTGAGATCTTGCCTTTGTAGCTATATTCTAGAGATAAGTCAGAATTTAACATACGCATACGAGTCATAATATTTATTGTCATTCTTAATTTTAAAAAAATATCTAAATCATCGCTCCAGAAACCTGGATCGTTTCCATACATTTTGAACAAAAAATTTTCAGGCTCTGAAATTAATTCCTCGTGTACTTTTTTTGATAAATCTATTGATTGATTCATACTCCAGTCGGGATAAATACCGGCATGAACAATTAAATAATTTTTATAATCTATCACTAAGGGTTGTTGGTAAATCCACTCTATGAAAGTAGATATTTTTTTTGAGTTTAGTAATTCATCTAAGGTGTCGGATTTATTTTGCTGCTTTTGCCCGAAATAAACAGCCATAAAATGTAAATCATGATTACCCAAAACTGTTTTGATATTTGCTCGATTACTCAAACACCATTCTGCGAATAACTTTGAATTTTTCCCTCGATTGACTAAGTCACCCACGAAAAAAATTTCATCGCAATCAGAACTAAATTTGATACGATTTAGTAGATCTAGAAATGAAAAATGGCACCCTTGCACATCTCCAATTGCATAAGCTGCCATTTAAAGAAAATAACTTATAAACTAAAAGTTTGCGCCAGAAGCATTTGCCATATCAATAACAGCTGCAGCTACTTCCTCATCAGAAAGTTTGGCATTTCCTCCACGAGCTGGCATTTGACGAATTCCGTTAATAGCATTTAGGACTAGAGTATCTTTTCCTTGTGCTATTCGTGGGGCCCATTGTTCTGCATTTCTAATTTTTGGAGATCCCATCAATCCACCCTCATGACACATAGCACAGTTTGCAGCAATAATTTTTTTCGCATCAATAGAACCAGAAGCAGTTTCATCTGAAGTTGTTTCATCGGCAACTGCCACTTGAGCCACAGGCTGGGTTGTTGGGGCATCCACTAACTTTGCAGGGGCTTGTGCAGCGCCAGACGAATAATCTTTTGTTAGCAATACAATTAGTACAATAGCAGCAACAAAACTTCCAATAACAACTGCAGTGGTTTCAATAACGCTTCTTAAATTACTATTTTTACTCATAACAATCCTTCATATCTAAAATCTACTAAATAAATTTAAATTTAAAATAATGATCTACTAAAAATGCTAAAAAAATAAGTCCCAGATACCATATGGAATACCTGAATATTTTCATCGATAGTTTATCAGAATATTGACGATATAGCATCACCGTGTAGTACAAGAAATAGGCATTTAACAGAGTTGCAAAGATAATATAGATCAGTCCTGACATGCCAACACTGAAAGGCATCATGGTCACAATTACTAAAATAATTGTATACAAAACAATTTGAAGGCGAGTATATTTTTCACCATGAGTGACGGGAAGCATGGGCATCCCTACTTTCTCATATTCTTTGCGTCGATATAAAGCTAGCGCCCAAAAATGAGGAGGAGTCCAACAAAAGATAATTAAAAATAAAATTAATGCCTCAGGAGTAACTTGATTAGTGACTGCTGCCCATCCAAGTAAAGGGGGCATTGCACCTGATGCTCCACCAATCACAATATTCATCGGCGTTGCCGGTTTTAAAAAAATTGTATATATGACCGCATACGCAAAAAAAGTTGCTAAAGTAAGCCACATAGTTAGTGAATTAACAAAAAAATAAAGTATCAGCAGGCCAAATCCTCCAAGCAACACTGAGAAAATGACGGTTTCTTTTTGTGAGACTTGCCCCAGTGGTAAAGGACGACCCCTTGTTCTCGCCATCTTTGCATCTATCTTTTCTTCAATTAAACAATTGAAAGCAGCGGCAGCTCCGGATACAAATGCAATTCCAATAGATGAAAAAAATAAAATATCTAATGGAACCATGCCTGGAGTAGCCAAAAACATTCCAATAATTGCTGTAAAAACAATAAGAGCACATACCCTTGGCTTTGTCAGTGCATAAAAACTTTTAAAAGCCTCAAGACTGAAAAATGATCGCGAATTTATTATGTTTAGCTTTGTTGCCATGGCCTCGTAATCCTTGAGTTGATTCCAACCAGTATAACCACAAGAATTGCGGCTCCCAGATTATGCAGGGTAGCTAATACAATAGGTAAATGTAATAGTAAATTTGCAATTCCAATAATAAACTGTAAAACAACAGCTAATATTAAAATGTTTCTCCAAAAATTAAAGCCTTCATTAATCTTTAGTAAATAAGCGACGAATAAAAAATAGATTAATATCACAATAGCACCAACACGATGAACCCATTGAATAGCATGCAAGGCTTGGAGTGACAAAGGCTCACCCAGCGATGTAACACCAAGCTCTCTAAAAATAGTGAAAGCATTAACAAAATCCATATCAGGAATTAATTCTCCATGACAAGTTGGATAATCAGTGCACGCTAAGGCTGCATAATTTGTACTTGTCCACCCCCCTAATGCAATCTGAATAAATAAAAGAACTAGCGAAAAACGAATCACACGACGCTCAGACTTATGTTTAACAAAACTTTCTCTATGGGTGCCATAATTTCGATGCATTAAATAAGTCAAAATTGCCAGAACAGACATGCCACCAATCAGATGTGTTGAAACAATCGCCGGTTTTAATAGCATGGTCACAGTCCACATTCCTAAAGCAGCTTGAAAGATAACTAACAATAATAGAAAAACGGGCCATTTAATAGAATAATTAATTTGATTTTTAAATTTATAAGACAAAATAGTGATTAATAAAATCATTACGCCAAGAATTCCTGCAATATAACGATGAATCATTTCTATCCACGCTTTGTCAGTTTCAATTAGACTATCAGGATAAAAAGATTGGGCTTGCTCTATAGCCTCTATACTCTGCGGTACAGACAATGTTCCATAACATCCTGGCCAATCAGGGCAACCTAAACCCGCATCCGTTAAACGAACGTATGCTCCAAATGAGACAACAATTAACGCAAGGAGTAAAGCATATAGAGTGAGTTTTTTATAAAAATTCATGTCTTTAAAATTAATTTTTTTATTGATAAAATTTGAACGTCTGATTATATCAAAGTCTTAATAAAGTGATGCGTGAAAATAAAAAAAAAATATTATTAGTTTTATTCATTCTTTTAATTCTTTTAGGTCTTTTTTTTGTAAATAAACCTAGGGCATTGCCTGAATTAGAATTTAATATCTTAGGTGATGATAAGCTACTTTCAAAAAACCTCGAAGATAAAATTGTCATACTTAACTTTTGGGCAACTGATTGCTCAACTTGTATTAAAGAAATGCCCATTCTTACGAAAATTCACGACAAATATAAAAATGATATTGAGTTAATTGCGGTAGCAATGCCATATGACCTGCCAAGCAGAGTTATTAATTTTAAAGACAAAAATCAGATTCCCTTTAAAATAGCATTGGATTCGGATGGAAAAATACTAGAAAAATTCAATAAAGTGAGATTAACTCCAACGACTATCATCACCAACAAACAGCAAATAATCCAGAGTACAATAATTGGGGAAATAAATTATCAAAACCTGGACAAACTTATTGAAAGTCTAAGATGAGTGCTTGATAAGCCTTTCAATATCTTTGATAATTTTTCGAGGCTCTACGTCGCGTTTATATCTCATCATTACAAAACCATAAGGATCAATTAAAAAAATATCATTTTGATCAAAATCAGGAATGTTAGAAAATAACTGATTAACTCTTTCTAGCTCAGATGAATCAATGACAACTTTTTGGCCCTTAAACTCAGCATCAAAATTTAATATTGATGCATGATTACTAAAAATAAGTCTCCCCACCTTATCTAAATTTTTACCAAGCGCTAAACGTAATTGTCTAATCTTGTAGAGCAATTCCTGACATCGGCTATCACATTCGCCTTCTACAAATCCTGAAATAGTCCACTTACCAATCAACATTTCTTGATTATTTTCACCAATAGAAACTGTTTTTATTGGACCAACTTCAATCACTGGAATAATTAACTCGCCATTTTGTAAGCCAAGATCATTTTTTTTAAAATCGGTAAAGAAAACCAAATACCAGGAACTCAGAAATGGAGCTGTAAATAATATAATGATGACAACTAAAAAAATTCTTGCCTTAGTAACCTTTGAAATCATTTAGATTTTTTCCTTAAAACTATAAAGATAATAAGAAGAGTTGCTGCAAATGCAAACCATTGAAATGCATAACCATAATTTTTTTCTGAATTAGAAACAGGTAAAACTAAATGTTTTACTAAATTTTGATCAATCGGCCTCTCCAACGTTAATACCAAACTATTAATCTCCAGATCTTCGATCTTAATCATATTTTTAATTTCACTTAGATCCATTCGCTGTATGCGAACAGAACTAGTATCTATCAACTCTATATTTTGATCCGTAAGAATAATCCCATGCGATGGAATTGGAGACAGAATACCAGTAATTGTTTTTGGTCCGCTGATATTTTCAATTAAAGGAACCTCATTGCGAGACTCAAGTAATGGATGCCAGCCACGGTTTACTAGAATGGTCAAACCCTCTGATGTTAAAAATGGAGTAAATACTGTATAGCCTGCATTCCGTCTATACATTTGGTTATCAAGAAAAAAATTAATGTTTAAAAATTCACCATTGAGTTTAAATTTTCTCCAGAGGTTTTCTTCATTGATTAAGCCTTGGTCTGATATTTCCTCTTCAGATTGTCTTTCAATAAAATTTTGATTAATCTCATTTTTTTGATCAGCTCGATCCAGTTGCCAGAAACCTAGACGAATTAAGGTGAAGAAAGAAATAACAAATAATATATTTATAAAAATTGATTTATTTTTTTCTTTCAATGAGTCTTATGTTCCTATAATATTGTTAGGTGGATATTCAATCAATTTATAAATCAATCGTAATCATTCTTTTAATAGTTGTTATTTTATCATTAACAAGTGGCCTTCATTTTCTTATGAAAGATATGGATCAATCAAAAAAAATGGTCACCTCACTTACAATTCGAGTTACTTTATCTGTAATCTTATTTTTAATGATTATGATTGGTTTTAAATTTGGACTTATTGTCCCAAATCATTATTAAAAAAAAGCTACCCAAAGGTAGCGTTTTTTTTAAATTATCAATTAAACCCAGTAGACGAAAATAAATAATCCTAACCAGACTACATCCACAAAGTGCCAATACCAAGCAACAGCTTCAAATGCAAAATGATCTTTTTTGCTAAAGTGCCCTTTGAAGCTTCTCAGTAAAATTACTAGAAGCATAACCGCACCCATTGTTACATGGAAACCATGGAAACCAGTCAGCATATAAAAGGTAGAACCGTATATGCCAGAACTCAGTTTTAAATTTAAATCGCCATATGCGTGCGCATACTCTTCAGCTTGAAAATAAACAAATACAAAACCAAGAATAACCGTAGCCGCTAACCATAAATTTAATGTGGATCTTTTGTTTGCTTTAAGAGCCCAATGAGCAATGGTAACTGTAACACCACTAGTTAGTAAAATCAGGGTATTAATCGCTGGCACGCCAAATGCAGGAATCACATCTTTGGGTTGGTCAAAATTTGTTGGGTCAGGTGTAACACTTAACGGCCAAGCAGCTTCAAATGTTGACCATAAGAATTCATGGGTTGCTGTACCTGATCCTAGACCACCTAACCATGGAATTGAAAACATTCTCGCATAAAATAGAGCTCCAAAAAATGCTGCAAAGAACATAACTTCTGAAAAGATAAACCAACCCATACCCATACGGAAACTAACATCAACTTGCTGACTGTATTTTCCTGAACGACTCTCACCAATAACGTCATTGAACCAACCAACAAACATGTAAGCAACGAGCGCAACCCCTATATATAAAACTGTATGAGCATTTGTATTACCGTTGAAGAGTAAGGCTCCTCCAATAAACAATACAAACAAAGCAAAACTTCCAAATATTGGCCATTTGCTACCCTCAGGAACATAATAAATATCTTTAGTTGCCATAATTTATCCTAATAAAAATTTACGAATTATTACCTTTTGCTCTAAAAAATGTGTACGAGAGTGTTAGCGCTCCTACATCAATGGGCAAATCTTGGTCCACCTCAAATCTTACCAGCATGTCTTTTGATTCACCTGGCTCCAAAAGCTGGTTCACAAAACAAAAACACTCTGACTTTTTAAAATACAAGGATGCAATTTGAGGAGATACACTTGGTATGGCTTGACCAACAACAGCAACATTCGCCATATTTGTTACAGTGTATGTGGCATCATAAAACTTACCTGGTTGAACTTTGATTGATTTCACGGTAGGTTTTAGCTTCCATGGTAAATCACCGTTCACATTAGAATCAAAAAGTATACGTACTTCTCGTTCTAGAATAGGTGACGCCTCCCCTGCACCTTCAGTCACTCTTTGCGTTTTCCCATTTAAACCCGTTATTTGGCAAAATGCGTCATATAAAGGGACCATTGCATAACCAAAACCAAACATTAATACCGTAACAATAAATAAAATTGTTGTAGTTTTGTTTATACCTCTTTGATTTGTAGTCATTTTACAAATAACTTATAACAAAGAAAAAGTAAAAAGAAAAAGCAATTAAACCTAAAACAATCGCTAAACGCTTATTCTTTTTACTTAATTTTTTTCTATCTTGCTCAGACAAAGCCATTTAGATTAATATTCTAACATTGCCTTTGTAAGTTTAGGTGGTGTTTCAAATGTGTGGAATGGTGCTGGTGATGGAACTGTCCATTCCAATCCTTTTGCACCTTCCCATGCTTGTGCTTTAGCTTTTTTACCACCTAAGGCACACTTAATCACAATATAGACAAACAGTAACTGACTTAACCCATATGCAAAACCACCAATACTTGAGATCATATTAAAATCAGCAAATTGAATATTGTAGTCAGGAATTCTTCTTGGCATTCCCGCTAAGCCTAAAAAGTGCTGAGGAAAGAAAAGTACATTTGCCGCAATAGTAGATAACCAAAAGTGGATCTTTCCAAGTTTTTCGTCATACATGTATCCTGTCCATTTTGGTAACCAATAGTAAACTGCAGCCATTAAAGCGAATACGGCTCCAGTTAGGAGTACATAATGAAAGTGAGCAACAACAAAGTAAGTATCATGGTATTGAAAATCTACAGGTGTTATACCGAGCATTAATCCAGAAAAACCGCCAATAGTAAATAAGATTACAAAAGCAATCGAGAATAACATTGGCGTTTCAAATGTCATCGCACCCTTCCACATTGTTGCCATCCAATTGAATACCTTCACACCTGTTGGAACTGAGATTAACATTGTTGCATACATAAAGAACAATTCACCTTTGATTGGCATACCTACAGTGAACATATGGTGTGCCCAAACAAAAAATGAGAGTATTGCGATCGATGCAGTTGCATAAACCATCGACGCATATCCAAATAATGGTTTTCTTGAGAAGGTTGGAATAATTGTTGAGATAATTCCAAATGCTGGTAGAGCAAGAATATACACCTCAGGATGTCCAAAGAACCAGAAAATATGCTGGAATAAGACAGGATCTCCGCCACCAGCTGCACTAAAAAAACTTGTTCCAAAATACTTATCAGTTAAAAGCATTGTTACAGCTCCAGCAAGAACAGGAAGTGAGGCAATTAATAAAAACGCAGTAATGACCCAAGTCCATACAAAAAGTGGCATTTTCATTAATGTCATACCAGGAGCTCTCATGTTAAATACTGTAGCGATAATATTAATTGCGCCCATGATAGATGACACACCCAAAATGTGGACTGTAAAAATTAAGAATGGAAATGCGTCACCCAGTTGTAATACAAGTGGTGGATACATTGTCCATCCACCAGCAGGACCACCACCATTCATAAATAAAGTACTAATTAATAGAGCAAAACCAAAAGGTAAAATCCAAAAACTCATATTATTCATTCTTGGCAATGCCATATCTGGAGCTCCGATCATGAGTGGGATCATCCAGTTTGCAAGGCCTACTCCTGCGGGCATAACGGCACCAAATATCATGATGAGGGCATGAACGGTAACCATAGAATTATAAAATTGCGGGTCAACAAACTGTAACCCAGGCTGAAACAGTTCGGCTCTTATGATCATTGCCATTGCACCGCCGATAAAAAACATCATCAGTGAAAATATTAAATATAACGTTCCAATATCTTTATGATTGGTTGAAAAAAACCAACGCTTCAGTCCCGATGGAGAATGATGATGATCATGTTCGTGTGCTAATGTACTCATAATATTTCCTCATAAAATATCTAACTAAAATAAAATAAAAATTATTTTCTTTCTGCTTTGATGTCAGACGCCTGAATCATATCGCCAGTATCATTACCCCAAGCATTTCTTTCATAGGTTGTAACTGCCGCAATGTCACCGTCATTAAGCTGCTCACCAAAAGCTGGCATTAAATTCTTACCATACAGGATATGTGTAATGTGTGTTTTAATATTTTCAGGTTTTATAGCAATTTGACTGCCGGCTAGAGCTGGGAAAACGCCCTGAATTCCTTGACCGTTTGCTTGGTGACATGCCAAGCAATTTGCTTTATAAACTACCTCACCTTTCGTCATTAATTCTTCCATTGACATCTCTTTATTAGATGCTGCTGCTGTAGCTTCTTGTGATTCTTTCTTTTCGGCTACCCAGGTTTTATATTCCTCCATTGATACAGCTTTTACAACGATTGGCATGTATCCATGACCTTTTCCACAGATTTCGGTGCATTGGCCTCGATATGTTCCTGGTTCGTTAATCATTGTCCAGTTATCATTAATAAAACCAGGGATCGCGTCACGTTTCCAACCAAGATCAGGAACCCACCACGCATGAATGACGTCATTCGCTGTAGTTAAAATTCTGATTTTGGTATTCGTTGGCAATACAAGCGGCTCATCAACATCAAGAAGATAGTTTTCGTGTTCCATAGGATTAACCCCGTCAACTCTCTGGCTAAGCTCAACACTTTTTTCGTCTAAATTACTATAAATAGTCAAGTCATCCTCAAGATATTCGTATTTCCATTTCCACTGATAACCCACAGCCTTAACTGTAAGAGCAGAATCAGAAGTATCATCCATTTCGATGAGTAGCTTAGTAGCTGGAATTGCAAGTCCAATGATAATAATCAAAGGTATAGTCGTCCATATCACCTCAACTGTTGTGCTATGCGAAAATTGAGCAGGTTTAACCCCACGGGATTTTCTATGATGAAAAATTGACCAGAACATTACACCAAAAACTAAAATACCAATGACCGTTACTACTGTCAGTGAGATCATGTGCATGTCATAAACCTTTTGACTAATTGGGGTAACGCCTGACCCCATATTTAACCCCCACTCAGCAATGACTCCTAGTGGTAAAGTCAAAAGAAATATTACTTGAATTAATTTTTTGAAAATACTTGTCATATCTCTCTCTTCACAAATACGTTATTTTTAAGGGTATTAAAGAATTTAAACTTTTGTTTCACAATGACCGTTAATAATAAACTAAGTTCGCTATAAATTATACCGCTCTAAATTTAACTAATTTGTAACAATCTTGTCAACAAAAAAACTAAAATAATTTTATAATATTTTTTAACTTTTCGCGTTCTTCATCGGTAACTCTTTGTCCTAAAACAATTTTTTTATTCTTGTGCACAAAATATAATATCGAGTGCTTTAATTTAGTTGGCGGGAAATATTGAAAATTTGTCCAATCTTTGACCAGATTATACTCTTTCACATTTTTTCGCATCACAAAACGCACCTTGATATTATGGGGACCTACAACGATTTCTTCATAATAAGTGCTTTTTAAAGCGGTAATATATAGTGCATACCCAAGAATTATAAATTCTATGCCGTAAAAAGGAATCGCCAAATATAAATTAACATAAGATAAAGCGATTGCAATTAAAAGAATAAAACATCCAAACATTAGATATACTTTTTTAATGATATGCCAAGGCATAGCAGGATTAGGCCGAATAATTATTGTTTGAATATCTTTTAGTTTGTTAAATTTATTTTCAATCATGTCATGTCATGAATAATTTGATACACTTTAGATGGTGCCGGGAGCGAGAATCGAACTCGCACGCTGTCGCCAGCGCGGGATTTTGAATCCCGTGCGTCTACCAGTTCCGCCATCCCGGCAGAATGCAAATTATAGCAAGCTTTTATTATGAACAT